>NZ_JAPCJC010000003.1:0-336737 GCF_027707805.1 Aeromonas sp. QDB20 | reverse complement strand
CTGGTGGTCGTTACTGGGATCGAACCAGTGACCCCCTCCTTGTAAGGGAGGTGCTCTCCCAGCTGAGCTAAACGACCTGGGAATTCTGTCTCCACCTGGTGGAGAAATGGTGGGTCGTGCTGGATTCGAACCAGCGACCAATTGATTAAAAGTCAACTGCTCTACCGACTGAGCTAACGACCCTCACCACGACCAGGACCAACTGCAATGCTGCACCGGCTCTGACGGCGGCCTATATTACGGATTTATCATCCTGGCGCAACAGAAAAATCTTAAATTCCATCTGTTTGTTCACTGCGCATACAAAGCGAGGCTGTATTTACAAGACTGTTACGAAAACAGTGACATGCGGCAAAGTTACAGCTTGCTCAAACTCTGCTTGGCCAGCTGGGCCGGCGAGGTGTTGGGATACCCCTTGATCACCTGCTCATAGAAGTTCTTCGCTTCCGCCTTCTTGCCGTCAAGCTGTGCCAGCATGCCCAGCTTCAACAGGGCGTCGGCTCGCTTGGGAGACTTGCTGAACTTGGTAGCCACAGTGGTGAACTGGGCGGCAGCGCCGGTCCGATCCCCCTTGTTGAACAGCAGCTGACCCAGCCAGTAATGGGCGTTGGGAACATAGCTGGAGCTCGGGAACTGCTTGATGAACCCTTCGAAGGCCGGAATTGCCTTGTCGTAGTTCTTCTCCTTGAGCACCATGTTCACGGCCGCATCATAGGCCTGATTCTCGTTCTGGTTGGTGGAGTAGTTGGCCGCGGCGGCCGGCGTCGCGCTCGCAGCGGCGGCTGCCGGGGCTGCTGGCGTAGCAGCAGGCTGGCTGTTGGCCACCTTGTCGAGCTCCTGATAGAGCTGGCGCTGACGCTCCTGCGACTGTTCCATCTGGTAGGTCTGCTGCTCCAGCTGGCCACGCAGCTCGGAGACCTCCCCTTGCAGGGCATCCACCTGTTGCTGCAAATCGGCCTGCAGGCGCAGACGGGCGTTGAGCGTGCGTTCCAGCAGGGCAACCCTGTCTTCCAGGCTGCCGGTGGGCACGATGGCGCCGTTGTTGCCGCTTAGGACAACCCCGCCACCCGAGTCACCGCTCAGATCGCTCACCGGTGCCGCAGCTTGCGCATTCATAGCAACCAATACGGCCAGCGCAACAGCAGCTTGCTTGTACACAGATTTCATTCGGATCAAACCTTAGCGTTTAGTGCAAATAAAACGGCCAGCGCCATCGTCGCTCGCTTATACAGATTTCATTCGGATCAAACCTTGGCGTTTAGTGCAAATAAAACGGCCATCGAAATGGCCGCTTGCATATAAACGAACTTCGTTCGATTCAAACCTTAGTAAACCAGGACCGCACGGCGGTTCTTGGCAAAGGCATCCTCGGTGTGAGACATATCCAGCGGCTTCTCTTCGCCATAGCTGACGATGGAGAGCTGCTCAGCCTGCACACCCAGGGTTTGCAGATACTTGGCAACAGCCTTGGCACGACGCTCGCCCAGCGCGATGTTGTACTCCGGAGTACCGCGCTCGTCGGCGTGGCCTTCGATCAGTACTTTGACGCTCGGGCGCTCACGCAGGTAGCTGGCGTGGGCATCCAGCAGGTCGGCGTATTGACCCTGGATGTCGTAACCGTCGAACGGGAAGTAGATCACGTTGTCACGCTGCAGCGCTTCGAACTTCTGACGCATCTGCTCTTCCGGGGACAACATGCCGTTCGCGCCACCGGTTTGTACACCGCCCATGCCGTCGGTCATGCCTGATTCGGCGCCAGCGGCGTCGGAATCAGAAGAGGAGCTACAAGCGGCCAGGGTGAACAGTGGCAGTGCGATGGCCAAACCCTTGAGCAGTTTATTGAGTTGCATGCTATTTCCTTAAACCTTTATAACAAAACAAAAAACAATTGGATTTTTATCAATTCAAGAAGGGCGACCAAGCTGGTGCACGAATTTCACCGCTACTGGTCGGAAGCACAGCCTTGAAGCGACCATCAGTCGACACCAACGCGAGACTCTTACGACCCTGATAGATGGTGGCATAAATGATCATGCTGCCATTGGGAGCCACACTTGGCGACTCATCCAGCGCGCTCTGGGTAAGGACCAGCAGGGCATTGTTTTCCATATCCTGACGGGCGATACGGTATTGCCCCTGAACCCGGGTCACCATCACCATGATTTTGCCATCAGGAGTAATGGACGCACCCTGGTTGGATTCACCTTCCCAGGTCATCCGGCGAGTCATGCCAGTCGCCAAATTTACGCTATAAATCTGGGGTTTGCCACCACGTTCAGAGGTGAACAGCAAATTTTGACCGTCCGGCATCCAGGAGGGTTCGGTGTCGATTACCCGGCTGGTTGTGACGCGGGTCAGCTGCTTGCTAGCAACATCAACGACATAGAGATTCGGTGACCCGTCCTTGGAGAGAACGATAGCCAGACGACGACCATCCGGAGACCACTCCGGCGCCCCGTTGATGCCGCGGAAGCTGGTGATCAGGCTGCGCTGCTGGGTGTAGATGTCCTGCACGTAGATTTCGGATTTCTGGTTCTCGAAGCTCACGTAGGCCAGCTTGCTGCCATCCGGCGACCAGGCTGGGGACATCAGCGGCTCGCGGGAACGCAGCAGGGTCTTCTCGTTGTAACCGTCGTAGTCGGAGATCCGCAGCTGATACGGGAACTGGGTACCCTGCTGCACGGAGACGTACGCCAGACGGGTCAGGAAGGCCCCGCGCTCGCCGGTCAGCCGCTCGTAGACGATGTCGGAGATGCGGTGGGCAAACTGGCGCATCTGGGCACCCGGGATGGTCGCCATCCGGCTGTCCAGGATGTAGCCATTGCTCTCGCCGCCCTGGGTCTTGGCCAGCTGGCCCTTGAGCACGTCGACCAGCTCGAAGTTGACCTTGTAGGTACCGTCGCCGACGGCGGCGATGGAACCGACCACCACGGCTTCGACGCCTTGGGAGGCCCAGGGTGCGAAGTTGATTTCACCGCTGGAGCTCGGGGTCTGCGGCATCTGGCCACGGGCCAGCGGTCTGAACTTGCCGCTGCGCATCAGATCGTTGGAGACCACTTCCGCGATGTCCTGCGGCAGCTGGCCATTGCCTTCCCACTTGAAGGGGGCGACGGCGATCGGTCGTGCACTGTCGATACCGCCTGTGATGACGATGTCCAAGGCCGCCTGGGCGCTCTGACCCAGCAACAAACAGCCAACCAAAGCAAAAAACACTTTTCTTATCATGGCTTAAACACTCGGTTCCAAAATAATGAGAGATTAACTTCCTTTCTCGGCAAGACGCTGCCAACCACCTTACTCGATCCCCTCGCCATCAGTGCTAGATGTTAGGTTCCAGCTTGAGGTTGAACTCCTTCAACATCTCGAATGCCGCAGGATCCTTGGGTACCGGCAACTGATTGGCCTTCAGTACGGCTGCTTTGCCGGAACGACATACCGCCGGGTCACCCTGGCCGTTATCTACCGAGATGACAAAGCCAGTGCTCGCAAGACGTACGCCGATAGTACATGTTTTGCCCCGCATGGTGGGATCCAAAATCATATATCGCTCAACAGTCGCCTTGATAAGCGCCGCATATTTGTCGACTTCACCCTTGGCCGCCGCCGATGCCGCCTGACTGCGGGCATTGGCCTCAGCCGCCAGCTGCTGCTGCATCATGTCTTCCATCTCTTTTTGCAGCTTGGCCTCCTCGGCCGCTTTGCGCTTGCGTTCAGCCGCGATCTTGGCCTGCTTGTCGGCCTCCGCCTTGGCTTTCTTCTCTGCGTCAGCTTTTGCCTTCTTGGCCGCCTCTTCCTTGGCTTTCTTCTCGGCTTCAGCCTTGGCCTTCTGCTCGGCCTCCGCCTTGGCTTTCTTGTCCGCTTCTGCCTTCGCCTTTTTCTCGGCTTCGGCTTTGGCTTTCTTTTCGGCCTCCGCTTTCTTGGCCTTGGCCTCCTCAGCCTTGGCCTTCTCTTCGGCCTCTTTCTTCTCTTGTTCCTTTTTCTTCTTCAGCGCCAGCGCCTTGCTCTCTTCTTCCGCGGCCTTGCGCTCGGCCTCCGCCTTCTTGGCCTTCTGCTCTTCGAGCTTGCGGGCTTCCTCGGCTTTCTGGGCCTTCTCTTCCGCCTGCTTCTGCTCGGCCTGCTTCTTCTGCTTCTCTACTTCGGCCTTGCGGGTGGCCTCCTCGGCCTCCTTGCGCTTGGCCTCTGCAATCCGCAACCGTTCCTGCTGCTGGGCCAGCTCGCGCTTGGCGATGTCCGTGTCTTCCTTATCCTTCTCTTTCTCTACCTTCTGCGGCTTGGGCTGAGCCTTCTGCTGCTGGATCTGCTTGGCCTGCTCGTTGAGGAAGTTCTCGTCGAGCATGACGGCATTGACGATCTGCCCCTTCGACTCGGGTCGCTTCGGCTTGCTGAAGTCGAGCCCGACAAACAGGATGATGCCGATGATCAGGTGCAGCAGAAGCGACGCGATGAGATAACCGGAAATACCACGCTTCACATCCATCTCCGTCAGTTCACCGGATCTGTCATCAGGCCGACCTGAGGCACACCGGCTTTCTTGAGGGCCACCATCAGCAGGATCACCTCTTCGTAGCGCACCGACTTGTCACCGGCCACCACCACGGGGGCGTTCTGGTTGATGGCCAGGTAACCCATGGCTTTCTCGGTGATGTACTGCTGCATCGCCTCGGGCGTCCCGCTCGGGACGGGTTCGTCTTCGGCCTCACCGGCCTTGATGACGTACTCGCCTTCGGTATTGACGCTGACGATGAAGGGCGGCTTGGCATCTTCCGGCAGCTGCTCGGACTCCGCCTGCGGCAGGTCAACCTTGACCCCTTGCGTGATCACGGGCGTCACCGCCATGAAGATGATAAGCAGCACCAGCATGACGTCGATATAGGGAACCACGTTGATCTCGGCCACCTTCTTGCGCCGGATCCGCTGATAGGTTTGCATTACTGATCACCCTGCTGCTGAGCAATTTGACGGTTCAGAATGGTGGTGAACTCGTCCATGAAGTTGGCGTAGGCGTTCTCCAGCCGCTCGACCTTGTTGGAGAAGCGGTTGTAGAAAATAACGGCCGGGATGGCGGCAAACAGACCCATGGCGGTGGCGATCAGCGCCTCCGCGATACCGGGGGCCACCATCTGCAGGGTCGCCTGCTGCACCTGCCCCAGGGCGATAAAGGCGTTCATGATCCCCCAGACGGTACCAAACAGACCGATATAGGGACTGATGGAGCCGATGGTCGCCAGGATCGGCAGGTTGGACTCGAGATCGTCCACCGCGCGGGAGAGGGAGACGCGCATGGCACGGTAGGTACCGTCCATCACCGCATCCTGACCACGGGCGCCGGCCTTGAGCAGACGGGCATACTCCTTGAAGCCGGAGTAGAAGATGTCTTCCATGCCTTCGATGTCGTCGCGGCGGGAAGAGGACTCCTGGTAGAGACGGTTGAGGTCAACCCCGGACCAGAATCTGTCTTCGAACTGCTCCGATGCGATATTGGCTGCCTTGATGGCCTTGGAACGCTGGATGATCAGCGCCCAGGAGACGACCGACATGCCCATCAGGGTCATCATGACCAGTTTTACCAACAGGCTGGCTTGCCAAAACAGGCCAATAAACGAAATTTCAGCGTGCACTTAACAGCACTCCCTTCACATTTTCAGGTATTGCAACAGGTTTCATATGCGGATGACTGACACAGGCTATCTGTACCATGGCCTGGGTGATCAGTCGTCCATCAGCCGCCAGTATCCGTTGTGAGAAGCGCATGGAGGCGCGTTTCACTTCGGTCACTTGCGTCAATACAGTCAAAAGCTCATTAAAACGGGCCGCCGAGCGGAAATCGATCTCTGTTCGACTCACCACAAACGCGTACCCGGCGCCCAGCAGGACATCCTGTTCGATGCCGCCAGCACGCAGGAACTCGGTGCGAGCACGTTCCATAAACTTGAGATAATTGGCGTTGTAGACGATGCCCCCGGCATCGGTGTCTTCGTAGTAGACACGCACCGGAAACTCAGAGACTTCCCCCATAACAATCTGTGATCCATACGACAGTCAGATGGGGGGCTATCATAGCGCAGGGCTGAATAGGAAAGAAGCAGGGGGAAGCAGGGAAATCCTGCCTCCTCCCGTTTTTTATGAAAGGAAATAGCCTTGAGTCAGCCAGAGCCCGTACAACAAACTGGGCAAGGCGAGCCAGGGGAAAAACAGCACGCGACCGACGAGGCTGCGGGGATGGAATCCCAGCCCGTGCATGACCCCGCAACAGACCGCCCACATCAGCCAGGGCGCCAGCCAGAGGCCATGTTCGCTGGTGTTGGCGGCCACCAGATTGGGGGCCTGTAAAATAGCGACGGCCAACAGGGCCGCCGCTACCAGCATCAACCCCTGCCAGGGTTGGCGCTCCAGAGGAGCAGCCAACCGGGCGAGTCGATCACTTGTTCTCATCGATCTGGCGATCCATGTTCTCGGTGTGTTCCAGCCACAGCGCATTGATGATGCCGAATGCACAAGCCAGCAGCAGACCCAGGATCCAGGTGAAATACCACATATCAGGGCACCTTCTTAGTAGAGCGATTGTTGGTTGTCTTCGATGTGCTTGCTGGTCACCCGGCCGAACATCTTGATGTAGGTCCACAGGGTATAACCCAGCACAATCGGTACGAAGATGGCGGCCGCTACCGTCATCACCCGCAGGGTGTTGAGAGAAGCGGTGGCATCCCACATGGTCAGGCTCAGTGACGGCTCAAGGCTTGAGGGCATCACGAACGGGAACATGGAGAAGCCGGCAGTCAGGATCACGCCGGCAATCGCCAGGGAGGAGCAGGTGAACGCCAGCCAGCCCTTGTTCAGCTTGGCAAACAGCGACGTCAGCAGGCTCATCGCCAGACCCAGCACGGGTGCTGCAATCATCCAGGGATAGAGGCTGTAGTTGTTCATCCAGGCACCGGCCTGACGCACCACTTCCTTGTTCATCGGATTGGAGACGGCATCGGTCGCGGCCGCCTTGACCACCACATAGCCTTCCATGCCGCTGACCCAGAAACCGGCCAGTGCGAACAGCACCAGGGTCACCAGCGAGCAGATCATGGCGGCGGTGCGGGAGCGGGCCAGCACTTCACCATCGGTCTTCATCATCAGCCAGGTAGCGCCCTGGGTGACCAGCATGAACAGGCTCACCAGACCGGCCAACAGGCCGAACGGATTGAGCAGACCGAAGAAGTTGCCATGATAGGTCAGCATCATGAACTGGTTGAAGTCGAACGGCACGCCCTGCAGCAGGTTGCCGAACGCCACGCCAAACACGATGGGCGGTACCGCGCTACCGACGAACAGCGCCCAGTCCCAGTTGCTGCGCCACTTGGCATCTTCACGCAGGGAACGGTACTTGAAACCGACCGGGCGGAAGAACAGGGCCATCAGGGTCAGGATCATGGCGATGTAGAAGCCGGAGAAGGCTGCCGCATACACCATGGGCCAGGCTGCAAACAGGGCACCACCGGCGGTCACCAGCCAGACCTGGTTCCCTTCCCAGTGCGGGCCCATGGTGTTGAGCATCACCCGACGCTCAACATCTTTCTTGCCGACGAAGGGGAGCAGTGCGCCCACCCCCATATCGAAGCCGTCGGTGATGGCGAAGCCAATCAGCAGGACGCCGACCAGCACCCACCAGACCAGGCGCAACATTTCGTAATCAAACATGGGTTGCTCTCCTTATGCCTTGCTCTGTTCGAAGTGGTACTTGCCGGTCTTCAGGCTGCTTGGGCCCAGACGCGCGTACTTGAACATCAGGTACATCTCGATGATCAGCAGTACGGTGTAGAACAGGCAGATCCCGATAAGGGAGAACCAGATCTCGGAGGCCGGCACGTTGGAGGCCGAGACCGAGGTCGGCAACACTTCGGCGATGGTCCAGGGTTGACGACCGTATTCCGCGACGAACCAGCCACACTCGATGGCGATCCAGGGCAGCGGGATGCCGTACAGCAGCGCCTTGAGCAGCCACTTGCGCTCGCCGATCTTGTGACGGGTACTGTCATAGAAGGCCAGGCCAATCAGCACCAGCATCAGCATGCCGCAGGCAACCATGATGCGGAAGGCGAAGAACAGCGGCAGTACTTGCGGGATGGAGTCATCCACGGCGGCCTTGATCTGCTCGTCGGTGGCGTCGGTCACGTTGGAGGTATAGCGCTTGAGCAGCAGACCGTAACCCAGGTCCTGCTTCACCTCGTCGAAGCGGGCGCGGGTATCGTCAGACTTGTCGCCGGACTGCAGCTTGGTCAACAGGTCGTAGGCGGTCATGCCGTTGCGCACACGCAGCTCGTGCTCGCTCTTCAGATCCTTGAGACCGGTCACCTGACCGTCCAGCGAACGGGTGGCGATGATGCCGAGGGCATAAGGGATCTTGATGGCGTAGTCGGTGCGCATCTCTTCCTGGTTCGGGATGCCGAACAGGGTAAAGGAAGCAGGCGCAGGCTCGGTGTTCCACTCGGCCTCGATGGCCGCCAGTTTCACCTTCTGCACTTCACCCGTCTCGTAGCCGGACTCGTCACCGAGGATCAGCACGGAGAGGATGGACGCCATGCCGAATGCGGCCGCGATGGCGAAGGAGCGACGGGCGAAGGCCACGTCACGATGCTTGAGCAGGTAGTAGGAAGAGATGCCCAGCACGAACATGGCGCCAGTGGTATAGCCTGCCGCCACTGTGTGGACAAACTTCACCTGGGCAACCGGGTTGAACACCAGATCGGCGAAGCTCACCATCTCCATGCGCATGGTTTCGAAGTTGAACTCGGCACCGACCGGGTTCTGCATCCAGCCGTTGGCAACCAGGATCCAGAGCGCGGAGAGGTTGGTCCCGAGCGCCATCAACCAGGTCGCAGCCAGGTGCTGACGCTTGGAGAGCCGATCCCAGCCGAAGAAGAACATACCGACGAAGGTGGATTCCAGGAAGAATGCCATCAGACCTTCGATGGCCAGCGGGGCCCCAAAGATATCGCCGACATAGTGGGAGTAGTAGGCCCAGTTGGTACCAAACTGGAACTCCATGGTCAGCCCTGTGGTGACCCCGAGGGCAAAGTTGATACCAAACAACTTGCCCCAGAACTTGGTCATGTCCCGGTAGACAGGGTTGTTGGTCATCACATAGACAGACTCCATGATCGCCAGAATGAAGGCCATTCCGAGCGTCAAGGGCACAAACAGGAAGTGATAAAGGGCTGTCGCAGCGAATTGGAACCGCGATAGGTCTACCACATGCTCAGCAATCATGATGTTTCCTCACCGATTATTGGCACGGCTATTTTAAGTTTTAAGACAAAGCTTCCGTTGGAAGTCCCCGAATTATCGGTCATGTTCCAGTTTTGCACTGACGACCGGATTCGACTGCCACCACATTAACAACAAGGCAATAATAGGGAACAAAAAAAGCTAATGTTTAACAATTACAAAACAATCAAGCTTGCTTTATTCCTGCCCATAATGACCTGAGTTTTATATCACCTTTATTTGATTGAAATCAATGTAAAACCACCATCAATACATGCCTTTCAAAGGCATTTTCACGACCCTTTCCAATTATTTTAGAGAGCTGGGTCACAAAAAAATAAAAATCGCAAATCATTGATTTAAATCAACTTTAATCTTGAAACAAATAAGTAATGCTTCTGTTAAAAAACAACTCTCAAGGGTGTTTTCATCATGTTTCCCTCGCTTGTCCCCAGCCAGAATAAAACTAATTAAAAACCAATAAAAACGCATATCCATGCTAATTCGACAAGACCATCAAATGATTAGTTAATCTAATCTGAGATGGGTAATTTTTCTTGTTTGTCCGAGTCAGACAGAGCTCCTACAATGCGCCTCGCAGTGAGGGCATACCCTTGGATACAGGCCGGTCAATCTGGGTTCCCGGTACGTATTCGATGAACATTTCGAACCTGTCTATTGGAATTAAAGATGAAAAAGTTTGTTGCTAAAACCATCCGTTACTACAAGCTTTCGTTCGTTCAGCTCTATCAAATGAACCGACTCTGAGGCCTCGCGACGGCTCATTCCGTTTTTTACCGGTCTGTCTCCAGACGCACTCACTGTCTGTGAACATCCATCCTGAATTGTCTTTGCCCACCGCATCCGCAGTGGGCTTTTTTTTGCCCGGATAACAAAAAACCGCCCTTGAAGGCGGTTTTTTGTTCAATCAGCTGTTTTTACCCTTCATCTGGCCTTTGCAGGCCAAAATGCGCATAAGCTCTTGGTGTCGCGATCCGCCCTCTGGGTGTACGTTGCAGGAAGCCCTGCTGGATCAGATAGGGTTCGAGCACATCTTCGATGGTGTCCTTCTCCTCGCCGATGGCCGCAGCCAGGTTGTCGAGCCCCACCGGCCCCCCCAGAAACTTATCTATGACAGCCAACAATAGCTTGCGGTCCATGAAGTCGAACCCTTCGTTATCCACGTCCAGCATGTCCATGGCTCGGGCCGCTATGGGTCCGTCAATCCGGCCGTCGGATTTCACCTGGGCAAAATCCCGCACCCGGCGCAACAAACGGTTAGCAATTCGCGGCGTACCGCGCGAGCGACGCGCCACCTCCAGCGCACCGTCTTCCGTCATGTCGAGCCCGAGGCAACGGGCGCTGCGGGCGACGATGTCGGTCAGATCCCTGACGTTGTAGAACTCGAGGCGCTGCACGATACCGAAGCGATCCCGTAGAGGGCTGGTGAGAGAACCGGCCCGGGTCGTCGCGCCGATCAGGGTGAAGGGGGGCAGGTCAAGCTTGATGGAGCGAGCCGCCGGCCCCTCACCAATCATGATGTCGAGCTGGTAATCCTCCATCGCCGGGTAGAGCACCTCCTCCACCACCGGGCTGAGGCGGTGGATCTCGTCGATGAACAGCACGTCGTTCGGCTCGAGGTTGGTGAGCAGCGCCGCCAGATCGCCGGCCTTCTCCAGCACGGGACCGGAGGTGGTCTTGATGTTGACCCCCATCTCGTTGGCCACTATGTTGGCGAGCGTGGTCTTGCCAAGCCCGGGCGGGCCGAAGATCAGCAGGTGATCGAGCGCCTCGCCGCGCTGGCGCGCCGCCGCGATGAAGATCTCCATCTGTTCGCAGACCGGATCCTGGCCGGTGTAATCGGCCAGCAGCTTGGGTCGGATGGCCCGATCGATGACTTCTTCCTCACGCCCGCCAGCGGCGGAAATGAGGCGATCCGCTTCAATCATTCTCTACCTCACACCAGGCTGCGCAGCGCTTCACGGATGATATCCTCCACCGACATGCCATCCACCGCCACCTTGCTGACGATCTGGCTGGCCTGCTGCGGCTTGTAGCCGAGTGCTACCAGCGCACTGGCGGCCTCTTCGCTCGAATCCGGCGCCCGCAGGGCACTCTCCTTCGCGGGCAGGGTGATCTCGGCCGGCGAGAAGAGATCGTGGCTGACCCACCCCTTGAGCCTGTCCTTCATCTCCACCACCAGTCGCTCGGCAGTCTTCTTGCCAACCCCTGGCAACTTGACCAGGGAGCTTATCTCCTCGCGCTCGACACTCAGCACGAACTGGGTGGCGGTCATGCCGGAGAGGATGGCCAGCGCCAGCTTGGGGCCGACCCCGTTGGTCTTGATCAGCTCGCGAAACAGCGCCCGCTCCTGCTTGTGATTGAAGCCGTACAGCAGCTGGGCGTCTTCCCGCACCACGAAGTGGGTGTGAATGACCGCTTCCTTGCCGATCTCGGGCAGATCATAGAAGCAGCTCATGGGCATGTGCACCTCATAGCCCACGCCCCCGACCTCCAGCAATACCTCGGGGGGTTGTTTCTCAATGACTACGCCTCTCAAGCGACCAATCACGGCTCTCTCCTCGCCAAACCAGCTATCTGTAAATTGGCTCATAGCATAAAGAATAACTGGATAAGTATCCAGCATAGGGCGGCGGGACCGCAGCGGATTTTCGGCACATTCGTGCGTTCCAAGCCATGCTTGGATCCGAGCCGGGCAACAACTTTATTTTCCATCTGGCATGGCATTTTGTTGCCACTGATAAAACACTAAATTGGGTTTGTTTGGAGCCAAGGAAGGTCCTTAATCATGAAAATCGTCACCACATCGAACCTGGGGCTGGCCATTCTGCTCAGCTGCACGCTGGGCATGGGCGTCGTCGGCTGGTATGGCAGCCAGCGGCTGGCGGATCTGCTCTCCTATGTGCTGGGTGCCGCCTGGCAGACTGCAGACGGCGCCATGGAGGGCTCCATCGAGCTCGGCAACCAGTCGCTCTACATCCAGAAGATGCTCAGAGGCATGCCCCTCGACGAGCAGGAGCTGCAGCAGGCCAGAACCGCCACCACCGACGCCATGCGCCGGGTGGGCGAAGGCCGGCTCATCGATGACGCCGCCATCAACACCATGAACCAGCAGCATCAGGTCTACCAGCAGCAGCAGGAACAGCTGCTGGCGCTCTACCAGACGTTTACCCGCCTCGATCAGGCGCTGCGCGCCAGTTCTGAACGCATGTCCCGCCTCTCGACCCAGCTCGAGGTGGTGGGTGATGGCGCGGTCGAGAGCCTCACCCAGTCACCGGATCAGGCCATCAGCTGGAATGGCGGACTGGCAACCCGCTGGCAAGCGGCCGATGGCGGCATGGAGGCCAATATAGGCTTCCTCCGTCAGCTCTATGCGTTGGAGAAGATGCAGAGCGAAGGGCTCACCC
The DNA here is from genome assembly GCF_027707805.1 of Aeromonas sp. QDB20. NCBI lineage: Bacteria > Pseudomonadati > Pseudomonadota > Gammaproteobacteria > Aeromonadales > Aeromonadaceae > Aeromonas > Aeromonas sp. QDB20. The sequence continues at coordinate 324,057 of NZ_JAPCJC010000003.1, read as the reverse complement.
CCGCCATCCAGAGCGAGATGGAGGAGGCGACCCGCTTCTACCGGGAGGCGGTCGACGCCATGCTGGCCAGCGGACTGTTTGACGTGCCCGCTGAGGGAGAGTTTGCCGGCCAGTCGCTGGCAACCCAGTATCGGGCGCTGGAAACCGAGGTTCAGCAATTGATGGTGCAGTGGATGGCAGCCCTTGGCGAATATCAACGCCAGCTGATCAGCTATGAGCGCAGCGCCGATCAGCTCAAGAAATTGCTGGTCGACGTGGAGGCAAAGGGCGATGCCACGGTCGAGGATCAGGTGGGTCAGCTCAACACCATCATCAACCATACCAAGAGTCTGATCCTGGGCGGCCTGCTGTTCAGCCTGCTGATCGTGACCCTGTGTGGCTTCTGGCTGGTGCGCGCCATCGTGCGGCCCCTACTGCAGGTCAATCGGCGCATGCAGGACATCGCAGCCGGTGAAGGGGATCTCAACGCCCGCATCAACCTCAGGCGTGACGACGAAATCGGCTCGCTGGCCGGCAGCGTGGATCGCTTCATCGAGAAGCTGCAGAAGATGATCAGCTCCACCATGGACAACAACCAGCACATCAGCGAGCACGTGCACACCTCGGTCAACCGGGTTCAGGCCATCAGCCAGAGCAGCCGCCAGACGGCCGAACATGCCCAGGCGCTGCACCATGACAGCGAGCAGATGGTGCAGGTGGCCACCACCATCTCGGACAACTGCAGCCTGGCGGCACAAAACGCCAACGAGGTGCGCCAGCTCACCACCGAGAGCAGCCAGTATGTATCCTCCGCCAGCGCGGGCATGCAGCGGGTGGTGATGGAGGTGGGCGAATGCGCCACCGCCATCAACGCCCTCAAGGAGCAGGCCAGTCAGATAGGCCAGATCATCTCCACCATCAGCGGCATTTCCGAGCAGACCAATCTGCTGGCGCTCAACGCCGCCATCGAGGCCGCCCGGGCCGGCGAGATGGGCCGCGGCTTTGCGGTGGTGGCCGACGAAGTGCGCACCCTGGCCAATCGCACCGCCTCTTCCAGCGCCGAGATCAACGAGGTGATCAACAGCATCCAGCAGCAGACCGAAACCGCCTATATGATGATGCAGCGCAACCTGAAGACGGTGGAGTCGGGCATGGCGGATTCCGACAACACCAAGCAGATCCTGTTCAAGGTGGAAGGCGCCATCGACCACCTGGCGGACATGGTGCAGCAGGTGGCGGACGCCACCGGCCAGCTCTCCCATACCCTGAGCCACACCTCGGACAAGGTCTCCGGCATCAGCCAGCAGGCCCAGACTGGCGAGCAGGAGGCGCAGGAGTGCCTGCAGCTCGCCTCTTCTCTCCATCAGGCCAGCCTGCTGCAACAGCGGTTGCTGTCGCAATTTCGGGTCTGACCGCAGCGGGGGCGATGCCCCCGCTTTCTCCCATCGTACGAATTTAGCCCTTGGGCCGCAGGGCCCGTCCTGTTAAAATTCCGCTCTTGAAATTATCCAGGGCCCCGCCGCCCGTCTTAGCTAAGGTCTACCGCGATGCGTACCAGCCAATATCTGCTTTCCACTCTCAAGGAAACCCCGTCCGACGCCGAGATCATCAGCCATCAGCTGATGCTGCGCGCCGGCATGATCCGCAAACTGGCCTCCGGCATGTATGCCTGGCTGCCGTCCGGTCTGCGGGTTCTGAAAAAAATCGAGAACATTGTTCGCGAAGAGATGAACAATGCTGGTGCCATCGAAGTCTCCATGCCGGTGGTACAACCCGCCGAGCTGTGGCAGGAGTCCGGCCGCTGGGATGACTACGGTCCCGAGCTGTGCCGTCTGACCGACCGTCACAACCGTCCCTTCGTGCTGGGCCCGACCCACGAAGAGGTGATCACCGCGCTGATCCGTTACGAAGTGAACAGCTACAAGCAGCTGCCGCTGAATCTGTACCAGATCCAGACCAAGTTCCGCGATGAAGTTCGCCCCCGTTTCGGCGTGATGCGTGGCCGCGAGTTCCTGATGAAGGACGCCTACTCCTTCCACATCGACAAGGCCTCCCTGGTCGACACCTACGAGAAGATGCACGCCGCCTACTGCAAGGCGTTCACCCGCATGGGTCTGAACTTCCGTCCGGTGCAGGCCGATACCGGCTCCATCGGTGGTACCGGCTCCCACGAATTCCAGGTGCTGGCCGAGAGCGGTGAAGACCTGATCGCCTTCTCCGACAGCTCCGATTACGCCGCCAACATCGAGATGGCCGAGGCGCTGGCGCCGGCTGGCGAGCGCGCCGCAGCCACCGCAGCCCTGACCAAGGTTGTGACCCCGAACGTCCACACCATCGACGAAGTGGCCGCCTTCCTGAGCGTGGCCCCGAGCGCCGTCGCCAAGACCCTGCTGGTGCTGGGCGAAGCGGACGAGCACGGCAACCAGGCCGTCATCGCGCTGGTGCTGCGTGGCGACCACGAGCTGAACGAAATCAAGGCCGAGAAGCTGCCGGGTGTCGCCAACCCGCTGACCTTCGCCAATGACGAGCAGATCAAGGCAGCCGCCGGCTGTGACGCTGGCTCCATCGGCCCGGTCGGCTTTGCCGGTCGCATCATCGCCGATCGCAGCGCCGCCCACCTGGCTGACTTCGTCTGCGGCGCCAACGAGACCGGCTTCCACCTGACCGGTGCCAACTGGGATCGCGACATCGCCACCTATGAAGTTGCCGACCTGCGCAACGTGGTGGAAGGCGACCCGAGCCCGTGCGGCCAGGGCAAGCTGCTGCTCAAGCGCGGCATCGAAGTGGGCCACATCTTCCAGCTGGGTACCAAGTACTCCGAAGCCATGAAGGCGAGCGTGCTGAACGAAGGCGGCAAGTCCGTCACCATGGAGATGGGTTGCTACGGCATCGGGGTCTCCCGCCTGGTGGCTGCCGCCATCGAGCAGAACAACGACCAGTACGGCATCATCTGGCCGGATGCCATCGCCCCGTTCGAAGTGGCCATCGTGCCGATGAACATGCACAAGTCCGTGCGCGTCGCCGAGCTGGCCGAGCAGTTCTATGCCGAGCTGAAGGCCGCCGGTGTCGACGTGCTGTTCGACGACCGTAAAGAGCGTCCGGGCGTGATGTTCGCCGACATGGAGCTGCTGGGCGTGCCTCACGGCATCGTCATCGGCGAGCGCGGCATGGACAACGGCGTGGTGGAATACAAGTGCCGCCGCACCGGCGAGAAGCAGGAAGTGGCCATCAGCGACATCGTCGCCATGCTCAAGGCCAAGCTGGGCCGTTAATCCCGCCCCTCGCTGGTATAAAAAAAGCGCGCCGATGGCGCGCTTTTTGTTTCTGTCTTCTGACGATGGCAACCGGATGACGGCAGCCTTTTGTCAGGGATTGCGACCGATAAAGAGATCGGTCACGTGGCAGCTGCTTCTGGCTTCCAGTGCATCCAGCATGTAGGCGGCGGCATCTTCCGGGGTCATGAAGCCGCTGCTGTCCACGTGATCCGAGTTGTCCCAGAATTCACTGCGGATCCCGCTCGGATAGAGGTTCACCAGCCGCAGCGGCGAGCCCTTCAGCTCGGCCCGCAAGGATTCGAGAAAGCCGCGCATCCCCCATTTGGAGGCGCAGTAGAGACTCTCGTTGGCCTTGCCCACCTGGGCGGCGGAAGAGAGCACGTTGGCCAGCACCCCGCCCTTGTCGCCGATGAGGCGCACCGTCTGCTGGGCCACCAGAATGGTGGAGATGAGATTGCTCTCCACCACCCTGCGGATCTGCTCGGCGGTATAGACGCCGACCGGGCCGAACTCGCCCACGCCGGCGCAATGCAGCACCAGCTCAGGCAGGCCGCCCCACTCCACCGCGGCGGCAAAGGCGACATCCACTTCCTCATGGTGCGCCAGATCGGCGGCAATACCGATCACCGCCTTGCCGAGCAAGGCTTCCTGCTCCTGCAGCTTCTGATAACGACGCCCCATCATGGAAACCTGATGGCCCCGTTCAACCAGACCTATGGTCAAGGCGCGGCCCAAGCCGGACCCCGCACCCGTCACTATGATATGACCCATGTTCGTTCCTCGCCGGATGCCGCCATCGGGATGATGAGGGCATCGTCACCAGAGATTGCCGGTATTTAGAAGGTGAATTCGCCGCCGATGAACCAGCCGTCTACCCGCTGGTCAACGCGATCGAAGTCCATGCTCGCATCACGCCAGCCGGCACGCACCTTGAGCGGTACGGTCGCGAACTTGTAGGAGCCACCCAGACGGTAGTCGTAGTTGTCGGCATCCTGCACGCGGGCATCGCCGAAGGCGGCAAAGCCGGTACCCGGGATGCGCAGTTCGGCGCCGGTGTAGGCCATCAGCACGTCCTTGTCATAGGAGTAGTGCTGGGTGTTGAAATCGCCATCGTAGCGACGACCGGTCAGACCCAGGTCGATCTGGAACAGATCGTTGTTGAACAGGCGATAGTAGAGGCTCAGGTCATAGGCCATCAGATCGTTGTTGAGGGCGCCGCCGCTGGTGCCGAAATCGGAGATCTCGAACTTGGCGTTGGGCAGCAGGATGATGCCGTGCTCCAGTTGCAGGTAGCCGCTCCAGTTGTAGTTCTCGTCGTAGCTGCCATTGGCCCCGACACCGTTGATCTGGCCGCTGCCCTGAGCATTCCATACATCGGCACCGGCGGCAAAACGCCAGTCATCGGCAGCCATGGCAGCCTGGCTGAACAGGGCCAGCACACAACCGGCAATCAAGGTCTTCTTCATCACGTTACTCTCTTGTTGGACTGGAAAGGCCATCATTTTACCCAGAGCGACGGGAATACACAGTGTAAAAAGCTGAACAAGCGTCCATTAATGTCAGTGCTGCATGCCTGCCATGGGTTCAACCGGCTTCACCGGCAGGTTCAGCTCCAGCTGCTGGCCATCATCCATGGTCAGCGTCAGCGGGAAAGGGGTGCCCTGGGAGAGCTCACGCACCTCGAACAGCATGATGTGGAAACTGCCGGGCTTGAGCGCCACTTCCCCCTTGGCCGGCACCTCTATGCTCTCGACCTGGCGCATCCTCATCACGCCGTTCTCGTGCAGATGAGTGTGCAGCTCGGCACGGCCCACCTCGGGCGAGACGGCAGCCACCAGCTTGACCGGCTGATCGGCATCATTCTTCAGCACCAGGAAGGCGGCGGTATTGGGAGAGCCCGGCGGCAGCAGGCGCACATAACCGTCGACGGCCTCGACCTTGGCCAGGGCGGGAGCGGCCAGTCCCAGGGCCAGCAGGGAATAGAACGCACGTTTAAACATGGTTGAAATCCTTTTATGATGTTGTTAAACGCAACAAAGCTTACCGCAGCGGTAAGCCTTTGACAGCCAGCAATAACAAGGATTTAGACATGGACCCCATTATCATTGCCGAGCAGCAGGATGGCTTGCTCACTCTGACCCTCAATCGCCCCGACAAGCGCAACGCCCTCAATACCGCCATGTATCGTGCGCTCACCGAGGCATTGCGGCAAGCGACGGAGGATGACGCCATCCATGCCCTGCTCATTCAGGGGCAGCCCGACTGCTTCACCGCCGGCAATGATCTGGCAGACTTCATGGGCAAGACGGGGCTGGATCCCGACGACCCCATCCTGCAATTTCTGCATACCCTGGCCGACTTCCCCAAACCGGTGATCGCCGCGGTCGGCGGTGCGGCGGTCGGCATCGGCACTACCCTGCTGCTGCACTGCGATCTGGTCTATCTGGCCGACAATGCTCGTCTGCAACTGCCCTTCGTCGAGCTGGGGCTGGTGCCGGAGTTTGCCTCCAGCCTGCTGCTGCCGCGCAGCGTGGGTCACCTGAAGGCGGCGGAGCTGTTGCTGCTGGCCGAAGCCATCAATGCCGACGAGGCACTGCGACTCGGGCTCGCCAACCGGGTGCTGACGGCCGAAGCCCTGCACCCCTTTGCCAGGGAGCAGGGTCTGAAGCTGGCAGCCAAGGCGCCCGGGGCGCTGCAAAAGAGCAAGGCGCTGCTCAAGCAGGAGCTCAGGCAGGCGGTGCACTTCGTCATCGATCTGGAGGCGCGCGCCTTCTCCCTCGCCCTGCAGGGGGAAGAGGCACAGATGCGGATCGCCCAGCGCCTCAAGGGCCGTAAATGATCCTCAGTTGAGGCGAAAACGGCCGATCAGCTCGCAGCCCTGCACCTGATCCTGCAACTGGATCAAGCGGGCGATGTCGGGATTGGGGTGGCGCTTGAGGAAAGAGAGCAGCGCCGCCCGGCAGCAGCCCAGTTCGCTGATGAGGGATTCACACTCCCGGTTCGGACACTGGGGCACCAGCGCAGTGACCAGCTCGGAGGCCAGCTTGAGGTAGCGCAGCTCGTAGGCCGGCTCCTCCATGGCGCGCCAGAAATCGGCCAGCCGATGGCAGGTCGCCACCCGCATGCTGGCCAGTTCATCCAGATCGCCGTCACTCAGTTCATACACCTCGGCGAGGGCCTGTTGATAGAGGCAGATGGCGGTGCCGAGCGCGCCGGCGCCCAGCGCATTTTCAGCCTCCAGCATGTAACGCTGCCAGATTTGATGGGTCATGCCGATCTCCCAGGTTGATGGGTGGGACTTTTATCATGCCCAGTTGAGAATGAATATCAACCCGATATTTTGTGCAGGTTTTGACCAGCTGGCGGTGCACGGCTTGGCTCCCGCCCCGGCATGGCTTACCATGGGCGCTCATCTTTCAGGATCCCTCTTCCCATGCTGCGACCCCGTTTACCCCAGGCGCTGGGCTGCTCGACCCTGTGCGTGCCCCGCCTGCTGGTCTGGATCTATTAGCTGCGCTCCTCGCGTCATCCACCCCTATCCATTTGAACGAGGAAACAGCCATGAAACCCTGCCAACACTGGTCGCAGGTCGAATACCTGCATCTGACGGTGAGCAACCCCAACATCCATCTCAAGGGACGGCACAGCTACTACTCCGGCGCCTGGGACGGCACTTTTGAAGAGCATGCCGTGCGCTATCTGCACGGCGACCGTTTCAGCCGCAGCCAGGAGAGCGGCTGGGAGCCGCTCTGGCACATCGATCAGCTTCACATCGGCGACTATGTGCAAATAGCCGCCGGGGTGAAGATCATCATGGGGGGCAACCAGACTCACAACACGGCCTTCATCAGCACCTATCCATTTTCAGATGTGGAGGCGCTCCGGCGCAGCTACCGCCCGGCCGGCGACACCCGCATCGGCAACGATGTCTGGCTCGGCATGGACGCCATGATCATGCCGGGGGTCACCATCGGCGACGGCGCCATCATAGCGGCACGTGCCCTGGTCAGTCAGGATGTGCCGCCCTATGCCATGGTGGCCGGTACCCCGGCCCGAGTGATCAGGATGCGCTTTGAGAAGGACGAGATTGCCCGTTTGCAGGCGCTGGCCTGGTGGGAGTGGCCAGATGAACAGGTACAGGCCCTGCTGCCACTGATCCAGCAAGGCGAGGTGGCCCTGCTGGAACAGGCTGCCGCCCGCTGGGGCGAGAGCCGATCATGATGCAGCGGGGGGCCATGGCCCCCCGCTTTCATCCTGTCGCTCAGTTGCCGCTATCGGGCGGATTGACCCGGCACTGCTTGCCGGGGTAGCCGGGCAGATCGGCCGCCTTGTTGCTGCACGCCAGCCGCTTGGCCTGATAGAGGCGATCCGCCAGGTTGGTGCTGTCGATCGGCAGCCAGTCCATCTGCCGGCCAAGCCAGCTGGCCCAGGCGAACTCGACAAAGTAGACCTGCTCCCGCTTGTCGAAATAGCCTGCATCCTGCAGCAACCCGGCCAGGGTGCGATAGGGGTAGTCGGGTAGCAGGTCGATGCGGCTCGGCAACTGTTCCGGCGTGAGAGGCCGCCCCTGCTCGTCCTTGAGCCAGGCCCAATGATTGCCCTGCATCTGACTCCAGAAGCTGGCCTTGTCCTGCAGCCTGGCGATCACCTTGACCCGAACCTGCTTCACCCCGAGTTGCCACAGCGCCTTGGTCAGATGGTGTCTGTCCACCAGCCAGTAGCCGCCATCGGGCGCGATGACGATGGGGATCTCTTTCTTTTTCATCACCTTGTCGAGCTGTTTTGCGCTCTTGCCCGTCATCTCGGCCTGGGTGTTGTCGACCTGGATCTGGCCCACGCCCCCCTGGGTGGGGTGCAGCGCGGCGATGTTTGCCTCGCACCAGCTGCCGACCTGGCTCTGCCGCTCGCACGGCGCCAGCGCCCAGGCCCCCTGACTGATGGCCAGGGCCAACAGGATCCATGTTCTCATCGCTTGCTCCTCTCCCCGGATTGAGAGTCAACGTGGGTGCCAACGTCCCCCGCCTAGGGACTCATACTGGCGGTCTGACCAGCAAACGGGATATCATGATTTCCCGTCTGTCGGCGACCACTTATCGCCGAGTTTTCTCCCCGCTTCACACTATTTGAAGGATTAACCATGAAAGGATGGAGTCTCCTGCTGGCCCTGCTGGGCAGTGCCTGTGTCCAGGCTGCCGATGTTCCGCCCGGCACCCAGCTCGCCGCCGAACAGGCCGTCGTGCGTCATCTGAAAGACGAACCGGCGAGCCTGAGTCCGCTCAAGCTGGTCGGCCTGCCCGAGCTGCAGGTACTGCGGGATCTCTACGAGGGGTTGCTGACCCAGGGGCCGGACGGCAAGGTGCTGCCCGGGGTGGCCGCCAGCTGGGACAACCAGGGCAATCAACGTTTCACCTTCCATCTGCGCCCGGACGCACGCTGGTCGAACGGCGATCCCGTGCAGGCCGCCGACTTCGTCTACGGCTGGCGCAAACTGGTCGATCCCAAAGAGGCCGCCACCTTTGCCTGGTTCGCCCAGCTGGCCCGCTTCGACAAGGTGGACGACATAGTGGCCGGCAAGCTGGCCCCCGAGGAACTCGGCGTGAAGGCCCTCGACCAGCATACCCTGCAGGTGACCCTCTCCCAGCCGGTGCCCTACTTCCTGAGCCTGCTGACCCACCCCAGCCTGTCGCCGCTGCATCGTGCCAGCATGGAGCAATACGGCAACCAGTGGACCCAGCCCGGCAAGCTGGTCGGCAACGGCGCCTTCGTGCTCAGTCACCGGGTGGTGAACGAGAAGCTGGAGCTGACCCCCAACCCCTACTACTGGGATCGCGCCCATACAGTGCTGACCAGGGTCACCTTCGTGCCCATCAACCAGGAGAGTGCGGCCACCAACCGCTACCTGGCCGGCGACCTGCACATCACCGAGTCCTTCCCCAAGGAGCAGTATCACAAGCTGATGGAGCAGATCCCGGGCGAGGTCTATACCCCGGATCAGCTCGGCACCTACTACTACGCCTTCAACACCCAGCGCGCCCCCCTCAACGATGTGCGGGTGCGCAAGGCGCTCTCCTACACCATCGATCGGGGCCTCATCGCCAACAAGATCCTGGGTACGGGTGAGAAACCGGCCTATCACTTCACCCCGGACGTGGTCGCCGGCTTCGAGCCCAAGGCCAACCTGCTCTCCAGCAGCAGTCAACAAGTCCTCGACGACAAGGCCAGAGCCCTGCTCAAGGAGGCGGGCTACGGCCCGGCCAACCCGCTCAAGCTGACCCTGCTCTACAACACGGCCGAGGTGCACAAGAAGATGGCGCTGGCCATCGCCAACCTGTGGAAACAGAAGCTGGGGGCCCAGGTCGAACTCACCAATCAGGAGTGGAAGAGCTATCTCGACAGCCGTCAGAGCGGCCAGTTCGAGGTGATCCGCTCCTCCTGGGTGGCCGATTACAACGATCCATCAGCCTTCCTCGGCCTGTGGGGCTCCCACCACAGCGGCAACATGGCCCGCTTCGCCAACGCCGGCTACGATGCCCTGCTGGCCAAGGCGGCCAACAGTCAGGATCCCCGTGAACGGGCCCGCCTGTTCGATGAGGCCGAGGCCGTACTGCAGGAGGAGGCGCCGATCGCCCCCATCTATCAGTACACCAACGCCCGGCTGATCAAGCCCTGGCTCAAGGGCTACCCCATCAACAATCCGGAAGACGTGGCCTACAGCCGCCAGCTCTACCTGATCAAGCACTGATCCTGCCCGGGGCCGGCCATGCCGGCCCCAATCTTCTGCCATCACCCCCTGTTCATGCTCAAGTTTTCGGCATAAAATGCCGCCCTTTCAGGCAACCACCCCCTCAATCACCGGTTTGTTATGCGTTTTGTATTGATGCTCTCTCTGCTGCTGACCCTGCCCGCCCAGGCGGCCAGCGAAACACAGTGCCGCCAGGCCTTCACCGAATGGATGCTGGCCCAGCAGCAACAGTTCAGCGACCGCAAGGCCAGCAAGATGGAACGGCGCAGCGCGGAGCGGGCCATCGACCAGGTGCGCAGCGAGTTCTCGAAGCGGGAGAGCTTCTGCCAGGCCATGGAGTGGGTGGAACACAACCGGGATCAGGATCCTCGCTTCACCCCGCGACTGGGGGAGATCCACGACTTCACCCCGCCGACCGACTCGCCGTCATAAAGTCATAAAAAAGCCCCGAACCTGCGTTCGGGGCTTTTTTTCAGAGTAAGGTGGCTGCCGGCATCAATCGACGTAGAAGGTCTGCTGGAAGGTCAGCGTCTGCTGCTGCCCCTCCCCCATGATCTTCAGGGTGAACTGGTAGGTATCCTCGTTGCGATAGGGCAGCACCGCCAGATAGTAGATGGCGTTGCCCTCCTTGACCTCCTGGAAGGTCAGGTTGCGGATGGTGCCGGTGAGGTTCTTGGCCTCGCCGGTGATCCCCACCGCCTGGGCCACCCCCTGCTTGTTCTGCACCGCGATGTTGACGATGCCGTTATAGCGACTGCGCTCCAGGCCATAGGCCTTGGCCACCTCGGGGGTGAGGAAGCTGGAGTTGAAGGCGCTGTAGTGCACCTGCCAGGGGCCCAGCTCCTTCATCTGTTCGGCCCGCAGGGGCAAGGTCAGCAACAGTGCCAGCAGGCAGCTTATCCAGGCTGTTTTCATGGTGTCATCCTTCTCGTGTTAACCCTGATTGTCCAGCAGGGCACTGACCTCGGCGGGGATCTGCCTGGGCGCCTCGATGGCGACCGTCTTGTGCCGTCCCAGCTCCCCCCGCACGATGCGAACCTGCCCCTTGGCCACCTTGAACTGCTTGGCCAGATACTTGATCAAGTGGCTGTTGGCCTGACCATCCACCGGCGGCGCCGTGATGGCCACTTTCAACTCTTCTCCGTGCAATCCGACGATCTGATCCCGACTCGCCTTGGGCTGGATCATCAGATGCAATACCAGCTCATCCCCTTCCCGCAGGACGGCTGCCATCAAATCATCCACCACAGCTGGCCGAACAGATCCCCCAACAGATAGTTTATGGCCTGCAGCCCGATAAAGGCGACCAGCACGGAGAGATCCAGCCCGCCCAGCGCCGGCAGAATGCGACGGATAGGGGCCAGGAAGGGCTCGGTCAGCTGGTGCATCACGTACTCGATGGGGTTGCGACCCTGGCTGACCCAGCTCAGGATGGCGCGGATCAGCAGCACCCAGAAGATCATGGAGCCGGCCTTCTTCAGCACGGTGAGGGCGGCAAACAGGCTAAGGGTGAGCCAGTCGGCCAGCAGCACGTTCATACTCTTGAGCAGCGCCAGCTTGGCGAAGGCGATCAGCAGCGCCAGCAGCACCGAGGCCAGATCCAGCCCGCCCAGCCCGGGAATGACCCGGCGCAGCGGCACCACCAGCGGATTGGTCAGCTTGACCACCATCTGGCTCATGGGGTTGTAGAAGTCGGCACGGGCCCACTGCAACCAGACGCGCAACAGCACCACCATGAGATAGAGGTCAAAAATCGTATTAATCAGAAAGTAAGCAGTGTTCATCTGGGCTCCAGGTTGCAACTGAGAGTAACGAAAATCGGGTTCAGAACAGGGTTTCCATTTCGCCGGCCCGGGCAACGGCTGCCTGCATGGCTTGCGCAGTCAGCGGCATCAGCCCCTGCTGCTGGAAGGTCTTGATCGCCTCGGCGGTGGTGCCGCCCTTGCTGGTCACCTGCTCGCGCAGGGTCTGCAGCGACAGCTCGGGATTCTGCTCGACCATGGCAGCCGCGCCAAGGGCGGTCTGCTGCACCAGCAGGCGGGCCTGCTCGGGGGAGAAGCCCATGGCCTCGGCCTCCTCGGCGATGGCCTGCATGAACAGGAAGAAGTAGGCAGGCGCACTGCCGGCCGCGGCGATGACGCCGTTGATGCCGGACTCCTGCTCCACCCAGAGGGTTTTGCCTACCGCCTGCATCATCTGCTCGGCCAGCTCACGATCGGCCTGCTCGATGCCGGGCGGGGCGTACAACCCGGTCATGCCCAGCCCCAGCAGAGAGGGGGTGTTCGGCATGGTGCGGATGATCCGGCCGTGGCCGCCCGCCATTTCGGCCAGCCGTGCCACCTTGATGCCGGCGGCGATGGAGATGAGCAGCTTGCCCTCCAGCGTGCCCAGCGCCGTCACCAGCGCGCTCAGCATGGCCGCCATCAGCTGCGGCTTGACCGCCAGCACGATCACTTCGGCCGCCCGGGCCGCCTCGGCGTTGTCCTGGGTGACGCGAATGCCGTAGTCACCAGCCAGCGCATCCAGCTTGGGCCGACTTGGGTTGGCGGCAATGATCCGGTCAGCCGGGTAGCCCGCCTGAACCAGGCCGGCAATGATGCTGCGGCTCATGTTGCCTGCCCCGATAAAGGCGAGGGTTCTGTACTGCATCAAACACTCCTGTGATCTGAAGAAAGCAGAGCCCGCATGCACCGCATCACGGGCTCCTGCTCATGAATAGTCGCGGGCACCGAAGATGGCGGTACCGACCCGCACCATGGTGCTGCCGTGGCCGATCGCCAGTTCGAGATCCTCGGTCATCCCCATCGAGAGGGTGTCCACGCCCGGGTATTGTCGCGCAAGCTCGGTGAACAGAGTCTGCATGCGCACCATCTGGGCAGCCAGTACCACCTCGTCGCTGGTGTGCTCCGGAATGGCCATCAGACCGCGCAGCCGCAGCCGCTCGCAGCGGGAGACCAGTTCGGCCAGACGGAAAATCTCTTGTTCCGACGTTCCGGATTTACTGCTCTCTCCGCTAATATTGATTTGCAGACAGACATTTAGCGGCGCGAGCCCGGTCGGGCGCTGGTTGTTGAGGCGTTCGATCAGCTTCTCTCTGTCCACGCTCTGTACCCAGTCGAACCGCTCGGCCACCAGCTTGGACTTGTTCGATTGCAGCGGGCCGATAAAGTGCCACTCTATGTCTGTACAGGTCCCTTGCTCACGCAGGGTATCTATCTTGGTGGCCGCTTCCTGGGCGTAGGATTCGCCGAAGCGGCGTTGACCGGCGGCATAGGCCTCGCAAACGGCCTCCAGCGGTTTGGTCTTGCTGACCGCCAGCAGCTGGATGTGATCGCCGCGTCGGCCAGCGCGGCTGGCGGCTTGTACAATACGTTCCTTTACCTGAAGCAGGTGCTCGGCAATCTGGCTCATGTTTCGTTCGTGATCTTGTGATGGGAGAATGACAAATCTATGGATATCACAGAGTTATTGGCTTTCAGTGTAAAACATAAAGCCTCGGATCTACACCTCTCGGCCGGGGTTCCCCCGATGATCAGGGTTGATGGCGAGGTTCGCAAGATCAATTTGCCCGCCCTGGAGCACCGGGAAGTACACGCCCTCATCTATGACATCATGAACGACCACCAGCGCAAGGAACTGGAAGAGAACTTCGAGGTGGACTTCTCGTTCGAGGTGCCGAACCTCGCTCGCTTCCGGGTCAACGCCTTCCAGCAGGCGCGCGGCTCCGGCGCGGTATTTCGGACCATCCCCAGTACTGTGCTGAGCCTGGAAGATCTGGATGCCCCGGAGATCTTCCGCAAGATTGCCGAATACCCCCGCGGCCTAGTACTGGTGACCGGCCCAACCGGCTCGGGCAAATCCACCACCCTGGCGGCCATGGTCAACTACATCAACGAGAACTTCCATCACCACATCCTCACCATCGAGGATCCCATCGAATTCGTGCACGAGAACAAGCGCTGCCTGGTGAACCAGCGGGAAGTGCACCGCGACACCAAGAGCTTCAGCAACGCCCTGCGCTCGGCGCTGCGGGAAGACCCGGACATCATACTGGTGGGCGAGATGCGCGATCTGGAAACCATTCGTCTGGCCATGACCGCGGCCGAGACCGGTCACCTGGTGTTCGGCACCCTGCACACCTCGTCGGCGGCCAAGACCATCGACCGGATCATCGACGTCTTCCCCGGTGCGGAAAAAGACATGGTGCGCTCCATGCTCTCCGAATCGTTGCGGGCGGTCATCTCCCAGACCCTGCTCAAGCGCATCGGCGGCGGCCGGGTAGCGGCCCACGAGATCATGATGGGTATTCCTGCCGTGCGAAACCTCATACGGGAGGACAAGATCGCCCAGCTCTACTCGGTGATCCAGACCGGGATGACCCACGGCATGCAGACCATGGATCAGAGCCTCAAGCAGCTGGTGAGCCGCGGCATGGTGGCGGCGCTGGATGCCAAGGCCAAGGCGGTCGATCCCAACACCATCTAACCACGACGAATCTAGGGAAGGAGTCGTTATGAATCTGGATGCCCTGCTGACCGAGCTGGTCGCCCGCAAAGGCTCGGATCTGTTCATCACGGTCGGCACGCCGCCGACCCTCAAGGTCAATGGCCACCTGCAGTCGCTGGCAGAAGCGCCCCTCGACAAGGCAAGGGCACTGGCGCTGGTGAAGGAGACCCTGAGCCCGGAGCACTTCGAGCGCTACCTGCGCACCAAGGAGGCCAACTACGCCATCCACCGCGAGGAGCTTGGCCGTTTTCGGGTCAGCGCCTTCTGGCAGCAGGAGCTGCCGGGCATGGTGCTGCGCCGCATTGAGACCCGCATCCCCACCTTCGACGAGCTGGCACTGCCCCCCATCTTGCAGGAGATAGCCCTGGCCAAGCGCGGACTGGTGCTGTTCGTCGGTGCCACCGGCGCCGGCAAGTCCACCACCCAGGCGGCCATGATCGGCTATCGCAACCAGCATGTGGACGGCCACATCCTGACGGTGGAAGATCCGGTGGAGTTCGTGCATCAGCACGGCCGCAGCCTGATCACCCAGCGCGAGGTGGGCATAGACACAGCATCGTTCGACGTGGCGCTGAAGAGCTCGCTGCGTCAGGCGCCGGACGTTATCCTGATCGGCGAAATCCGCAGCCAGGAGACCATGGAGTTTGCCCTGCAGTTCGCCGAGACCGGTCACCTCTGCCTCGCCACCCTGCATGCCAACAACGCCAACCAGGCGCTTGATCGCATCCTGCACCTGGTGCCCCAGGAGAAACACCGTCAGTTCCTGTTTGATCTCTCCTTCAATCTGCGCGCCATCGTGGCCCAGCAACTGCTGCCCAGCCCGGATGGACGGCGTCGTTTTGCCGCCTTCGAGGTGTTGCTCAACACCCCGCTCATCACCGACATCATCCGCAAGGGGGAGATGCACCGCCTCAAGGAGGTGATGACCAAGTCCACCGAACTCGGCATGCAGACCTTCGACCAGGCGCTGTTCGCCCTGTTCTGTGCCGGCCAAATTGGCTACAGTGAGGCCCTTGCCCATGCCGACTCGGCCAACGACCTGCGACTGCTGATCAAGCTGTCGGGCCGAGAACAGCTGGGTTCAGGCACACTCGACAACGTCACCCTGGATGAATGAGGGGCGTGCGTCACTGCTATAAAGGATCGTTATGCTGATTGTGGTTTCCCCGGCCAAGACGCTGGACTACGAGTCGCCGCTGGTGACTTCCCGTTTCACCCAACCCGAGCTGCTGGACCACTCCGCCGAACTGATCGGCCGTGCCCGCCAGTTGAGCCCGGACCAGATCGCCAGCCTGATGAAGATCAGCGACAAGCTGGCCGGCCTCAACGCCGCCCGTTTTGCCGACTGGCAGCCTGATTTCACCCCGGCCAACGCCCGTCAGGCACTGCTGGCGTTCAAGGGGGATGTCTACACGGGGCTGGCGGTGGAAGATTTCAGCGAGGCGGATCTCGACTTCGCTCAGGCCCATCTGCGCATGCTCTCTGGTCTCTACGGGGTGCTGCGTCCGCTCGATCTGATGATGCCCTACCGGCTGGAGATGGGCATTCGGCTCGACAACGCGCGCGGCAAGGATCTCTATCAGTTTTGGGGCGACATCATCACCGAACACCTGAACAAGGCGCTAGCCGCCCAGGGGGACGAGGTGCTGATCAATCTCGCCTCCGACGAGTACTTCAAGTCGGTACGCCCCAAGGCCCTGCAGGGGCGCATCATCACGCCGATGTTCAAGGACGAGAAGAACGGCCAGTTCAAGATCATCAGCTTCTACGCCAAGAAGGCGCGCGGCATGATGGCCCGTCACATCATCAAGCACCGACTCACCAAGGTGGAACAGCTGACCGGGTTCAACACCGATGGCTACTACTTCGTACCGGAAGAGTCCGACGCCAACACCCTGATGTTCAAACGCGCTGAAAATTAATTACGACCCGAGGGAACCAATTTCAGGATCCTCCAGTCTGAATAGGTGAATCCTCTGTTGTAAGCACTTTTTATTGGCCGACGTTTATGCGTCGGCTTTTTTCTGCCCGACATCTGACCCATCAAACGCCAAAAAGCACAACGGCCATCCGGGGATGGCCGTTGTGGCGGGCAGGCTTACTTCTTTTTCTTCTTGGCAGACTTCTTCTTGTCGTCCTTCGGCTTTTTCTTCTTCACCGGCACCCGCGCCTCCTTGTGCTTGGGACGCAGCTCGTCGATCACCCGACGCTTGAGGCGCTCTTCGGTGTAGCGTTCGATCTTGGCCACCATGGCCATGTCGTGGGCCTCCACCAGGCTGATGGCACAACCGCGGTTGCCGGCGCGGCCGGTACGGCCGATACGGTGAACGTAAACATCGGCGCCATAAGGCATGTCGTAGTTGATTACATGGCTGACATTCGGCAGGTCGATGCCGCGGGCGGCAACGTCGGTGGCGATGAGGAAGGGCACCTCCCCTTCATGGAACTTGCGGATCGACTCGATGCGCTTGGCCTGCTCCATCTCGCCACGGATCCAGGCGCAGGGCACGCCCGCCGCCTGCAGCTGGCCGGAGAGCTCCGCCAGCCGCTCGCGGGTCTTGACGAAGATGATGGCCTTCTGGGTTTCCGGGTTCTTCAGGATGTGCACCAGCAGCGCCAGCTTGTGGGCAGCGTCGTCGGCCAAGTGAACCCACTGGGTGATGGGGCGACGCTCGCTGCGCGGCGGCTCGGCGTGCAGCTCCACCGGCTCCTTGAGGATCTCGCTGGCGAACTTCTCGAGGCCTGCCCCTTCCAGGGTGGCAGAGAAGAGCATGGTGTGCTTGCGATAGCGCGCCTCTTCGACGATGCGGTTCACGTCCTTGATGAAGCCCATGTCCAGCATGCGATCCGCTTCATCCAGCACCAGCACCTCGATGTCGTGGCTCTCGAACTCCTCTTTCTCGATGTACTCGAGCAGACGACCCGGGGTGGCCACCACGATGTCGGTGGTCTTGGTCAGGGCCGGCAGCTGCTCTTCGTGGCTGACGCCGCCAATGATGGTCTCGATGCTGAGATTGGTGTGGGCAGCCAGCGCCTTGGCGTGAGCGGTCACCTGCAGCGCCAGCTCGCGGGTCGGGGTCAGCACCAGCATGCGGCAGGGGCCCGGCTTGCGGCGCGGGAAGTCCAGCAGATGCTGGAGCGCCGGCAACAGGAAGGCGGCGGTCTTGCCGGTGCCGGTCGGGGCGGATGCCAGAATATCGCGGCCGTCCAGGGCTGGCTCCAGCACCATCTGCTGGATGGTGGTGGGGCGGGTGAAACCCATCTCGGCCAAGGCCCGGTTGAGGGCTGGATTCAGGTCGAAATCATCAAAGGACTGGCTCATGGCAATACTCGGTCATTAAGGAAACGGCAGATTATAGGCGATTATGTCGTCGGCTCCTATGGTGACTGTGCCTTAGCCGCTATAATCGCCGACCATTTTCTGCGAGGCGGGTACAGGACGGGAGTCGGATGGCACGAAACAGCGGTTTTACCTTCAAACAGTTTCACGTCGAGCACGATCGCTGCGCCATGAAGGTGGGCACCGACGGCATTCTGCTGGGCGCCTGGGCACCGCTCGGCAAGGCCCGCCGGATCCTCGACATTGGCACCGGCAGCGGCCTCATCGCCCTGATGCTGGCCCAACGCAGCCACGCCGATTGCCGCATCGATGCGGTGGAGCTGGATAAGCATGCGGCGCAGCAGGCCCGCGAGAACGCAGCCGCCTCCCCCTGGCCGCGGCGGGTCACCATCATAGAGAGCGCCATTCAGGGGTATCAGGCCGACCCTTACGATCTCATCGTCGCCAACCCCCCCTACTTCGGGGCGGGCCAGTCATTTCGCGATCCGGCCAGGGCGATGGCCCGCCATACCGGCGCCCTCGACAGCCATGCTCTGCTGGCCGCCTGCGACCGCTTGCTGACCCCCGATGGTCAGGTCGCACTGGTCGTGCCGACGGTCATGGCCGATGAAATTTTATGCATTTCGGCGGATTATGATCTGCATGCCGTTTGTTATACAGCTGTTATCACCAGGGCGGGAAAAGAGGCAAATCGTGTTTTATTGCTACTTGGCAGAGGATTAAACAGGTGTGATAGGGGTGAAATTGTGATCCATTCTGCTGAGGGAACCTATTCCGACAGATATATCCAACTGACCAGCCCCTTCTATTTGAAGATGTAAATTTCGTCTTGAACTATTTTTTCACGCCATTATGCTGACTCCTAAACGAGCGCCCGCTCCAGACCAGCTCAAACCACTGGTTACGATGAAAAAACAAGCGGGGCTCCTTTTTTTTACCCCTGAACAACGCCGGTCACCGACCAATAAAAAACTATAACAAGCAATAGTTTACAAGACAGACGAGGTTGAACTTGACGAAATCACTCACATTGTCCGACGTGCTCGGACTGGGCTTCATGACCTTCGCGTTCTATCTGGGCGCCGGTAACATCATCTTCCCGCCGCTGGCCGGCTACATGGCGGGTGAGCACCTCTCTCTGGCCATGCTGGGCTTCCTGGTGACCGCCGTGGGTCTGCCCCTCATCACCATCATTGCCGTCGCCAAGGCCGGCAACGGCTGGGCCGGCATGACCAAGCTGCTGCCGGCCGGCGTGGCCACCGCACTGGCCGTCGCCATCTACATCATCATCGGCCCGGCCTTCGCCGCCCCCCGTACCGGTCTGGTGGCCTACGAGATGGGCCTCAAACCCTTCATCGGCGACATGGGCCAAGCCGGCCTGTTTGCCTACACAGTGCTGTTCTTCGGGGTGGCCATTCTGGTCTCTCTGAATCAGGGCAAGCTGATGGACGCCATCGGCAAATACCTGACTCCGCTGCTGATGCTGTTGCTACTGACTCTGGCCATCGGTGTATTCGTGGCGCCGCAAGGCTCCATGCCCGTCTCTTCCGGTGACTATCAGAACGGCCCCTTCGTGAAAGGGATCCTGGAAGGCTACAACACTATGGACACCCTGGCGTCCCTGATGTTCGGTGCCCTGATCGTCGACCTGCTGCGCCAGAAAGGCATCCAGGACTACCGTAGCCAGTTCAAGTACCTGGCCATCGCCGGCATCATCTCCGCCATCGGCCTCTCCGTGGTCTATGTCTCCCTGTTCCAGCTGGGCAATACGGCTGCCGGCGTCGCCACCGACGTCAGCAACGGCGGCGCCATCGTCAACGCCTACGTACTGAGCCTGTTCGGCCAGCCGGGTCAGTTCATCCTGGCCGCCATCATCACCCTGGCCTGCTTCACCACCGCCGTGGGTCTGATCTCCGCCTGCTCGGACTTCTTCCACAACCTCACCGGCATGAGCTACAAGAAGCTGGTGGTCTTGCTGGGCGTCATCTGCGCCGTAGTGGCCAACGTGGGTCTGAGCCAGCTCATCAGCCTCTCCATCCCGGTGCTGGTCGCCATCTACCCGGTTGCGGTTGCGCTGGTACTGGTCACCTTCCTGAAGGGTTACTTCGGTCGCCCGCGCCTGGTGTTCCGTGGCGTATTGATGGTTGCCTTCCTGTTTGGCTGCCTGGACGGCCTGGGTGCCGCCGGCATGAAGATGGATGCCTTCGCCTTCCTGCCGCTGTTCGACAAGGGCCTGGCCTGGTTGCTGCCGACTCTGCTGGCCTGTGGCCTCGGGATGCTGGTACGCTCCGGCGAGAAATTGGCTGCCGAAGCCGCCTGATTTCGCTCCCGCCCATGTCAAAGAGCCTGCCTTGTGCAGGCTCTTTTGTTTGTGTGCCATCTCGCCCGGCATGGTTTCCCGTCAGCTATGCCATGCAGACACGCCCTTTCCCGCTCTGCCCTCTCGCTTCCGCCAACTGCAGTTCTATCGGTGATTTATTCTGGCCAACTAAATTGTTTCAAGATATTAATGTGTGATTGAGATCAAATATCTCTTCTTTATGCTCAAGACGGTACTCCTGTGACAATCTTCCGATGGCACAGGAGAGGGAAGCATTGTTATCCGGTTATCTGCCAGGCAGTGGGTGCAATCAACAAGAACAAGCTGATAAGGCAGATGAGGTCAGGTTTGACGAAATCACTGAAGTTGTCCGACATATTCGGACTGGGTTTTATGACGTTTGCGTTCTATCTAGGGGCAGGCAACATCATTTTTCCACCGCTGGCCGGCTTCATGGCCGGTGAGCATCTGCTGGCCGCCATGGTCGGTTTTCTGCTGACGGCGGTGGGTCTGCCTCTGCTGACCCTGGTCGCCGTTGCCAGAGGCAGCGCCGGACAGGGCAGCAGTGGCTGGACGGCGATGACCCGCCATCTGCCGACCTGGGCAGCCACGGCGCTGGCCATTGCCATCTACATCATCATGGGGCCGGCCTTCGCCACCCCCCGTACCGGCCTGGTGGCTTATGAAATGGGGCTCAAGCCCTGGTTGGGTGACGCCGGCCAGCACGGTCTGCTGCTCTACAGCCTGCTCTTCTTCACACTGGTGATCCTGGTATCGCTGAACCGAGGCAGGCTGCTGGATGCGGTGGGCAAATACATGACCCCTGTCTTGATGGTGATGCTGCTGATCCTGGCGATCGGGGTCCTGGTTGACCCGCAAGGCACCCAGCCAGAGGCCAGCGGCGACTATATGGATACGCCGCTCATCAAGGGCATGCTGGAGGGGTACAACACCATGGATACCCTCGGCTCCCTGATGTTTGGCGCCCTCATCATCGGCCTGCTGCAACGCAGGGGGATCGAAGACTACCCGAGCCAGTTCAAGTACCTGACCATCGCAGGGCTCATCTCGGCGGTTGGTCTCTCGGCGGTCTACATCTCCCTGTTCTACCTCGGCAACAGCGCAGCAGGCGTGGTGACCAGCGTCGACAATGGCGGCGCCATCGTCAACGCCTACGTGCTGAGCCTGTTTGGCCACTCCGGTCAGTTGATCCTGGCCACCATCATTACCCTGGCCTGCTTCACCAGCGCGGTCGGCCTGCTCTGCGCCAGCGCCGACTACTTCCACGGTCTGGCCGGCTGGACATACCGCAAGTGGGTACTGCTGATGGGATGCGTCTCCATCATGGTGGCCAACGTCGGGCTGAGCCAGCTCATCAGCCTCTCCATTCCGATCCTGGTCGCCATCTATCCGGTCGCCATCGCGCTGGTGCTGGTCACCTTTGCACAGGGCCGTTTCGGTCGACCACGGCTGGCGTTTCGCGCCGTGCTGCTGGTGGCTTTCCTGTTCGGCTGCCTGGACGGGCTGGGCGCTGCCGGCATGCAGATGGATGCGTTCGCCTTCCTGCCGCTGTTCGACAAGGGGCTGGCCTGGTTGCTGCCGACCTTGCTGACCTGCGGCCTCGGCATGCTGCAACGCCCCCGCGAGGCGCTGGCGGCAGAAGCCGCTTGACCCGTCAGCCAATAACGAAAGAGGCCAGCATCAGCTGGCCTCTTTCGTTGGGCGGGGTCTGCCGTTACAGCAGCGGATCCGGTTTGGGTTTGCCGGCCAGTCCGTACCAGTGGGTCTCAACTCGCCCGGCATGCCACTCAAAGGTTCCCCAGGGCTGTGCTGCCTGCCAACGCGGAAAATTCACGAGCACCCGGTTGTCTTCGTACTTGTAGAGCGAGGTGGTGATCTCGATGTCAGATAGGATAAGCAGCAGGGCCCAGCCGATGAAGAACCATTTCAGCGCTTTCCACATAGGGTTACTCGAAGCAGATTTCGATGGTTGCCCGACCGTAATCTGATTCAAACGGCATCATGATCTTGGTGCCGTCGGCACGATGGGTGATGGTGTGGTTGAGACCGGAGACGATGATGGGAGTCGCCATGTCGAATTCATACCCCTTCTCCCCCAGCATGCGCTTGGCACCGCCGGTCACCATGTTGGTGATCTCGCCCACCATGTCGGTCACCTCTTCATTGATGGTGGCCGGCGCCTCGCCCAGCATGCGGCGCATGATCTCCAGTGCCAGCCCCTTCTCGAAGCTGATGGAGAGGGATCCCCGGGTCTGCGGGCCGACCATGCCGATGAGGCCGGAGACATCACCGCGCGCCAGCTCGTCCATCTTGCGCTTGGGTTTGCCCGGCTTGAGCTCAAGCTGTGCCATGGTGGAGAGCACATTGAGCAGGGAGAGCAGGAACGGGTTTACAAAATCAGCCTTCATGTTGACTTCCTACAGTGGGCGTACAGCGAGCACATTGGCCATGTGCCTCAATCGTCTTATTGGTAATAGTAAAGCCATGCAACTTGGCTTGCTCGGAAAACGCGCCATCGATCGCCGGATCATGCAGCTCGACCACCTCGCCGCACTGGTCACAGATGAGCAACTGCATCGGGTGGGCATGGTCGAAGTGACAGCAGAATATGAAGGCGTTGAGCGACTCCACCTTGTGGGCAAAACCCTGTTCGAGCAGAAAATCGAGCGCCCGATAAACGGTCGGCGGCTTGGCGTGGGCCTCTGTCTGCTGCAACTGGGCCAACAAATCATAGGCGCTGATGGCATTGCCATGGGCAGCCAGCAGCCTGAACACCTGACGTCGGGTAGGGGTGAAGCGGATCCCGCGTTGTTCGCAGAGTCGTTCGGCTCGTTGTAAAAGTTGGTCTTGATTCATGATCACGCAATTACCCTTTTTATTAGCCGGATACTATCACAGGGCCCCCTTTGGCGCGGTGACAAAATTCATTTTCTGGGGCTGCCTCACGTTGTGGTAAAATCCGCCCCCTTTGTTTAGCCAACCCGGATGATTTTTATGCAGGCGCAGCGTTTTTCCATCGCCCCCATGCTGGACTGGACCGATCGGCATTGCCGTTATTTCCATCGTCTGATGACTCGCCAGACCTTGCTCTATACCGAGATGGTGACCACCGGCGCCATCATTCACGGCAAGGGGGATTACCTGGGGTACAGCGAGCAGGAACATCCCATCTCCCTGCAACTGGGTGGCAGCAATCCGACCGATCTCGCACGCTGCGCCAAGCTGGCCGAGGAGCGTGGCTATGACGAGGTGAATATCAACGTTGGCTGCCCCTCCGATCGGGTACAGAATGGCCGCTTCGGCGCCTGCCTGATGGGAGAGCCCGCACTGGTGGCCGACTGCGTCAAGGCGATGCGCGACCTGGTCGACATTCCGGTGACGGTGAAGACCCGCATCGGCATCGACGATCAGGACTCATATGAATTTCTGCAGGCCTTCATCGAGCAGGTGCGCGACGCCGGTTGCGATACCTTCATCGTCCATGCCCGCAAGGCCTGGCTGAGCGGTCTGAGCCCCAAGGAGAACCGCGAGATCCCGCCGCTCGACTATCCCCGCGTCTACCGGGTCAAACAGGATTACCCGGATCTCACCATCGCCATCAACGGCGGCGTCACCTCCCTGGAGCAGACCCTCGAGCACCTGCAGCACCTGGATGGCGTCATGATGGGGCGCGAGGCCTATCAGAACCCCTACATTCTGGCGCAGGTGGACAATCTAGTATTCGGCCAGCACAACGCCGTGCCGAGTCGCCACGAGGTGGTGCGGATGATGCTGCCCTATATCGAACAGGAGCTGGCCAAGGGCAACTATCTCTCCCACATGACCCGCCACATGCTGGGGCTGTTCCAGAACATGCAGGGGGCTCGCGCCTGGCGCCGTCACCTGAGCGAAAATGCCTGCAAGCCAGGAGCAGATATCCAGGTGGTGCTGGATGCCATGGCCAAGGTGCCGGAATTCGCCGCCACCGAAGCGGCGGAGTAACCATGTACCGCTTCACCGGTTCCTGGCTGCACAAGGCCATCGTCCGACTCTGCGCCGGTCTGCTCGCCATCCTGGGCGTCAAGATCAGCGCCTTCTACTTCATCGGCCTGCTCATCGTGCTGGGGTTGCATCGGGACCAGCTGCTCGGCTGAACTCACCCCGCATCGACCAATAAAAAACCGGCAACACTCAGTGTTGCCGGTTTTTTTATTGTCTCTTCAGCCTCGCTAATCGCCTTTGTCCACGAACTGCAGCTCGGGCGCCCTGGAGGTCAGCACATCGGCGCAGTAATCCCAGGTCGAGATGCGATAGTGCTGCAGATCCTCGTCTAGGTGCAGGCCGTCCGACTCCTGATGGAACCAGCTGGCAAACCGGGACGGGGTGATGAGCTGGATCTGCTCCTCGATGGCATGACTATCCTTGCCCTCGGCCAGATCGCAATCCTCCATGACCCGCACCGCGAAGATATGCCGGAAATAGACCCGGCACAGGATCTGCGGCGGCAGATCGATGCTGCGAGCCCTGCCTAGCATGATGGTAAGGGAATCGCTCCAGATATCCTGATGAAGTTCGGCCACAACCAGGCCCGGGGGGAGTTGGCGGGACGGAGCCCAAGGCACGGCAACCTGCCGAATGGCATTTTTCTGTTCCATCATCCACCTCACTACAGCGCACGCCATATCTTGAGTGTATCTGAAACAATTTCCGCTGACGATGGCAATAAAAAACCCGGCTGGCGCCGGGTTTTGGGGGATTACTTGACGGCGTCTTTGAGCGCCTTGCCTGCCACAAAGGACGGCACATTCGCGGCTGCAATCTGGATCTCTTTACCAGTTTGCGGATTGCGACCGGTACGGCCAGCGCGATGGTTCACCTTGAAGGTACCAAAACCCACCAACTGCACAGCATCACCTTCTTTCAGGCTCTGGGTAATACCATTGATGATCTCTTCCAGAGCAACTTTGGCCTGAGCTTTGCTCAGATCTGCTTTGGCTGCAATTGCATCGACAAGTTGAGCTTTGTTCATAACATTTCCTTTATGATCGGGCATTTAGCACCGGGCCACTCTATTCAAAAAAAAACACTCAGGCAAAGGCTTTATCAGCCGGATTGGCTTGAATGCTGGGGTTTTCATCAAGATCTGCGGAAATAGTCACATATCTCGCCCCTTCGTGATCGTAATTGACGGGAAGAGGAGAGCAAATGATGGCGCCTTGTAACCAAAACACCACCCGGTGTAACAATATCCCCATGCCCCTATTGACGGTCAACCGGATTTTCCCTAGTTATAGGAAGGTGTCGTCAGTCCATAAAAAGGCCGGAGGCCTGTCACGATAGCACTCCATGCCTATGCCCCACGGAGGGAGTATGTTAACTGAACTGGAACAAACCAAACGCGCATTGGCAGGAAAGCACAGAGCTATCGATGACTGGCTGGACGCCAGACAGGCACTACTGGTCGAGTACATGCGGCTTGCCGGCTTGAAACCCACCCGCAACAGCAAGCAGCGCTCGCTCCCGGGCCATGTGGAACTGCAAAGTTTCTGCGAACAGCTGGTCGACTACGTCAGCGCCGGCCACTTCGAGATCTACCACCATGTGGTAACCGCTTTCGAACAGGCCAGCGGCGACAAGCTGGAGCTGGCCAAGCGCATCTACCCCCATATCCGCGCCTGCACCGAGTTCGCGCTGGAGTTCAACGACAAGTACAGCAACGCGGACGAGGCCCAGATGCTGCTGCTGGATGAAGACTTGAACCAGCTTGGCCCCGTGCTGGAAGATCGTTTCAAGCAGGAAGATCGGTTGATCAAGGCACTGCAGGTAGTAGAGTCACTCAGCGCCCAACAGGTTTGATATCCAATTTCGGAGCCAGTTCAAGATCCTGATGTGCAAGGTGCATTACACTCTATGTCATGACCTATAGCACCCGTACCTATTGCTGACAGGAGATGAGAATGTCCGAGCGTCGCCGTTTTTCACGGATCCTTTACTTGACCATGGCCGATCTCGTCCAGGGCGATAAAAAATGGCGGACCCAGCTGGTCGATATTTCCCTGCAGGGCGCCCTGCTGATCCGGCCCGATGACTGGGAAAGCAATGACGACAAAGAGTACTCACTCAGCTTCGTGCTGAGCGGCAGTGACATCGAGATCAAGATGCAGGTCATGCTGACCCATGAAGCCAGCAAGAAGCTTGGGTTCTACTGCCATCATATCGACATCGACAGTGCCA
Organism: Aeromonas sp. QDB20; assembly: GCF_027707805.1. Taxonomy (NCBI): domain Bacteria; kingdom Pseudomonadati; phylum Pseudomonadota; class Gammaproteobacteria; order Aeromonadales; family Aeromonadaceae; genus Aeromonas; species Aeromonas sp. QDB20. The sequence continues at coordinate 297,661 of NZ_JAPCJC010000003.1, read as the reverse complement.
CCCATCTCAAACGGATGATCGAGCTCAACGTCGGCGATGAAGAGTTGCTGCACCGGGAGCTGGAACAGTTGCTGAGCGAACATCTCGAACACCCTCACCCCTGAGCGGTACATTCAATGTAAAAAGGAGCGCCATTGCGCTCCTTTTTATTGCCTGCCTACGGCCACTATGTCGATTACAAGGCCTCCAGGGCATCGGCCAGCTTCTTGACCGGCACCACTTCCATGCCCTCGATGGGATGCTTGGGGGCATTGGCGTGCGGCACTATGGCCCGGCGGAAGCCATGCTTGGCCGCCTCCTGCAGCCGCTCCTGGCCGGACGGCACGGGCCGGATCTCGCCGGACAACCCCACCTCGCCGAACACCACCAGATCCTTGGGCAGGGAGTGATCGCGAAAACTGGAGACCATGGCCAGCAACAGGGCCAGATCCGCACTGGTCTCCTCTACCTTGACCCCGCCGACCACGTTGATGAAGACATCCTGATCCGCCATCTGCAGCCCGCCGTGGCGATGCAGCACTGCCAGCAGCATGGCGAGCCGGTTGTGATCCATCCCCACCGCCACCCGACGCGGATTGGAGAGCTGGGAGTAGTCCACCAGCGCCTGCAACTCCACCAGCAGCGGACGCGTGCCCTCCCAGATCACCATCACGATGGAGCCGGGCGCCTGCTCCTCACCGCGACTGAGGAAGATGGCGGAAGGGTTGCTCACTTCCCGCATCCCCTGCCCCGTCATAGCGAAGACCCCCAGCTCGTTGACCGCCCCGAAGCGGTTCTTGTGGGAGCGCAGGGTGCGAAAGCGGGAGTCGTGGCTGCCGTCGAGCAGCACGGAACAGTCGATGCAGTGCTCCAGCACCTTGGGACCGGCCAGGGTGCCATCCTTGGTCACGTGGCCCACCATGAAGATGGCGACGTGATTCTGCTTGGCATAGCGGGTCAGCAGGGCCGCCGCTTCCCGCACCTGGGAGACGGACCCCGGCGCCGACTGCACATCCGCCACATGCATAACCTGGATGGAGTCGATGACCATGATCTGTGGCTGCTCCTGCTGGGCAATCAGGCAGATCTGCTCGACCGAGGTCTCCGACAGCATGCGCAGCTTGTCGGTGGGCAGGCCGAGACGCGATGCCCGCATCGCCACCTGCTGCAACGACTCCTCACCGGTGACGTACAGGGTCTTCATTCGCTCGGCCAGGCCGCACATGGTCTGCAGCAACAGGGTCGACTTGCCCGCCCCCGGGTTGCCACCGATCAGGATGGCCGACCCCGGCACCACGCCGCCGCCAAGCACCCGATCCAGCTCCTTGAAGCCGGAAGAGAAGCGGGGGATCTCGGTGGTGGCGATCTCCGCCAGCGTCTGGACCTGGCTGCCGACGGCGCCGGCATAGCCGCTGTAGCGGGCGCTCTTGCCCGGGGTCACCGAGCCGAGGCGCACCTCGCTGATGGTGTTCCACTCCTTGCACTCACTGCACTGGCCCTGCCAGCGTGTGAAGTCGGCGCCACATTCGGTACAAACATAGGCAGTTTTGTTTTTGGCCATGGATAACTCGGGGACAGGATGAATTCCTGCTTGATATACTTGTTTGCGACCGACAGATCAAACCCAGAATCGGAAAAGTGACTTTCCGTGGCAGGAACACATGGAATCAGAACAACAACAGCACCTGATTGAACAACTTATTCCTCTGCTCAGAGAAAAGGATTTCGATGACATCTTCAATCGCCTGACCCAGGACGAGAACAGCAACAGCCGTTTTCTGATCAAGATGGAGCTCAAACGCAAATGCACCCCCTGCCGCCGGGTCATCGACATGCGCGACGAGCTGGGCGATGAGTGCCTGGTGCACGAGTTCGAAGGGATCACCCATTTCATGCCGGCCGAGGCCATCGGCCTGTTCCAGTCCCAGTGCTACCTCTACAAGGATGACTACACCCTGGGGGTCTACGAAGCGCTGCAATACTGGCAAAAATACCAGCATGGCAAGAACGACGGCCAACTCCAGCCCCCCGTCAGCCCGTTTCGCCAGTACGATGTCAATCCCATCTCCTTTGCCAGCTACTATGGCCGGCGCCAGGAGCGGATGCACTTCAGCTCCCCCGTGGTGATCAAGTTCGCCGATGGCGACAAGCTGTTCGCCAAGAGTTCCGATCTCTCTCTAGGCGGGATCCGGGTTTCGGTGCCCTATCTGCCCAACTACCAGACCGGCGCTCAGGTCGAGGTGTTCTTCACCGGGCTGGAGCGGGATCACCCAAACCCGGTCCTGCACCATTCGGTCAGCTACCAGATCCTCGGGGAAGAGAGCAAGGAGGGGAAATACTGGCTCAGGCTGATCAAGACTGGCGAGCACCCGGCCTTCGACCAGTTTCTGAACGATTTCATCGAGAGCAACAAGAGCCGCTACCGGGTCAGCGTCGACTACCTGCTCTCCGCCGCCATCATCAAGGGGTATGAGCAGTTCTACCTGCCGCGCATGACCGGCATGCCGCTGTTCTTCGGCTCGGGCGACAGTCCCAGCCTCGAGATCGCCCTGCGTACCGAGAACAACCAGCACATCCTGGAGTATTGGCGCGACGCCAAGAACCGCGATATGCTCGCCAGCCTGTTCTCGGCCACCCGCATGCAAGCCCTGTTGCCAGCGAAGGGAGAATTGAAAGAGACCCTGATCTACTGCTTTACCCACTCGGTGCGCAGCCACCTCTACTTCTTCTCCGCCACCCGGGAGGAGCTGCTGCAAAGCGGCCTGATGTCGCTCTTCTTCCAGGTCGGGGCCCGTCGCCCCAGCTGGCGAGTCTACAAGTTCAGTCTGGAACGCTGCGATCTGCACGAGGCCGATCTGGCCAGTCAGCAGGGCAAGGAGAGTCCCCAGCTGCAGGACATGCTGCTGCAGGAGCGGCTCAAGCAGATAAGCTACGTCGGCCTGCTGCAGCAAGTCGGCCTCGACAGCCAGCGGGAAGAGTTCCAGTTCGACGCCAGCAGCCAGCACAACGCCAACGAGCTGCAGCGCTTCGGTCACGACAGCAGTGCCGCCCCCTTCGAGATCGAGACGCTGCACTATGTCCAGCTGCGCAAGGAGGCTCGCTACATCCACAAGACCGCCGTCGCCATCAAGCACAATGGCCGGGCCTGGCTCGGCTGGACCCGCGACATCTCGGCCCACGGCATGCAAATCGAGCTGGAAGAGCCGTTCGAGGGAGCGAAGGACGACATAGTCACCATCGCCCTGCCGCGCCTGCAGGAACTCTCCAAGAGCATGGATCTGCAACGCCTCCCCTACCGGCTGGTCAGCATCAACCTGACCCGCACCGTGCTGCATCTGTGCATCGAGGGGGATCCCGAGCGCCACACCGGCCGCCAGTTCTTCAAGCTGCTGATCGAGAGCAACCAGAACAAGCTCAAAGCGGCCCAGGAGCAGCGCCGTTATCGCGGCATGGCGCGGGCACTGCGCAACATCTATACCCACCACGTCTTCTGCACCCCGGTCTACATCAACAAGCTCAAGGGTGCACCCAAGCCGGCCTCGGTCGGCCATGCGCCGCAGCCGCGCAGCCTGTCGCGGCTGCTCAAGGCCTGTGCCGAGCAGGGCGATCAGGACAACCTCTACCCGCTGTTCCAGGGGGAGTTGCTCAAGCAGCTCATCATGAACCCGCTGCGGGCCATCGAGCGCGAGGATCAGCCGCAGGAGGAGGAGGTTTATATCGCCAGTCTGCAGACGGCGACCGGCCTGCCCATCTTCACCAGCCGGCTCGCCAGCAGCTTCCAGAACGTGGCGGAGAAGCGCAGCTTCATCGAGCAGGCGCTGCGCCAGGGGGAGTTCTACTCGGTGCTGGTCGGCATCTCCCGTACCGGCCGCCCCGATACCAACTTCATCGCCAACGAGCTGGACTACATTGCCAAGTTCGCCATTCACAAGGCCAAGAAGCTGGAAGAGGAGCTGTGGAGCGTGGTGGGGGTTGGCGAGCTGACCGATACCAGCCAGGCAACTCTGTTCCGGCTCGGCATCACGACGCCCATCAAGTAAAGAAGAGGGCGCCGACTCGAGGCAGCGCTACACCAAGCAGCAAGCAATGGCGGACCCTGGGTCCGCCATTTTTTTTCGCATTATTGCGGTTACCAGCCCCCCGGGGGTTCCCCCATCAGGCCGCCTGCGGGTTGAGCAGCCATTCGAGGATCTGCGGGAAGTGATCCTCCTGCGCCTGGGGTGCAGTCAGCATGTTGATGTGGTCGTAATCGAGCCGGTTGCCGTTGTCCCGGCCGAGCCGGGTATGGCGTGCAGCCGAGCCCATCTCGGCACTGAAGCGGCGCACGTCGGTCGGGTGACCCAGCACCTTGTCCGCCTTGGCCGAGATCATCCAGAGCGGCGGCCAGTTGACCCGGGCGGCCGCCTCGTCATAGGCGAACCCGTCGCTGGGATCCTGCCAGGGGCCACACTTGACCCAGGGGATGGTCTCCTGCAGGTAGCGCAGCGGCTCGTCATCCGCCCCTATCTTCAATCTGCGCGCAGCCAGGAAGCCGTTGCGGCTGGCCAGCCAGGGGGCCAGCCGGTTCCAGATCAGATCCACCTTCAGCCAGCGCTCCGGATTTTGTACCGACACGCCGCGCTTGGTACCAAAGAACACCAGGCTGGCCACCTGCTCCGCCAGCTCGGGAAAACGCACCAGGGTCGATGCCATGATGACGCCGCCCCAGGAGTGGGCCATCCAGTGCAGCTTGAAACCGGCATGACGGGCGGCAATCCAGCGGTGCAGGGCCGGCAGGTCCTCGGTAATGAGCTCGTGCTGGCCATGTTCCGCCTGCTCGGCAATGGCCGGCGTGCTAAGCCCCCGCCCGCGCAGATCGGCCACATAGACCTGATAGCCGTGGCGGGCCAGAAAACAGGCCAGCCCCTTGCCCGACTCGGTATAGAAGATGCGCCCGTTCTCGATGGCGCCGTGCACCATCAGGATCGGCTCGCCATGTACCGCGACCCGCGGCTGAATGTGGCGAACGTGCAGCCTATGTTCGCCGCAGGGAATAAACAGGGATTGCTGTTGCAGTTCCATTTTGAGACTACGTCCTCCGTGACGTGGGGTTGAGTCCAGCCCGATGGGCTCAGCGCCGATCCCAGCGCTGCTGGCGGCAGGTCAGGGCGCCAAGCAGGCAGATCACCCCTTCCAGATCGTGGTGGTTGAGGGTGGCCGCCGCCTGGGCCCGCACCAGCGGTTTGGCGTGGATGGCGATGCCGAGCCCGGCCACCCCCATCATCTTGAGATCGTTGGCACCATCGCCGACAGCCACGGTCTGGCCAGTGGCGATGCCGTACTCCGCGGCCAGCTGCTGCAGCACCTCGGCCTTGACGGTGGCATCGACGATGCGCCCGCTCACCTTGCCGGTCAGCTGCGGCCCCACCACCGCCAGCTCGTTGGCGAAGATGGCGTCCAGCCCCAGCTCCCGCTGCAACTGGCCGGCAAAACGGGTGAAACCACCGGAGGCGATCGCCACCTTCCAGCCAGCCTGCTTGAGAGTGTCGACCATCAGTTGCAGGCCCGGCATCCACGGCATGTTGGCCGCCACCTCGTCGAGAATGGTGACCGGTGCCCCCTCCAGCAGGGCGACCCTGGCCCGCAGGCTGTCGGAAAACTCCAGCTTGCCCTGCATGGCGGCCGCAGTGACCGCCGCCACCTGCTCGCCGACCCCGGCCAAACGGGCAATCTCGTCGATGCACTCGATGCGGATGGCGGTAGAGTCCATGTCCATCACCAGCAGGCCGGGTTCAGCCAGACTGGGCAGGGCCGGCAGATGACACAGATCGATATCCCACTCCTCCCCCTTGAGCGTCTGTACCAGAGCGGGTGAGAAGCGATCCGTGCCCAGCAGCAGCAGGGGTACCCCGGCCTGCATGGCGGGCGGATAGAGTCGTGCCTGCAGCCCGTGCCGCGCCAGCAGCCCGGCCAGCCTGCCGAGATGGTGGCCGCCAAGGGTCCGACCGAACAGCACCAGCCAGGCGCCATCCAGCGCACTGGCGGCGGGCAGCAGCGCCTGTGGCGTCGCCTCCCACCAGGGGGCGCCGGACAGGCACTCGGGCCACTCTGAAATATCTGCGGGCAATTGGGACAACAACATAGGGATAACGCCTTCCTTGGTGATCATGGGGTTAACAAAACTGGCCCAGAGTAGCGTATTGCTTTTTGTACAGGCAAGCGCCAAGATCCCGCCACTCCTTGTCAGCAAAAGGCTCAACGCTTGCGTCATCTCCCCATCAAACGTGTGCTCAGTCTGGGTGCCGGTGTCCTGCTCGGACTCTGGGTGCTCGCCGTGCTCATTCATATGCAGGGCGAGAGCCAGGCCTCGCTGCACAGCGAGGCGCGCAACCGGGCCCAGGCACTGGTGGCCTATGCCGCCAGGGACATGAAACGCTGGATCAAGGAGGAGAAAAACAGCGAGCTGGAGCGGCTGGCCCGGGATCTGGCCGCCGAGCCCGAGATCCTCGATGTCACCCTCTACGATGCCCGCGGCATTCCCCTCGCCCAGTCGGACAATGCAGTGCCGCTGGACAGCCTGCTGCCCATCGGCGACAACAACAAGTCGGTCCCCGAGCAGGGCAAGGGGCGCATCCAGTTCGTGCAGGAGATCCTGGATGGGGAGCAGACGCTGGGCTATCTGCGCATTACCCTGGAGGAGCAGCAGATGCTGGCGGACAAGGACACCCGGCTCAAGGTGGTGCAGGAGAAACAGCGGCTGATGCTGCTGGTCGCCCTGCTGGCCGGGCTGCTCATCTCCTACGGGGTGCGCCGCAACTACATGCGGGTGCGCAAGCACAAGAAGAAAAGCAAACCGGTCGAACCGCAATAAGACGGTGCGACCTCATCGCCTTGTATACAACCCAGGCAATGCCACCAGCAGGAGCGCTGTATGATTGCCCCCCCTCTTCCTTTGGATGAAGAGAGCCGACTGGAACGGCTCCGCATCCTGGGCTTGCTTGACCGCGAGCCTATCGACCAGCTGGATCGCCTGACCCGGCTCATCACCCGCCATTTCTCGCTGCCCATCGCCATGGTCTCGCTGACCGACGTGAACCGGCAGTGGTTTCTCGCCCGTACCGGGGTCACCCTGTGCGAGATCAGCCGGGAGCACTCCTTTTGCGGCCACGCCATCCTGCGCCCCGACATCATGCAGGTGCAGGATGCCAGGCACGACCCGCGCTTTGCCGACAACCCGCTGGTGACGGGCGAGCCCCACGTGGTCTTCTATGCCGGCCGGCCACTGCGGGCGCTGGACGGCGTGGTGCTCGGCACCCTCTGTCTGGTGGATCATGCAGCGCGCCACCTCGACGAGGAGGCCTGTCGCGATCTCGACGACTTCGGCCGCCTGGTGGAGAACACCCTGCACGATCTGGAAAGGCGCCATCAGGTACGCAGCCTCAACCAGGTGCTGGAGGACAAGGAGCACCTGTTCACCCTCACCTTCAACCAGTCGTCGGTGGGCATGGCCCTCTCGTCGGTCGAGGGACGCTGGCTGCGGGCCAACCCGGGGCTGGAGCGACTGCTCGGCTACAGCGAACAGGAGATGCTGACGCGAACCTGGCACGCCATGACCCACCCCGAGGATCTGCCGCGCGAGCTGGCCCTGTTCACCGCCCTGCTCGCGGGGCAGCGGCAGGACTACCGGCTGGAGAAGCGGATGATCCGCGCCGACGGCAGCCTGTGCTGGGTCCAGCTCAGTGTGACCCTGTGCCAGAGCCGCACCATGGCTCCCCACATGATCGCCGTCTTTGCCGACCTCACCGAGCGCAAGCAGGTCGAGGCCGAGCTGCTGCAACTGCAGCAGGGGCTCGAGCAGCAGGTGCGTGAGCGCACCCGTGAGCTGTCGAGCACGGTGGAGCAACTGCATGGCGAGATGCGCGAGCGCGGTGCCGTGCAGCAACGCCTCTGGCAGGAGCAACGCCGGCTGCAACACATGCTGGAGCACACCAGCAACGCCTTCCTCGAGCTCGACGAGGCGCTGGTCATTACCGGCTGGAACCCGGCCTCCACCACCCTGCTCGGCTGGCACCCCGAGGAGATGCTGGGACGCACCCTGCCCACCCTGCTCGGCAGCGCTCACCCTCTGCTGGCGCTGCTGACCCATCCCGAGCGCGCACAGCGCCGCCTGGAGTGCGACATCGGCACCCGTAGCGGTCGCCAGATCCCGGTCGAGGTGAGCGCCGAGCGCTACCAGTTCGACGGCAAGGTGCGCCTCGCCCTGTTCCTGCACGACATCAGCGCCCGCCGCCAGGTGCTGGCGGAAATCGAGCGCGGGCGGGCCCGGTTGCGGGCCATCACCGACGGCCTGCCGGTCACCATCAGCATGGTCTCGCCCGAGGGGCGCTACCTGTTTGCCAACCAGGCCTACTGCCGCTACTTCGGGCTGGCTCCCGAGCGGATACGGGAGATGAGCGTACGGGAAGAGATCGGCGAGGCGGCCTATGGCCAGGCCATCGCCCATCTGGAGCGGGCCCTCGCCGGCGAGCAGGTGAGCTTCGAGAACCGTTTCGAGCTGCCCATAGGCCCGCGGGATCTCAGGATCACCATGATCCCGAGCCGGGGCGATGAGCCCGGGGTCTACATCCTCGGCAGCGACATCACCGAGTTCAAGGCGCTGCAGAACCAGCTGGAGCACGAGGCGGCCCACGACCCCCTCACCGGCCTGCCCAACCGGCGCGCTTTCACCCTGCGCCTCTCCCGGGAGCTGGAACGAGTGCGTCAGAATGCCGAGACCCTGGGGCTGCTGTTTCTCGATCTCGACGGCTTCAAGCGGATCAACGATCAGCTCGGCCACCACGTCGGCGACGCCCTGTTGCAGCGCTTCGCAGGCGTGCTGAGTGCCGAGGTGCGCCCCGGTGACATGGTGGCGCGCCTGGCCGGCGATGAGTTCACCATCATACTGCCGGCCCTGCGCCAGCCGGAGCTGGAGCTGCCCGCCCTGTGCGAACGTCTGCTGGCCGCCATGGCGGTACCGGCCGACGTGGCCGGCCACCAGCTGCCCCTCGCCGGCAGCATCGGCGGAGCCATCTGCCATTCGGGCCAGTATTGTCACATCGACGACCTGCTGCACCGGGCCGACAGCGCCATGTACCGGGCCAAACAGGCCGGCAAGGGGCGCTTCGCCCTCGACCTCTGATCTGCCATCCTTGAAATGCAAAACGGCGGCCCGAGGGCCGCCGTTTTCATTATTCATGCGCGAGGGGGATTAGTTGTCGCCCAGCAGGACGGAATCCAGCGCGATTTCGATCATGTCGTTGAAGGTCAGCTGACGCTCTTCGGAAGTGGTCTGCTCACCGGTACGGATATGGTCGGAAACGGTGCAGATGGTCAGTGCGCGAGCACCGTACTCTGCGGCCACACCGTAGATGCCGGCGGCTTCCATCTCGACACCCAGGATGCCGTATTTTTCCATGACGTCGAACATGGAGGGGTCCGGGGTGTAGAACAGGTCGGCGGAGAAGATGTTACCGACGCGCACGGCAACGCCCTTGTTCTTGGCGGCCTGTACGGCATTGGCAACCAGATCGAAGTCGGCGATGGCGGCGAAGTCGTGATCCTTGAAGCGCAGGCGGTTCACCTTGGAGTCGGTGCAGGCACCCATGCCGATCACCACGTCACGCAGCTTCACGTCTTCACGCACGGCACCGCAGGAGCCGACGCGGATCAGGGTCTTCACGCCGTAATCGGTGATCAGCTCTTTTGCATAGATGGAGCAGGACGGGATGCCCATGCCGTGGCCCATGATGGAGATGCGACGACCCTTGTAGGTGCCGGTGAAACCGAACATGTTGCGCACGTCGCACACCTGTTCGACGTTCTCCAGGAAGGTTTCGGCGATGTACTTGGCGCGCAGGGGGTCGCCCGGCATCAGCACGGTGTCAGCAAAGGCGCCATCTTTCGCATTGATATGAGGAGTTGCCATTCTCTTGATTCCTTCACACTAGGTTGAGTTTTATTGTCTTTATTGGTTGCCCGCCGCCGAGGCGACGGGCGGGTAACTTACAGGAAGCTGGTACCGTACGCCAGTTTGGGCAGACCGTGGTACGCCGCGATGCTCTGGCCGATGTCGGCAAAGGTCTCGCGACGGCCGACGGAACCGGCCTTGACCGGCTTGCCGTAGAACAGCACAGGGATGTACTCGCGGGTGTGGTCGGTGCCGCTCCAGGTCGGGTCACAGCCGTGGTCGGCGGTCAGTACCACCACGTCGCCATCCTGCATCAGCTCGAACAGCTCCGGCAGGCGGGAGTCGAAGTACTCCAGCGCATCGGCGTAGCCCTTCACGTCGCGACGGTGACCGTAGGAGGAGTCGAAGTCGACGAAGTTGGTGAAGACGATGGTCTGGTCACCGGCCGCTTTCACCTCTTCCAGGGTTCTGTCCCACAGCTCGGTCAGACCTGTGCCCTTCACCTGCTTGGTGATGCCTTGCTGGGCATAGATGTCGGCGATCTTGCCGATGGAAACCACCTGGCCGCCCGCTTCCTTCATGTAATCCAGCACGGTCGGCGCCGGCGGCAGCACGGAGTAGTCGTGACGGTTGCCGGTGCGCTTGAAGTTGCCCTTGCCGCTGCCCACGAACGGACGCGCGATGACGCGGCCGATGTTGTAGGGCTCCAGCAGCTCGCGCACTATGTGGCACAGCTCATAGAGCTTCTCGAGGCCGTAGGTCTCTTCGTGGCAAGCGATCTGGAACACGGAGTCGGCAGAGGTGTAGAGGATCGGCTTGCCGGTACGCATGTGCTCTTCGCCCAAATCATCCAGCACCTGGGTGCCGGAGGCGTGGCAGTTGCCGAGGTAGCCCGGCAGACCGGCCTTCTCGACGATGGCGTCCAGCAGCTCCTGCGGGAAGCTGTTGTGGTGGTCATGGAAGTAACCCCACTCGAACAGCACGGGCACACCGGCGATCTCCCAGTGACCGGACGGAGTGTCCTTGCCGGAGGAGAGCTCCTGGGCAAAGCCGTAGGCACCGACTACCTCGACGTCCTTGTTCAGGCCGGCCGGGAAGGTGCCGCTGGCGAGTTCGCCCGCGTGACCCAGCCCCAGCTTGCTGAGGTTCGGCAGATTGAGGGCGCCACGGCCCTCGAGTTCGCCGGCGGCACAGGCCTTGGCGATATGGCCAAGGGTATTGGCGCCCACATCGCCGAACTTGTCGGCGTCGGCGGCTGCGCCAATGCCGAAAGAGTCCATCATCAGAATAAAGGTACGTTTCATGGGACTTCCCCTTGTTACAAATCAGCCAGACCGATGCGACGGTAAACCTCGGGCAGCGCCTCCGGTTGGGTATCACCGATCTTGACGGCAGCCTGCACCATGCTGGCGGCCTGAGCAAATTGCTCTTCAGTTTGAGCGTGGATCAGGGCGAGCGGCTTGTCTGCCTCAACGCTTTGACCCAGGCGGATAAAGTCGGTCAGACCGACCGCATAATCAAGCTTGTCACCGGCAGCGCGACGGCCACCGCCCATGGCGACCACGGCCAGACCCAGTTCGCGGGTATCCATGGCGGTCACGAAACCGCTGTTGGCGGCATAGACGGGGCGCACGATGGCGGCTTTGGGCAGGTGATGATCGTAGCGCTCCATGAAGTCGCTCGGGCCACCGAGGCCGGTCACCATGCGACCGAAGATCTCGGCCGCCTTGCCGTTGTCCAGCACCGCCTGCAGTTTGCGGCGGGCCTCGCTGTCGTCGCTGGCCAGGCCGGCGGAGATCAGCATCTCGGCGCACAGCGCCATGGTGACGGCATGGATGCGCGGGTTGCGGTATTCACCGGTCAGGTAGCGCACCGCTTCGCGCACTTCCACCGCGTTGCCGGCGCTGGAGGCCAGCACCTGGTTCATGTCGGTCAAGAGCGCTGAAGTGCGGCAGCCGGCACCGTTGGCCACCGCAACTATGCTCTTGGCCAGCTCCTCGGATGCTTCAAAGGTCGGCATGAAGGCACCGGAGCCCACTTTCACGTCCATCACCAGCGCTTCCAGCCCGGAGGCGAGCTTCTTGGAGAGGATGGAGCCGGTGATCATGGCGATGGATTCGACGGTGGCAGTGATGTCCCGTACCGCATAGATACGCTTGTCGGCCGGGGCGAGATCGCCGGTCTGGCCGATGATGGCGACACCCGCCTCTTTCACCACTTTCAGGAAACGATCGTTGTCGACCGAGGTCTGGTAGCCAGGAATGGCATCCAGCTTGTCGAGGGTACCGCCGGTGTGGCCCAGGCCACGGCCGGAGATCATCGGCACGAAACCACCGCAGGCGGCGACCATCGGGCCAAGCATCAGGGAGACGACGTCACCCACGCCACCGGTGGAGTGCTTGTCGACGATGGGGCCACCCAGATTGAGGTGATCCCAGGTCAGTACCATGCCGGAGTCGCGCATGGCGCAGGTCAGGGCAACCCGCTCATCCATGGTCATGTCTTTGAAGTAGACCGCCATCGCCAGCGCCGCAATCTGGCCCTCGCCGATGGTGTTGTTGGTAATGCCCTGAACGAAGAATTGAATCTCTTGGGTACTGAGCGCTTCACCGTTGCGCTTCTTGCGAATGATTTCTTGAGGCAAAAACATCTTTCATTCCCTCCGCCATTGCTGGCGTTACACAAGCCTGAATCCTTGCCCGCACACCGCATGGTGGGGGCGAAACAGGGCGGACCAGGTCCGCCCTCTCATCAACCTATTAGTAACCGCTGGTGTTGGCCGGCTTGTCGCCATGCCCCAGTGTGGCCAGCAGGCTGGCCAGCAGGCTGGATGCACCAAAGCGGAAGGTGCGGGCGGATACCCAGTCCTTGCCCAGGATCTCTTCGGCCATGGCCAGGTACTGACCCGCCACGGCGGCGTCTTTCACGCCACCGGCCGGCTTGAAGCCGACTTTCGGGTTCTTGGCCTTGATCACTTCCATCATGATGCGGGCAGCGATCGGGGTCGCATTGACCGGCACCTTGCCGGTGGAGGTCTTGATGAAGTCGGCACCGGCGTCGATGGAGATTTCGGAGGCGCGACGGATCAGCGCTTCCTCTTTCAGCTCGCCGGTCTCGATGATCACTTTCAGCAGAACGTTGGCGCCACAGGCTTCCTTACAAGCTTTGACCAGATCGAAGCCGACCTGTTCATTGCCGGCCATGAAGGCACGGTACGGGAACACCACGTCCACTTCGTCGGCACCGTAGGCCACGGCGGCGCGGGTTTCGGCCACGGCGATCTCGATGTCGTCGTTGCCGTGCGGGAAGTTGGTCACGGTCGCAATGCGCACGTCGGCAGCGCCGATCTCACGCAGAGTCTTGCGAGCGATGGGGATGAAACGGGGGTAGATGCAGACGGCGGCGGTCAGGCCGGCCGGTGACTTGGCCTTGCGGCACAGGTCGATCACCTTCTGATCGGTGTCGTCGTCGTTCAGGGTGGTCAGGTCCATCAGATTCAGGGCGCGCTGGGCGGCCAGTTTCAGATCAGTCATTCTGTTCTCCAAAGTCTCGATGTAGTCCGAATTCCAGGGCATGGTGCTGCCTGTCGCAACGCAACCGGCAAGACGCGACTCCCGGAAAAACGGGAATGGAATTGCAGCGCAACTGCACGGGCAATAGGCTGCAAATAAGGCAAGAGCCCTGTCACTTTCTTACAAAAGTGCGGACTTGGTTCCATGAAGACTTGAGAAAGGCAGACAAGGTCTGACCCGACTTCCCAATCAATTCCATTTGACCGCCAACACCCGATTTCATCGGGCATTAGTCAATGCCAGCACCCTGCTGGCAATGCCTATTTCAGCCGAGATACCCCTTGTTTGCAAGCCGGATTTGCCATTTTCAGAGGTACCTCACATCTGGCAAATCCGGTACAGGAAAGTGCGTTAAGAGAAGAAACGGGTGAGTATCCAGGAGTATGCCAGGCCCCCCAGATAGACTCCAACGATCCCCATTACCCCGGACAGTACGGGCGGGGCCGGGATCGGCAATTTGAGGAAAGAAAACAACAAGCCAACGATAAAGCCGGCTGCCATCGCCAGTAGCACTTCATTCATATAACCTCCGATTTGACTCATTTTATTATTAGTTTAGAAAGGAAAACGGTTGTCACCGCTCCATACACGAACGCCACGGCAGATGCCGTGGCGTTCGTGGTTATACCCTGTCAGTCAGGCTGATATTACATGCCGGACAGCGCCAGGAAGAAGCCTGCGATGGTCGCGGACATCAGGTTGGACAGAGAGCCGGCCAGTACGGCTTTCAGACCAAATTTCGCAATGGTGCCGCGACGGTTCGGTGCCATGGAGCCCAGACCACCCAGCAGGATGGCGACGGAGGACAGGTTGGCGAAACCGCACAGGGCGAAGGAGATGATGGCCTTGGTGTGGTCGGACATGGCCACGCCATTGATCAGCACTTCATCCTTCAGGTACGGGGCGAAGTTCAGGTAGGCCACGAACTCGTTGACCACCAGCTTCTGGCCGATGAAGGAACCGGCAACGACGGCTTCACTCCAGGGCACACCGATCAGGAAGGCCAGCGGGGAGAAGATCCAGCCCAGCAGCAGTTCCAGGGAGAGTTGCGGATAACCGAACCAGCCACCCACACCGGAGAAGATGCCGTTGATCATGGCGATCAGACCGATGAAGGCCAGCAGCATGGCGCCGACGTTCAGGGCCAGTTGCAGACCGGCAGAGGCACCGGCAGCGGCGGCATCGATCACGTTGGCAGGCTTGTCTTCCAGATCGCCATCGGCATTGCTCTCGTCGTAGCTCGGGGTCTCGGTTTCCGGCACCAGCAGCTTGGCGAACAGCAGACCACCCGGGGCAGCCATGAAGGAGGCGGCGATCAGGTATTCCATCTTGACGCCCATGGAGGCGTAACCGGCCAGTACGGAGCCGGCGACGGAAGCCAGGCCACCACACATGACGGCGAACAACTCGGAGTCGGTCATCTTGGAGATGAAGGGACGCACAACCAGCGGCGCTTCAGTCTGACCCACGAAGATGTTGGCAGTGGCGGAGAGGGATTCGGTACGGGAAGTGCCCAGTACTTTCTGCAGGCCACCACCCAGCAGTTTGATGACCCACTGCATGATGCCCAGGTAATAGAGAACGGCGATCAGGGAGGAGAAGAAGATGATGACCGGCAGTACGCGGAAGGCGAAGATGAAGCCGCCACCACCGAACACTTCGAACATCTTGTTGCTGACCAGACCACCGAACAGGAATTCGATGCCGTTCTGGCCATAGCCGATGACGCTGGAAACAGCATCGGATACACCCACCAGGATGTCACGACCAACCGGGACGTACAGCACGAAGGCACCCAGGCCAGCTTGGATTGCAAAGGCACCGGCAACGGTGCGCACTCTTATTGCTTTGCGATTGCTGGAGAACAGCACCGCGATAAGGACGAGCGTTGCCATCCCTACCAGACCCATTATTAGATTCATTATTTACACTTCCTCTTTAGTAGCACCTTCCAGCTTGTTAACAACTTGTATCTCAAAGCCATCAATCAAGGGTGCGCATTATACTAATTACGGTGCGACAAAGTAGAACGCTGGTCACATTTTATAAGCATGAAATGCGCTAGAGGTCGTCAAATTAGACCGCAAACGATTTTTACTCCCCCCATTTTTTATCATGTCGCTAGCAACAGTTAATCAGGTGTTAATTTTCGACTTGCCCAACTGGAAGGTACGCAGAGTGGATTCATGTAACACCGAGGCAACATGTGCCAGCGGCTGCTGCCGCAAATCGGCCAGCAGTTGCGCAATTATTGGCAGATTGGCGGGGGTGTTGGGCGCCCCTTGCTGACCCTGCAGCGGCATGTCGGGGGCGTCCGTTTCCAGCAGCAGGGCCTCCAGCGGCATGTCGCGCACCGCCTCCCGGGTCTTGTTGGCCCGCTCAAAGCTGATGACCCCGCCGATGCCGAGCCGAAATCCCAATTGCCAGAACGCTTCTGCCTGCTGCAGGGAGCCGCTGAAGGCGTGGATGACGCCCCCGCAGGCCGGGCGCAGACGTCTGAGGATCTTGGCCACCGTGTCGTTGGCACGCACCGAATGGACAATAAGGGGCAGCTCATGCTCCTTGGCCAGTTCGACCTGGGCCTCGAACATCTCGAGCTGTCCCTCCTGCGGCACGTGGGAGCGTAGATCCAGCCCGCATTCGCCCACCGCCACCAACCCGCGGGGGCGCTCCGCCAGCCGTTGCTGCAACCGGGTCAGCACCGCCGGCGTCTGACCGCCCACATACCAGGGGTGCACGCCAAGGGCATAGGAGATGCCGTCATGTTCTGCCGCCAGCGTCATCACCCGGCCCCAGTTTTCCTCTCCCACCGCAGGAATGATATACTCGCCCACCCCCAGCTGACGGCACTCGGCCAGCAGCGCCGCCCGCTCGGAATCGAAGACCGGAAAATCGAGATGGCAATGGGTGTCGATCAATTGCATGTCACTCACCTGTTTGTCGTAATTAATGGGTCCATATCATGATGAAACGCACAAGCCACGGCTTTACCCTGATAGAACTGGTGCTGGTCATCATAGTGCTGGGGATCCTGGCCGTGACCGCCCTGCCCCGCTTCATCAATCTCAAGGATGACGCACTCAAGAGCACGGTCGCGGCAACGGCGGCCAGCTTTGCCAGCGCGGTCCAGCTGGCTCATGCCGGCTGGGCGGTCAAGGCGCAGGATCAGGCACTCTACAATCTCGGCAGCATGGGGCAACGCAATCTCGACATCAACCGCTATGGCTGGCCCGCTGGCACGGACGAAGATCAGGGGCGCAAGGGGATCGACGAACCCTATGTCGCAGGTCAGGGCGACTACATCTCGGTGAGCAACCAGTCAGACTGTCGTCTGCTGTTTCAGGGGCTGCTGGACAGCAGCTACACCGTCGCCTCGGTCGATCAGGATCCCGATCAGCAACTCAACGCCGACTACCTGTCCAGCGAACTGACCGCCAACCAGATAGATGAAGAGGGAGAGCCGCACAGCAACTGCCGCTACACCCTGCGCGACTCCATCGGCCGCTTCCCCGCCTATCCCGACGGTCTCTCCTTCGACTACAACAGCGTCACTGGTGCCGTGACCCGCAATTTCCAGTGAGCGGCTCCGACTCGGCTTGCGGCTCTGCCTGCGACGCCTCATCCTGTTCCCGGCGCACCGGCACGCAGCAGCGCCGGTTCTCCGGCGTGAGCCCCCACTCCTCGCACCAGCCATCGTAGCGAGCCAGCCAGCGTAACAAGATACCTTTCATCCGCGCGTTCCCCTCTTCATCAAGTCGACGGTTGCTCCGTCATATACCCGCTCGCCGCCAGGAGCAAACCGGGCCCGCCGCATCATGGCGCCTCGGGCGACAGCAGCAACCCCATGCTGATCTCGTCCACGTAGCCATCGTCCAGCCGATAGGCCTGTCGCCGCAACCCCTCGTCCCGGAAGCCGCACTTGCGATAGAGGGCGTGCGCCACCTCGTTGTGGGCCATCACCCCCAGCTCCAGCCGCTGGATCCCTAGCTCGCCGGCGCCCGCGATCAGGGTGCGCAGTAACCGCTCACCCCATCCCAACCCGCGTGCACTCGACCGCAACCCCATCACCACCAGGGCGCAGTGGCGGTTGCGCGCCAGACCACCGCCGATGAGTACGGCAAAGCCCTGCACCTCCCCGGCCAGCACCAGCAGCCACATGGCCTGATTGGGGGCAGCCGCCATGGCCTCGAGCCGCTGGCGCTGCCCCTCGATGTCCAAGGGGCGCTCCCCCACCTCATACAGCATGAAGCGGGTTTCCCTGTCCAGTTGCCCAAAGAAGTGATCCAGCGCCGCCGCATCCTCCACACTCGCCAAACGAATCATCACCCTCGCTCTCCCTGCCTGGTGGTTGCGCCGATCCACGGCCATAAAAAAACGACTCCATTTGGAGTCGTTTTTATCAGAGCCATCTGGCTAATTCAATTCACGCCAGGGTGGGCAGGCTTAGACGAGCAGCAGCTTCGACGTCCATGGCGCGAGTGGGGACCAGCGACGATCAGACCTTGGCAGGCAAGCTCAGGCGGGCGACAGCCTCGACGTGCATCGAGTGCGGGAACATGTCCACCGGCTGCACCTCGTCCAGCACGAAGCCCTGCTTGACCAGCCAGGCGAGATCCCGGGCCAGGGTCTGCGGGTTGCAGGAGACATAGACCAGCCGGCGCGGCGCCATGGCGACCAGGGTCTGCAATACGGCCTTGTCACAGCCCTTGCGCGGCGGATCCATCACCACCACGTCGGCACTCACCCCTTCGGCATGCAGGGCAGGCATCAGCTGCTCCGCCTTGCCGACGTGGAACTCGGTCTGCTCGATGCCGTTGAGGGCCGCGTTGCGGCGGGCGTCGCTGATGGCGCTCTCCACCGACTCGATCCCCACCACCTTGGCGGCCTTGCCGGCCAGGAACAGGGAGATGGTGCCGATACCGCAATAGATGTCGAACACCGTCTCGTTGCCGGTCAGCTCGCAATACTCCAGTGCCTTGGAGTAGAGCACATCGGTCTGGCTCGGGTTGTTCTGGAAGAAGGAGAGTGGCGAGATCTCGAATTCGAGCTCGTGGATCTTGTCGCGGATCACCCCGCTGCCCAGCAGCACCCGGTTGTGGTCCCCCAGAATGCGGTTGGTGCGCGCCTCGTTGATATTCTGTACCAGGGTAGTGACCGGCAGATCCTGCAGGGCGGCCAGCAGCTCGGCTTCGAACGGCAGCTCCTCACCCAGAGTCACCAGCACTACCATCAGCTCGCCGCTCTTGAAGCCCTTGCGGGTCATCAGGTTGCGCACGCAGCCGGTGTGGGCCACTTCGTCATAAGCCGCGATGTCATGCGCGCGCATCCAGTTGCGCACCCGGGCGTTCAGCTCCACGTGCAGAGAATCTTGCACCGCGCAGTCATCGGCAGTGATGAGATCGTGGGAGTGCTTGCGGTAGAAGCCGATCTCGGCGCCGGCCTCGCAGCCACGCACCGCGTACTGCGCCTTGTTGCGATAGGCGAACGGCGTCTCCATGCCGAGGATGGGATTGACCACGGCCTCCCCCAGCCCGACCTGCTCCAGGGCGCTCTGCACCAGGCTCTGCTTGAGCTTGAGCTGGGCCGGATAGGCCAGCGGGCGCACCTGGCAACCGCCGCACTCTGTGTTGGGGCAGAAGTCGGCAACCCGGTCGGCGGAGGGCTGGAGCAGCTCGGCCACCTTGCCGTGCAGGTAGTTGGGCTTCACCTCGGTCAGTTCGACCAACGCCTGCTCACCCGGCAGCAGACCTTCGACAAACAGGGGGCGGTCGAACAGGCGTCCTTTGCCATCTCCTTTGTCGGTCAGTTCCAGGATCTCGATCTGGTGTTGATGTCCCACTAGCGGCATGAGCGGCTCCAAAAGTACATATATAAGAGGGTGATGAACCGGCCCGGCCGACCCATCAAGAAAAGGTGGCAGAGTTTAGCGGAGATCCGTCCAAATTGCAGGCATAAAACAGCAACAAGACAGAGGACATTGCCGCTGCCCGCTTTGTCTGCCGAAAAATGCTATCGCCGGCGGCGATCTCGGGGATGCGCTCTATCGGAGGTGATGGCGTCAGAGGCGAGCCGCCCCACCACAGGCTCGGGCATCAGAGTTGGCCCCCGGCAAACGGACATAAAAAAACCGCCGGCATGGCCGGCGGCAATCTTGTTGAACAACAGATGGCGGATTACAGGCTGTAGGCCTTCTCGCCGTGAGTGGTGACGTCCAGCCCTTCCCGCTCAGCATCCTCTTTCACCCGCAAGCCGATCAGCATATCCACCAGCTTGTAGGCCACCACCGAGATGATGCCGGACCAGAGGATGGTCACCCCTACCCCGATGGCCTGGATCTTGACCTGATCCAGGATGGAGTAGCCCTCCGCCACTTGGTTGGTGACATAGTCCCACACCCCGGTGCCGCCCAGATCCGGGCTGGCGAACACCCCGGTCAGCAGGGCGCCGAGGATGCCGCACACCCCGTGCACACCGAACACGTCCAGACTGTCATCGGCACCCAGCAGCCGCTTGAGACCGTGAACCCCCCACAACCCCGCGACACCGCTGATGAGGCCCATCACCAGACCACCACCGACACCGACGAAACCGGCCGCCGGGGTGATCACCACCAGCCCGGAGACGGCGCCGGAAGCCGCGCCCAGCAGCGAAGGACGGCCTTTCATCACCCACTCGGCCAAGGTCCAGGAGAGGGCCGCCGCCGCCGGTGCCACCCAGGTATTGATGAAGGCCAGTGCCGCCGTGCCGTTGGCTTCCAGCGCGGAGCCGGCGTTGAAACCGAACCAGCCGAACCAGAGCAGAGAGGCCCCGATCATGGTCATGGTGAGGCTGTGCGGGGTCATGGGGTCACGACCATAGCCCAGGCGCTTGCCCACCAGATAGGCGCCGACCAGACCGGCCACCGCCGCATTGATGTGCACCACTGTGCCGCCGGCAAAATCCAGCGCGCCGTGCTGGAACAGATAACCTGCCGTCGCCGTGGCCGCTGCCGCGGCATCGGCCGTGGTATAGGCATCCGGACCCGCCCAGTACCACACCATGTGAGCCAGCGGAATATAGGCGAAGGTGAACCAGATCACCGAGAACAGCAGCACGGCAGCAAACTTGATGCGCTCGGCAAAGGCCCCCACGATCAGGCCACAGGTGATGGCGGCAAAGGCCCCCTGGAACACCACATAGATGAACTCGCTGATCCCGACTCCCTTGCTGAAGGTGGCGGCGATGGAGTCGGGGGTCACCCCCTTGAGCAGCGCCTTGCTGAAGGAGCCATAGACGCTGTTGCCTTCGGTAAAGGCCAGCGAATAACCGTAGATCACCCACAGCACGCAGATGAGCGAGAACAGGGTGAATACCTGCATCAGCACGCTCAGCATGTTCTTGGTGCGCACCAGACCGCCATAAAACAGGGCCAGGCCCGGAATGGACATCAGGATCACCAGGGCTGCCGACAGCAGCATCCAGGTATTGTCCCCTTTGTTGATGGTCACCACCGCAGATGCGGTCACCACCTCTTCGGCCCAGCTGGGGGCGGCCAGCAGGGCAATCAGCGCCAACAGGCCAGTCATCACGAGTCTCTTGAGCATACTGCCATCTCCTTCCCTGTCGTCCCGGCTCCAGACCGGGTCCATTTCCTGATATGAACATCGACACCGATGATTCACGTACATTTCCATTCGGTACACACTGGTTGCCGCTCCCGGTCAGATTCCCTCTATGGAGCGGCATCATGGCGACATAACTGCTTAAAAGCACAAAGCGGGCCAACTTAATAAGTTATTTAAAATCATAAAGTTATTCGTATGACAGAGAGGGAGTGCACCAGATTGGCGCATGGGACGCGCTAACATGAGCGAATGCGCACTTCTGCTGTGCAGGCAGAGCAAGCCGCACCGAAATGGAGCAAGGCGGGACATGGCATGACCACAGAGGTGTACCCGGCTTGTCGATATCAGCCGGAGAACAGAAGCGTGTCAAGGAAGGGGAAAGGCGGAAAAACAAAAGGCCATCATTGCTGATGGCCTTTTGTCATGAATTTTATGGTGCCCGGGGTCGGACTCGAACCGACACGGTTATTCACCGGCGGATTTTGAATCCGCTGCGTCTACCGATTTCGCCACCCGGGCAACTGCGAGGGATTATACGAATGGCGCTTGGGCATGCAAGGTGTTTTTCTTGTGCCCACAGTCGTTTGCTCATTTATTCAACGCCTTGCCGAGGCAAGGTCAGTTACATAGAATGCCCGAATCATATTAATGGAATAAGAACGATGGCCAAGCGTAAACCCGTCCAACCGACCACTCCCCCTCCTCCCACCCAGCGTCACCCCTCCGCCGGTCTGCTGCGCCGGCTCGGCGCCCTGATCTATGACTATCTGGTGGTCATCTCATTGCTGATCATCGCCGGCTTTATCGGGATGGGGGTGGCCCATCTGCTGCTGGCAACCGGCATGGCAAGCGTCCCCGAGGGCAAAGACGCCGCCTGGCTGCTGACCAGCCCCGTATACAGTGCCTGGCTCGCTCTCGTCATCTGCGGTTTCTACACCTGGTTCTGGACCCGCGCCGGCCAGACCATCGGCATGCGGGCCTGGCGTCTGCGCATCCAGAATGCCGACGGCAGCAACATCCGCATCACCCAGGCGCTGATCCGGCTGGCAACGGCGGCCTTTGGCCTCGGCAACCTGCTCTGCCTGTTCAACCGCAAGTCACCCCGCGCATTTCAGGACATCTGGTCCGAGTGCGAAGTGATCCTGCTGGGCAAACAGGAAAACCTGGAACAGCTCAATCGCTGATCCCAAAAGGCGGTAACGAAAAAGGGCACCCCAGGGTGCCCTTTTTGCTGGTCGACGCGCTTGCTGCTTGCGGCTCAGGATATAGAAGGAGATGCCGCCGAACAGCAGTGCAGCAGTGCAGCAGGCGCGATGGCAGCCTTTTGTCTGCCGCGCCACCGCCCTCACAACCCTTCAGGCAGCTACTGCTTGCGGCTCAGGATATAGAAAGAGATGCCGCCAAACAGCAGGCTGGGCGCGATGGCCGCCAGGATCGGTGGCACCGCGTACACCAGGCTGATGGGGCCGAACACCCGATCGCTGACGTAGACGGCGAAGCCGGTCATGATCCCCATCAGCATCCGCGCGCCCATGCTGACCGAGCGCAGCGGGCCGAAGATGAAGGAGGAGGCCAGCAGGATCATCGCCACCACCGAGAGCGGTGACAGCAGCTTGCGCCACATCTCCAGCTTGTAGCGCCCGGCATCCTGCTTGTTGGCATCCAGATAGCCGATGTAATCCAGCAGTCCCGCCACCGGCAGGTTTTCGGGATCGACGCTCACCACCCCCAGCTGTTTGGGGGTGAGCTCGGAGCTCCACTCCATCTGGGGCTGGGTCTCGCTCAGGATCTGTTTGGGATCGTCAAAACGGGTCACCTGCACCTGCTTGAGCAGCCAGTGATGCTGCTCGAACACCCCTTCCTGCGCCTGCAGGATATCGATCAGCTTGCGCTCCGGGGTGAAACGGTAAAGGGTGATGCCGGTCAACGCGCCATCGTTGCGCACCCCGTTGATGTTGACGAAGTTGTTGCCATCGCGCGCCCACACCCCGTAGGCCGATACGGTCAGCCGCCCTTCCGACAGGGCCCCCGCCTTGATGTCATCCGCCATCCGCTTGGCGATGGGCGCCACGTACTCCCCCATCAGCCCCACCAGGAGCATCAGCGGGATGGCGGTCTTGAGCGCCGCCATCACGATACTGATCTTGGAGCGGCCCGCCGCCTGCATCACCACCAGCTCCGAGCTGGTCGCCAGCTGGCCCAGACCGATGAGGCCGCCCAGCAGGGCCGCCAGCGGGAAGAAGAGCACCGCCTCTTTCGGCATGGAGAGCAGCACATAGTAGAGGGCGCTGAGCATGTCGTAGTTGCCTTCCCCTACCGACTTCAGCTGCTCCACGTACTTGATCAGCGCCGCAAGGCCCACCAGCGTGATCTCACACAGCAGGACCGACATGAAAATGATCCGGCCGATATATCTATCGAGAATGCCAAACATCAGCAGAAACTCCCCGGTTGCAGCATCATGCTGATTTTTCCCTCAAATACAGACGTATGGAGCGGGGGCGACAGCAAAATGACCCGGTCGCCATGTCTATCGAGAATGCCAAACATCAGTAGAGACTCCCAGATGGCAACATCATGCCGATTTTCTCTTGAAATAGAGGGTCTTGACCCCGTTCCACCAGCTGGTGCCCTGCAGGTTGAGCGGCAACCCGATCAGCAGCAGATAGACCAGCGGCACCAGGAACATGCCGGGCCAGTGCGGCAGCCGGCCGCTGTCGATGGCTGAACGGGCGGCACTGAGCAGCAGGAAGTAGGAGAGGTAGAGCAGGATGGCCGGCAACAGCTTGGCATAGCGGCCCTGACGGGGGTTGACCCGCGCCAGTGGCACCACCAGGAAGGTCAGCACCAGAATGGAGAGCGGCAGTGACAGGCGCCACTGCAGTTCGGCCATCAGCTGGTTGTCCTGGGTGCCCAGCAGCTCCATGGTCGGCTTGGCCGCCGCCTTGCGGTTGGAGCGCTCCATCTCCTGCTGGCGGATCACCAGGCTGTACTCGTCAAACTCGGAGATCTGGAACTGGCGGGTATTGAAGTGCCCCTCGTAGCGAGAACCATCCTTCAGGGTCAGCCACTGCAGGCCGTTGCTGTCGACCGTGACCACCCCTTCGGTCGCCACCACCACTGACGGCGGCTTGCCATCCTGGGAGCGCTGCAACACGAAGATTTTCTGCAGTTTGGAGCCCTTGTCATTCAGGTCCTGGATGTAGGCCACCAGGCGACCCTTGTCGAGCTCCATGAAGCGGCCGGCCTGCAGGAAGGAGATCCCCGGATCTGCCTTGAACTCGTCGATCACCTGGTACTCGCGCTCCTTCGCCTGCGGGGCAATCCAGCCGGTATTGAAGGCGGCGACGGCCGCCGTCAGCAGGGCCAGTACCATGGCGCTGCGCATCACGAAACGGTGGCTGAAGCCTACCGCATGCATCACCGTCATCTCGCTTTCAGCGTAGAGGCGCCCGTGAGCGAACAAGATGGCCAAAAACAGGCTGATGGGCAGCATCAACAGGGCCATATTCGGCAGGTTGAGCAGCAGCAGGGTGGAGACCAGGCGCGTCGGCACCTCACCATCGGCGGCATCGCCGATGATCTGGATGAATTGCTGGCTGACGAAGATGAGCAGCAGCACGAATAATACCGCCAGCTGGGTTTTCAGGGTTTCCCTGAACAAATATCGGAAAACGATCACAGTCATTCCCAAGTAAACTTGTGTTTTTAGTCGAATGCCTGAAAAATAGGGCCGTATATTGGATTTTTACCAGTTTGAACTGCGGGGCCAGTGCCTGTTCGCTCCGCCTCTGATACCCCAACAAGCACCGCATTATTCAATAAAAGGTGCCTTTTGTCTTTAGGATGTAGGAGATTCCATGGAGTTCAGTGTAAAGAGTGGCAGTCCTGAGAAGCAACGCAGTGCCTGCGTCGTGGTCGGCGTATTCGAGCCGCGTCGCCTCTCTCCGGTTGCCGAACAGCTGGACAAGATCAGCGATGGCTACATCAGCTCGCTGCTGCGCCGTGGCGACCTGGAAGGGAAACCAGGCCAGATGCTGTTGCTGCATCAAGTACCGGGCGTGCTCAGCGAGCGCGTGCTGCTGGTCGGTTGCGGCAAGGAGCGGGAACTCGATGAACGCCAGTACAAGCAGATCATCAACAAGACCATCACCACCCTCAACGAAACCGGCTCCATGGAAGCGGTCTGCTTCCTGACCGAGCTGCACGTCAAGGGACGGGATACCTATTGGAAGGTGCGCCAGGCGGTAGAAACCACCAAGGCGGGCCTCTACAGTTTCGACCAGTTCAAGACCAACAAGGCCGAGCCGCGCCGTCCGCTGCGCAAGCTGGTGTTCAACGTGCCGACGCGTCGGGAACTGACCATTGGTGAAAAAGCCATCGCCCACGGCCTGGCCGTGGCGAAAGGGGTGCGCGTCTGTCGCGACGTGGCCAACATGCCGCCCAATGTCTGCAATCCGGCCTATCTCGCCTCCCAGGCCCGTCGTCTGGCCGATGCCTTCGACAACATCACCACCAAGGTGATCGGCGAGCAGGAGATGGCCGAGCTCGGCATGAACTCCTACCTGGCGGTGGCGCGCGGTTCCGACAACGAAGCCATGATGGCCATCATCGAATACAAGGGTCATCCGGATGCCAAGCCCATCGTGCTGGTCGGCAAAGGACTGACCTTCGACTCCGGCGGCATCTCCATCAAGCCGGCCGACGGCATGGACGAGATGAAGTACGACATGGGTGGCGCCGCCTCCGTGCTCGGTACCATGCATGCTCTGGCCCAGCTGCAGCTGCCCATCAACGTCATCGGCGTGCTGGCGGGCTGCGAAAACATGCCGGGTGGCAACGCCTATCGCCCGGGTGACATCCTCACCTCCATGTCCGGCCAGACCATCGAAGTGCTGAACACCGATGCGGAAGGCCGCCTGGTGCTGTGCGATGCGCTGACCTACGTGGATCGCTTTGATCCGGAAACCGTGATCGACGTGGCCACCCTGACCGGTGCCTGCATCATCGCCCTGGGTCACCACACCACGGGCCTCTTGGCCAATCACAACCCGCTGGCCCACGAACTGCTCAATGCCTCCGAGCAGGCGGGTGATCGCGCCTGGCGTCTGCCGCTGTTCGACGAGTATCAGGAACAGCTGGAGAGTCCGTTCGCCGACATGGCCAACATAGGTGGTCGTCCGGCCGGTACCATCACCGCCGCCGCCTTCCTGTCACGCTTCACCAAGAAGTACAACTGGGCCCACTTGGATATCGCCGGGACCGCCTGGAAGAGTGGCAAGGAGAAAGGCTCCACCGGGCGTCCGGTGCCCTTGCTGACCCAGTTCCTGCTGAACCGGTCAGGGGTGGACATCGAAGAGAAGGAGTAATTTCCGCACCTCGCCCGGCGATGCCATCGGGCGAGCGGAAGTTGCCCTGCACCACAAGGAAGAGGCCCGCCTCTTCCTTGTTTCATTGAGGGTTGGCAGGAATACCCCCTGCCCGTCCTTACCGGCGGTCAATTATCCGTCACCGCAAACGGGATCAACCTGATGAGCCAAGTGACCTTTTACCTGATGAGCGAACCGGATGACGCGCAGGCCTCTGCTGTCGAGCGACTCGCCTGCAGCCTTGCGGCCGAGTCATGGGGCGCGGGCCACCTCTATCTGTTCTGCGACGACGAAGCGCAGGCCCTGCGCCTCGACGAGCTGTTGTGGCAGCTGCCGCCGGAGCGCTTCGTGCCGCACCAGCTGCAGGGGGAGAGCGGTCAGGCACCGGTGGAGATCGGCCACCTGCCGCCACGGCGGCGCTACGCCCGCCTCATCAATCTGGCCAAACAGACACCTTTGTTTGCAGGACACTTCGCTCAAGTGGTAGATTTTGTCCCCACTGACGAAACGCAAAAGCAGCAAGCCCGCGAGCGCTACAAGCACTATCGCCAGGCAGGCCACACCCTCGAGATGAGGGATCAGCCCGTCCTTGCCGCACCGGATCCGGCGCAGCCCTGA
Source organism: Aeromonas sp. QDB20 (assembly GCF_027707805.1). Taxonomy (NCBI): domain Bacteria; kingdom Pseudomonadati; phylum Pseudomonadota; class Gammaproteobacteria; order Aeromonadales; family Aeromonadaceae; genus Aeromonas; species Aeromonas sp. QDB20. The sequence continues at coordinate 270,594 of NZ_JAPCJC010000003.1, read as the reverse complement.
CTGCGCCGCCTGTGATCCACCACGAATCAACACCAGAATCCATCCATCCAGATTACGGCGAGACCATGGAAAAGACTTTTAATCACAACGCCATCGAACAGGCGCTCTACCAGCACTGGGAAGCTCAGGGCTACTTCAAGCCCCACGGCGACACCAGCAAAGACTCCTTCTGCATCATGATCCCGCCGCCGAACGTCACCGGCAGCCTGCACATGGGTCACGCCTTCCAGCAAACCCTGATGGATACCCTGATCCGCTACAACCGCATGCAGGGCAAGAACACCCTGTGGCAGGCGGGTACCGACCACGCCGGTATCGCCACCCAGATGGTGGTTGAGCGCAAGATCGCCGCAGAAGAGGGCAAGACCCGCCACGATTACGGCCGGGAAGCCTTCATCGACAAGATTTGGCAGTGGAAGGAGGAGTCCGGCGGCACCATCACCCGCCAGATGCGCCGTCTGGGTGACTCCGTGGATTGGGAGCGCGAGCGCTTCACCATGGATGAGGGGCTTTCCGCCGCCGTGCAGGAAGTGTTCGTCCGTCTCTACGAAGATGGCCTGATGTACCGCGGCAAGCGTCTGGTGAACTGGGATCCCAAGCTCAACACCGCCATCTCCGATCTGGAAGTGGAAAACCGCGAGATCAAGGGCCACATGTGGCACCTACGCTACCCGCTGGCCAACGGCGCCAAGACTGCCGAAGGTCAGGATCACCTGATCGTCGCCACCACCCGTCCGGAAACCATGCTGGGTGATACCGCCGTCGCGGTAAACCCGGAAGACCCGCGCTACAAGGCGCTGATCGGTCAGCACATTCTGCTGCCGCTGGTGAACCGTCTGATCCCCATCGTCGCCGACGAGCACGCCGACATGGAGAAGGGCACAGGCTGCGTGAAGATCACCCCGGCCCACGACTTCAACGACAACGAAGTGGGCAAGCGCCACAACCTGCCGATGATCAACATCTTCACCCTGGACGCCCACGTGCGCGCCGAGGCCGAAGTGGTTGACTCCAACGGCAACCCCAGCACCGCCTATGACGCCATCCTGCCGACCGAGTTCGCCGGGATGGAGCGCTTTGCCGCCCGCAAGGCCATCGTCGCCAAGCTGGACGAGCTGGGCCTGCTGGCCGAGATCAAGGATCATGTGCTGCAGCAGCCCTACGGCGATCGCGGCGGCGTGCCCATCGAGCCGATGCTGACCGACCAGTGGTACGTGCGCGTGGCGCCCATGGCCAAGACAGCCATCGAGGCGGTGGAAGATGGCCGCATCCAGTTCGTGCCCAAGCAGTACGAGAACATGTACTTCTCCTGGATGCGCGACATTCAGGATTGGTGCGTCTCCCGTCAACTGTGGTGGGGTCACCGCATCCCGGCCTGGTATGACGATGCCGGCAACGTCTACGTGGGTCGCAACGAGGATGAAGTGCGCGCCAAGCACAGCATCCCGTCCGTGACCGTGCTGCGTCAGGACGAAGACGTGCTCGACACCTGGTTCAGCTCCGCCCTGTGGACCTTCTCCACCCTGGGCTGGCCGAACAACACAGAGGCGCTCAAGACCTTCCACCCGACCGACGTGCTGATGAGCGGCTTCGACATCATCTTCTTCTGGATCGCCCGGATGATCATGATGACCATGCACTTCATCAAGGACGAAAACGGCCAGCCGCAAGTGCCGTTCAAGACCGTCTACATCACTGGCCTCATCCGCGACGAAGAAGGCCAGAAGATGTCCAAGTCCAAGGGCAACGTGCTGGATCCCCTCGACATGATCGACGGCATCAGCCTCGAAGACCTGCTGGAGAAGCGTACCGGCAACATGATGCAGCCGCAGATGGCCGAGAAGATCGGCAAGCGTACCGCCAAGCAGTTCCCGGAAGGGATCGAGGCCCACGGTACCGACGCCCTGCGCTTCACCCTGGCGGCGCTGGCCTCTACCGGTCGTGACATCAACTGGGACATGAAGCGCCTGGATGGTTACAACAACTTCTGCAACAAGTTGTGGAACGCCTCCCGCTACGTGCTGATGAACACCGAAGATCAGGATTGTGGCTTTGCCGGTGGAGAAATGCAGTTCAGTCTGGCGGATCGCTGGATCCAGTCCCAGCTGCAGGTGGCCATCCGTGACTTCCGTACCGCCCTCGACACCTACCGCTTCGATATCGCGGCCGGTGTGCTGTACGAATTTATCTGGAACCAGTTCTGTGACTGGTATCTGGAGCTGACCAAGCCGGTGCTGACCAAGGGTTCCGAAGCCGAGCAGCGCGCTGCCCGCCACACCCTCGTGACCGTGCTGGAAACCCTGCTGCGTCTGGCACATCCGATCATCCCGTTCATCACCGAGACCATCTGGAAATCGGTGGCCCCGCTGGCCGGCGTACACGCCGACACCATCATGATTCAGGCCTTCCCGGAGTTCGACGCCGCCAAGGTGGACGACGCCGCGATGGAGGATCAGGAGTGGGTGAAGGAGTTCATCGTCAGCATCCGCAACATCCGTGCCGAGATGAACGTAGCGCCGAGCGTCCCGCTCAACGTGCTGCTCCAGTGCGATGCCAAGGATGCCGAGCGTGCAGCCGACAACGAGGCCTTCCTCAAGTCGCTGGCCCGTCTGGAATCCATCCGCGTGCTTGGCGAAGGTGAAGCCGCGCCGCTGTCGGTGAAGAAGCTGATCGGTGCCACCGAGCTGCTGATCCCGATGGCTGGTCTCATCGACAAGGATGCCGAACTGGCCCGTCTGGCCAAAGAGGTAGCCCGTCTGGTGGGCGAGTGTGGCCGCATCGAAGGCAAGCTCGGCAACGAGGCCTTCGTCGCCAAGGCGCCGGAAGCGGTCATCGCCAAGGAGCGCGAGAAGCTGGAAGATTACCGTCTCCAACTGACCAAGCTGGAAGCCCAGCAGGCCGAGATCGCCGCGCTGTAAGCCGGCATCCGCCTCGCAAAAGCCCCCTCCTGCAGGGGGCTTTTTGTTGCCCGCCCGCCACCATTCCCCCCTCATTTCGCGCGTTGTCATGCAAAATTAGCGAGCCAAATCACCCGCTTTCACAAGCGCAGCGCCCCCAAATTCATTACACTGCCAGCGATCTTTCAACTAGGAGTGCTGCCGCAGTATGGAAATATTGATCCTGTTTGGATTGATTTTGCTCAATGGCGTTTTCGCCATGTCGGAAATCGCCATCGTCACCGCACGCAAGGCACGCCTCAGCAAGATGGCCAGCGAAGGGAGCCGCTCCGCCGCCATCGCGCTCAAGCTGAGCGAAGATCCCACCCATTTTCTCTCCGCGGTGCAGATCGGCATCACCAGTATTGGTCTGCTCAACGGTATCTACGGCGAATCCCTGCTGGCCCAGCCGCTGGCGCTCTGGCTGCAGGAGTGGGGCATGACCCCCAAGAGCAGCGGCCTCATCGCCACCGTGCTGGTCATAGTAGTGGTCACCTATCTCTCCATCGTCATCGGCGAACTGGTGCCCAAGCGGCTCGGTCAGATCAGTGCCGAGCGCATCGCCTGCCTGGTGGCCCGCCCCATGCTGTGGCTGGCCGCCCTCACCCGTCCCTTCGTCTGGCTGCTGTCGGCCTCCACCAAGGCCAGCCTGCGAGTGCTGAGAGTCAGCCAGGATAGCAGTGCCAACGTGACCCAGGAGGAGATCCACGCCATGCTGGTGGAAGGTTCGGAAGCCGGGATCATCGAGGATCATGAGCACACCATGCTGCGCAACGTGTTCCGGCTCGACGAGCGTAGCCTCTCCTCGCTGATGGTGCCACGCAGCGACATCCGCTATCTCGACCTAGCCCTGCCGCTGGAGGTCAACCTGCAGCGGCTGGTGGAGTATCGCCACAGCTTCTTCCCGGTCTGCGACGGCAACCTGTCGGAACTGGTGGGCATCATCAACGTCAGCAAGGTGCTGCATGCCTATATCAAGGGTGAGCCCATCGATCTGGCGGCATTGACCCAGGATGGCAGCCTGCTGCCTGAAACTCTCAACGGCCTCGAGCTGCTCAACCACTTCCGCACCCACTCCGAGCACATGGTGCTGGTGGTGGACGAATATGGCGAGTTGCAGGGACTGGTCACCCAGCAGGATCTGCTGGAAACCCTGGCCGGCGACTTCCAGCAGGAAGACGGCGACGACAACTGGGCTTTTCAGCGTACCGACGGCAGCTGGCTGCTCGACGGCCTCATTCCGCTGCCGGAATTGAAGGACTGCCTGGGACTGGTTCGGCTACCGGAAGAAGAAAAACATCACTATCACACCCTCGGAGGGCTTATCATGCTGCTCCTTGGTCGTGTTCCCCAGACGGGAGACCTGGTCACCCTGGAACAGTGGCAACTGGAAATCGTTGACATGGATGGTTTGCGCATCGACAAGGTGCTTGCCATGCCCTTGCTTGATCAACCCAGCTAACCTGCGGAGTTTGCAACTATGGAACAGTTTTACCAACTGGCCCACGCCTTTATGCATCAGGATCTGGTGACGCTATCCGATCCCAAGATGGCCTTCATGGTCTGCGGTGTGTTATTGACCTTTCTGGTGCTGGAGAACGGCTTCATTCCCACCGCTTTTCTGCCCGGCGACAGCCTGCTGATCCTGACCGGCGTGCTCATCTATCAGGACGTGCTCTCCCTCGGGGTGATCCCGCTGCTGATCCTGGCCACCTTCGTCGGCACCTGGCTCGGCTACATGCAGGGGCGTTTCCTGGGCCACACCCAGCTCTACCACCGGCTGCTGTCCCATGTGGAAGAGAAGCACCAGCAGAAGGTTTACTACCTGCTGGACAAATACGGCATCGTGACCCTGATCACCGCCCGCTACATCGCCTTCGTGCGCACCGCCTACCCCTATATCGTCGGTGCCACCGAACTGCCCCAGGGGCGCTTTCTCATTGTCAATCTGGTCAGCTCCATCATGTGGATCTGCCCGCTGGTGGGTTTCGGCTACTTCCTAAGTCACACCAAGCTGGCGGCCGAGTACCAGTCCCAGTTCCTCAGCATCATTCTCTGCCTGCCGATCGTGCTGCTGGTCGGCGGTTTGATTGCGCTGATCTGGCGCTGGCTGAGCAAACGCAAAACCAGTGCACCACGGGATTGAGGCAAAGAGAGAGGGTCATCGCGAGATGGCCCTTTTTTTAGCGAAATAATGGTGATTTACCCGCTGGCACTCTTGTCAAGCGAGGGTAAAAATGAGTGAATCTAGCGCCTTTTTTTCGACGTGAATGGAGTCGGTAGTATGCGGTGTCGGGTTAGCGCTATGGCGCTGGTTTATGCATTGGTTGGACTGCTGGGACTGCCAGCAGCATTGGCTGCCCCCAACCCGGCCAAACTGCAGCTGCAATCGAGCAGCGCACTGGTGATGGATGTCAGAACGGGCAAGACCCTCTACCAGAAGAATCCCACCCAGGTGCGCCCCATCGCCTCCCTCACCAAGCTGATGACGGCGCTGGTGGTACTGGATGCCCGCCAGGATCTCGGCCAGACCCTGACCATAGACCAGAACGACAGAGACGCCATCAAGCACACCTATTCGCGGGTGCGCATGGGCACCCAGGTGACCCGCCGCGATGCCCTGCATCTGGCGTTGATGTCCTCTGAAAATCGCATGGCCTCGGCGCTTGCCCGCCACTACCCGGGGGGCCGTCCCGCCTTCATCCGAGCCATGAACAACAAGGCCAAACAGCTGAGCATGCGCAACAGCCGCTTCTACGACTCCACCGGCCTGTCGACCCGCAACGTCTCCACCGCCCAGGATCTGGCCAAGCTCATCGCGGCGGCCTACCGCCAGCCGCTGATCCGCGAATTCACCCAGGACACCAGCAAGGACATGCGCTTTCGCACGCCGGCCTACAGCCTGATGTTCAACAACACCAACCCGCTGGTGAAGAACCCGGACTGGGACGTACGCCTCTCCAAGACCGGCTATACCGACGAAGCGGGCCGCTGCCTGCTGATGCGGGCCAAGCCGGACAATCAGGAGCTGGCCATCGTGCTGCTCAACTCGGTGGGCAAACGCACCCCCATCGGCGATGCCAACCGCATTCGCAAATGGCTGAAAAGCTGACACCCGGACTGCAGGGATGAAAAAGGATGCCGCGGCATCCTTTTTTATTGCCTGCAAACCGCCTCTACCCGCCTCTGAGCGGGTTTATCAGCGGAAAGGGGCGTGGATTGACCGAGAACCAAGGGATGCACACAGGGCGCGATAACGCGAAAGTCGGCGCAGTGGGCCGCAGGAGGCAGGGAGAGGCGCCAAGCGCCCGTCATGCAGGGGTGGAAGCCCTTGTCACGGGGCTGCGGATTGCCACCAGAATGGGTGAAGCGCGATCTCAGCAGCGAAACCACAAAGTTGAAGCAAAGAGGTGAAGAGGTGAAGAGGTGAAGAGGTGAAGAGACGAGTATCAAGCCACCCGGGTCGTATCCCATACCCGGAGCGGCCATCTAAAAAAACAGCCCCGACCGAAGTCGGGGCTGTCTGTATGGTGCGCCCGAGAGGATTCGAACCTCTGACCACCTGGTTCGTAGCCAGGTACTCTATCCAGCTGAGCTACGGGCGCTCATCNNNAATGGTGCGCCCGAGAGGATTCGAACCTCTGACCACCTGGTTCGTAGCCAGGTACTCTATCCAGCTGAGCTACGGGCGCAAATGGCGGAGAAGGGGGGATTCGAACCCCCGATGCGGGTATAAGCCGCATACTCCCTTAGCAGGGGAGCGCCTTCAGCCTCTCGGCCACCTCTCCGTTTGCGGGGCTGATAATACTTCACAGGGATTTTTAGTCAAACACTTTTTTGGAGAAAAAAGTGCGTTCGCTCGGTATTTGGCCAAAGCGTGGAATATTCAAGCAATATCGACACTTATCCCGCTCTTTCGCCCCCTGCGACACCATTTTCGGCGCTCCGAAAAAACAAAAGGCGACACATGAGGTGTCGCCTTGTCACAGCCATTGATGCCGCTTAGAAGCCGGATTGACCCGGTACTTTCTCGGCCTGGATGCGCTGATAGATCTCTTCGCGGTGCACGGAAACTTCTTTCGGTGCGTTCACGCCGATACGAACCTGGTTGCCTTTCACGCCCAGCACGGTGACAGTCACTTCGTCACCAATCATCAGGGTTTCCCCTACACGACGAGTCAAAATAAGCATTCGCTTGCTCCTGTATCCTGTTTTGTATTTATATCGATATGCGACATTATCTTACAAAGATACCGATATGGTAAATGGTTGAAACTAAATCAATCAGGGATTGTTTCCCAAGGGCTGCTCATGAGGCTCCTGATCCAGCCCAAAAGCGGAGTGCAAGGCACGCACTGCCAGCTCCAGGTACTTCTCGTCAATCACCACGGATATCTTGATTTCAGAGGTGGAAATCAACTGCATGTTGATCCCCTCCTCGCCCAATACCTTGAACATGGTGCGGGCGACGCCAGGATGGTTCCACATCCCGACTCCGACGATGGAAACCTTGGCGATCTCACCGTTGCCCTGCACGCAGGCGGCCCCCAGCTCGCTGGCGGTCTCCTCCAGCAGGGCGCGCGCCCGGCGATAGTCATCGCGATTCACCGTGAAGGTGAAATCAGCGGTGCCATCGCCCAGCGTGTTCTGCACTATCATGTCGACATCAATGTTGGCGTCGCTGATCGGATTCAGGATCTGCGCTGCCACGGTGGGCCGGTCCGGCACACCCAGAATGGTCAGGCTGGCTTCGTTGCGATTGAACGCTATCCCGGATACCAGGGGAGCTTCCATCCTCTCACCTCCATATGTGATTAACGTTCCCTCTCCCTCGACAAAGCTCGACAGCACCCGCAGCGGCACGCGGTACTTGCCCGCGAACTCCACCGAACGGATCTGCAGCACCTTGGCGCCCAGGCTGGCCATCTCCAGCATCTCCTCGAAGGTGATGGTGTCGAGACGACGCGCCTTGGGCTCGATGCGCGGATCCGTGGTATAGACCCCATCCACGTCGGTAAAGATCTGGCACTCATCGGCCTTGATGGCCGCCGCCACGGCGACCGCCGTGGTGTCGGAGCCACCGCGCCCCAGGGTGGTGATGGCATTGTGCTCGTCACGACCCTGGAAGCCCGCGATCACCACCACCTTGCCCGCGCCCAGTTCAGCCTGAACCCGGTCGGTGTCGATGTGGGTGATGCGCGCCTTGCCATAGGCGGAATCGGTGTGAATGCGAACCTGATCACCGGTCATCGAGACCGCGGGGCAACCGCGTTTGTTCAACGCGATGGCCAGCAGCGCTATGGTGACCTGTTCACCGGTGGAGACCAGTACATCCATCTCGCGCCGGTTGGCATCAGGATCCAGCTGCTGGGCCATGCCCAGCAACCGGTTGGTTTCGCCCGACATGGCGGAAACAACCACCACCACGTCATGTCCCTGGGCGCGGGTCTGTTCGACCCGCTCAGCTACCGCCTCGATCCGCTCCAGCGTGCCGACCGAGGTGCCGCCGTACTTCTGTACATAGAGTGCCACAGATCACCTCGCCCGATTACAGGCGCTCTTCCAGCCAGGAGTGTACGGATTGCAGGGCCGCCGGCACTGCCTCAGGCTGGGTACCACCCGCCTGGGCCATGTCGGGACGACCACCGCCCTTGCCACCCACCTGCTGGGCCACCAGATTGACCAGCTCACCGGCCTTGACCTTGCCGGTCAGGTCGTTGGTGACACCCGCGATCAGGTTGACCTTGCCCTCGCCGCTGGTGGCCAGCAGCACCACACCGGACTTCATCTGGCTCTTCAGTTCGTCCAGCATGCCGCGCAGGGACTTGGGATCGGCTCCTTCCAGCGCTGCAACCAGCACCTTCTGCCCCTTGATCTCGATGACCTGACCCAGCAGGTCGTTACCGGCCTGGGCGGCCAGCTTGGCCTTGAGCTGCTCCAGCTCGCGTTCCATCATCTTGGCCTTGTCCAGCACCTGGCGAACCTTGTCAGCGATGCTGAACTGATCGCCCTTCACCAGCGCGGCAGCCTCTTCGATCTGCTCGCCGACCTGATGCATGAAGTCGATGGCGGCCTTGCCGGTCACCGCTTCGATACGACGCACGCCGGCGGCGATGCCGCTCTCGGCGATGATCTTGAAGAAGCCGATGTCACCGGTGCGCTTGGCGTGGGTACCGCCGCACAGCTCGGTGGAGTAGTCACCCATGCGCACCACGCGCACGTCGTCTTCGTATTTTTCACCGAACAGCGCCATGGCGCCGGCCGACTTGGCCTCTTCCAGGCCCATCAGCTGGGTGATGATTTCGTGGTTGGCGCGGATCTGGTTGTTGACCAGCTCCTCGACCCGGCGAATGGTCGCCATGGTCATCCCCTCGAAGTGGGAGAAGTCAAAGCGCATGCGCTCGGCCCCCACCAGAGAGCCTTTCTGGGTCACGTGCTCGCCCAGTGCCTGACGCAGGGCCGCGTGCAGCAGGTGAGTCACCGAGTGGTTCAGGGCGATGGCCTGACGACGGTCGCCATCGACCACGGCCTCGACCTCGGCCCCTTTCTCCAGGGTGCCCAGCTCCATGTAGCCCTTGTGGATGATCGCCTTGCCCGCTTTGACGGTATCGGTCACGGCAAAGATGCCGTCGTCCACTTTCAGGGTGCCGCTGTCGCCGATCTGGCCGCCGGACTCGGCGTAGAAGGGGGTCTGCTCCAGCACGATGACAGCTTCGTCACCGGCGATGAGACCGCTCACCTCGTCCACGCCCTTGTAGATGCCGACCACACGGGTGCGCTCGGTCAGGGTCTTGTAACCGGTGAAGGGGGTCTCGAAGTCGAGCTTGAGCATCTCGTTGTAGTTCACGCCGAAGCTGGATGCTTCCTTGGCACGAGCACGCTGCTTCTCCATCTCGGCCTTGAAGCCCTCTTCGTCGATTCCGATCTCGCGCTCGCGCACCACGTCGGCAGTCAGGTCGGCCGGGAAGCCATAGGTGTCATACAGCTTGAACACCACTTCGCCCGGAATGACCTTGGCATCGCCGAGATTGGCCAGAGCGTCTTCCAGCAGCAGCAGACCGCGGTCCAGGGTGCGGACGAACTGCTCCTCTTCGATGCGCAGCACGCGCTCCACCAGCGGCAGTTGGGCGATCAGCTCGGCAGCGACATCCTTCATCTGCACCGCCAGCTCGGCGGCCAGCTTGTAGAAGAAGACATCGGTGGCGCCCAGCTTGCGACCGTGACGCACGGCGCGGCGGATGATGCGGCGCAGCACATAGCCGCGACCTTCATTGGACGGCATCACTCCGTCAGCCACCAAGAAGGCACAGGAGCGGATGTGGTCCGCGATGACGCGCAGGGACTGGTTGCTCAGATCGGTGGTGCCGACGATCTCGGCCGCTTTCTTGATCAGCGCCTGGAAGATGTCGATCTCGTAGTTGGAGTGAACCCCCTGCATGATGGCGGAGATACGCTCCAGACCCATGCCGGTATCCACGGACGGACGCGGCAGCGGCTCCATGGTGCCATCAGCCTGACGGTTGAACTGCATGAACACCACGTTCCAGATCTCGATGAAACGGTCGCCATCCTCTTCCGGTGAGCCGGGACGGCCACCCCAGATGTGATCGCCGTGATCGTAGAAGATCTCGGTGCAGGGACCGCACGGGCCGGTATCGCCCATGGCCCAGAAGTTGTCGGAAGCGTACGGGGCGCCCTTGTTGTCACCGATGCGCACGATGCGATCGGCCGGTACACCGACCTCTTTTTCCCAGATGTCGAAGGCTTCATCGTCAGTCGCGTAGACGGTCACCAGCAGGCGCTCTTTCGGCAGTTGCAGCACCTCGGTCAGGAAGCCCCATGCAAACTTGATGGCATCCTGCTTGAAGTAGTCGCCGAAGCTGAAGTTGCCCAGCATCTCGAAGAAGGTGTGGTGACGAGCGGTATAGCCGACGTTTTCCAGATCGTTGTGCTTACCACCGGCACGCACGCAACGCTGGGAGGTCGTCGCGCGGTTGTAGGCACGCTTGTCTGCGCCAAGGAACACGTCCTTGAACTGGTTCATACCCGCGTTGGTAAACAACAGGGTCGGGTCGTTATGCGGTACCAGCGAGCTGGAGGAGACAACCTGGTGCCCCTGGGAACGGAAATACTCGAGAAACGCAGCGCGTATCTCAGACGTGGACATATACATGGAAAATCCTGCTTGATTCGAATACGGACTTTTAACCGCATTAATGTAAGTTTTCTGCGGGGTAAAGTAAAACGGACAGGGCCGCCACGGGCGAAAAAGCGCACATAAACGGGCCGGAAAAGCGCCCCGCTGCCAACCGCGGCTTTTTTCACCATCAACAGGAGAAAAAGCGGCATGAAAAGAGGGTCAAGACGGGGAGAACCCGGCTTTCGTCAATCTGAGCTGACAAGCCTATGAACAGGCAGGGAAAATCTTGCACAGGCGTCATAATGGCCTGGTCGGCAGATGGAAACCGGCGACCAGGCGCCGGCAAAGCGGAAATGAAGAGAGCGGGTGTACGGCGATGGGGCTCTCGTCTCTCGAGTCATCTCAAGATCCCAGCACAAACATCGCCGTTCTACTCCTCCCGCTCCTGCAGGGCAGAGATGGCGTAACGGGCCTGATCCTGGCTAAAGCCGCGCCCCAGCAAATACTTGAGCCACTTCATCCGCAGCTTGAAGTCGGCCAGGTCGGCTAGGTTGGCCCGTCGTTCCAGCAGCTCGAGGGCGAGTTCGAACCAGTCCAGCTCGGGTTGCTCGAAGGCGGCATCGATCTGGCCATCGTCCAACCCCTTGCGGCGCAGGTCGAAACGGATCTTGAGCGGGCCATGCCCCTTGGCGGCACCCGCCCGTACCGCCATGGCACCATAGCGCTCGTCATTGACCCAGTTGTAACCGCGGCAATAGTCGACTACCGCCTCGATCACCTCTTCCTGATAGCCCTGCTGGCGCAGGCGTCTGGCCAGCTCCGACTCGGCACTCTCGCGACGGGCCAGGCTGCACATGGCGTAGGCACGGGCGGCCGCCAGCTGCTCTGCAAAGGTCGGTTCGGCGGGCTCGACCGGTTCGGTAACGGATTCATCGACCATAAATGACAAGGCCGGGTATCAACCCGGCCTTCCTTTTGCTCTTATTCGAACTCTTGTTCGTTTTCGGCTTCAAACTCGTCGTACTCGGCAGCGGAGGGTTTCTCCTCCACCGGCGCGGCGCCGGAGAGCAGCAGCTCGCGCAGTTTGGCTTCCACTTCGCCAGCCAGCGCCTTGTTCTCGGCGAACAGCTTCATGACGTTGGCCTTGCCCTGACCGATCTTCTCGCCGTTGTAGCTGTACCAGGCACCGGCCTTGTCGATCAGCTTGTGCTTGACGCCCAGATCCACCAGCTCGCCCTCTTTGGAGATGCCGGCACCGTAGAAGATCTGGAATTCGGCCTGCTTGAAGGGAGGGGCCACCTTGTTCTTCACTACCTTGACGCGGGTCTCGTTACCAACCACTTCGTCACCTTCCTTGATGGCGCCGGTACGACGGATATCCAGACGCACGGAGGCGTAGAACTTGAGCGCGTTACCACCGGTAGTGGTCTCCGGGCTGCCGAACATGACGCCAATCTTCATCCGGATCTGGTTGATGAAGATGCACAGGCAGTTGGCGTTCTTGATGTTGGCGGTCAGCTTGCGCAGCGCCTGGGACATCAGACGAGCCTGCAGGCCGACGTGGGAGTCACCCATCTCGCCTTCGATTTCCGCTTTCGGGGTCAGGGCCGCCACGGAGTCGACGATGATGACGTCAACGGCGTTGGAGCGTACCAGCATGTCGCAGATCTCCAGCGCCTGTTCACCGGTATCCGGCTGAGAGATGAGCAAGTCGTCGACGTTAACGCCCAGCTTGGCAGCATAGATGGGGTCGAGTGCGTGCTCCGCATCGACGAAGGCACAGGTCTTGCCCTTCTTCTGGGCTTCGGCAATCACCTGCAGGGTCAGCGTGGTTTTACCGGAAGATTCCGGGCCGTAGATCTCGACGATACGACCGCACGGCAGACCACCGATCCCCAGCGCAACGTCCAGAGAGAGGGAGCCGGTGGAGATGGCTTCGATATCCATGGTCTTGCTGTCGCCCAGACGCATGATGGAACCTTTGCCGAACTGCTTTTCAATCTGACCCAGCGCAGCCGCCAGTGCCTTCTGTTTGTTCTGATCCATGCCAATCTCCGCTGGAAATCGTGAGTAAAAATGAAGTTGGGCTAAGTATACTGTCTATTCATACAGTATCAAGCCCAATTTATCTGAGCAGGGCCAACAGACCCGACAAGGCCTGTCTCACCGCTTGCTGACGCACCTGCCGGCGATCCCCGTCGAAATGGGCCAGCAGGGAGTGGTGGCGGCCGTTGCAGTCGGCCCAGGCAAACCAGACGGTGCCGACCGGTTTGCCCTCGGTGGCGCCGCCGGGGCCGGCGATGCCACTGATGGCGACACTGATGGAGGCCGACGAGTGGGCCAGCGCGCCGCGGGCCATCTCCAGCACCACCGCCTCGCTCACCGCGCCGTGCTGCTCCAGGCTTTCGTCGCTCACCCCCAGCATCTGCTGCTTGGCCTCGTTGGTGTAGGTGACAAAGCCACGATCGAACCAGCTTGAGCTGCCCGCAATGTCGGTGATGGCCGTGGCCACCCCGCCGCCGGTACAGGATTCGGCGGTGGCCGCCAGCCAGCCTCGCTGGCCAAGGGCCCGCCCCAGCTCGATGGCGAGGCGCTCTATCTCTGCGTCCAGTTTCATCGTGACTCCCTCTGATGCGTGCAAGAGGCACATTATGCGATCCCGCCACAGCCTGCCGCAACTGAACGCCGCTCACCAGGCTGATGCCTCTGCCTACACGGAGGGTCGTGATCCCCGACCTCCCCCACCACGCCGCTTATGTGTAGAATGGCGCCATCAAGCTCAAGGCTCATCACCGCAGACACAGGCCCGCAGAGGCCCCTTCTGGAATAGCACATGACCGCACAACACCAAGCCACCGGCGCCACGCCAGGCGCCAACCTCAGCGCCCACACGCCCATGATGCAAGGGTGTTTACATGTTGATTTTAATGCGTTTTTTTGAAATTCATTTACCTACCTACGCTTTAGCCTACGCTATAAACACCCTTCATGATTGAGCCTCTTTTACCAATCCTGCCCCCACATCTCCAATGAAGGGCATTGTCCAAACATAACAACCTGTATGCTGCTTAACAGCACACACAAATAAAAACACGACTACATCCTATTCAATAAACTTTCAAACCTACATCACCTCCATGAGTTAGCAGGCTGATGTCTGCATTTCACAATTCCTGGAGGAGATATGGCTCACCTGATTGACACCATGGCCTACACGGGCCAAGCCCCTTGGCATGGCCTTGGCAATATTTTGCCCCCGCAACAATCTCTCGATATCTGGCTACAGGCAGCCGGGATGGATTGGACCATCGAGCAGAGCGACGTGATGTTTAACGTCGCCTCTGATGCACTGCATATCCGCCCCTACAGCGACAGCAAGGTGCTGTATCGCTCCGATACCCTCACCCCTCTGTCGGTGGTCTCAAGCCGCTACAACGTGGTACAGCCTCACGAGGTGCTGCACTTCTATCAAGACTTGGTGCAAGCTGGTGGCTTTGAGCTGGAGACTGCAGGCTCGCTTAAAGGCGGCCGCAAGCTGTGGGCACTGGCCAAAACCGGTCAGGATCTAAAACTCAAGGGCAATGACTTGGTAAAATCCTATCTGCTGCTGGCGACTAGCTGCGACGGCACGCTCTGCACCACGGCGCAGTTCACCTCGCTGCGGGTGGTATGCAACAACACCCTGCAGATGGCACTGCGCGGCGCTACCGGCGCCATCAAGGTGCCCCACTCTACTCAGTTCGATGCAGCTGCCGTCAAAGAGTCGCTTGGGCTCGGGCTCTCTCATTGGGATGAATTCAAGACACAGACCAAGGCGCTGGCACAGCGGCCAGTCACCCCCGAAGAGGCACTGCGCTTTTTCAGCGACCTGTTGGCGCAACCGCTGGATGAGGAGAACATCATCCTCACCAAGCCGGTACAACGGCTGCATGAGCTCTATCAGGGCGCAGGCATGGGCTCAGAACTTGCCAGTTCCCGCAATACCGCCTGGGGGCTGGTCAATGCGGTCACCGAATACGTGGATCACCACCGCCGTGCTCGCAGCCAGGATCACCGGCTCGATTCCGCCTGGTTCGGTCAGGGCGCCCAACTCAAATCCCAAGCCTTGAATCAAGCTCTCACCCTGCTGCAGTAATTCCGTTTCCCCATTCAAACCGCATAACGACCTCACCCGGACTGGTGCAAGCCAATCCGGGCGTAGCCATTTATGCCGTCAACAAGGAGTCGTCATGAAAGCAAAAGCCAAATATGGCCAAGCCCTGCGGCTGGCCTCCACTACCCAATTAACCCGCGAGCAGTGGCTTGCTATCCGCAAACTCGGCATTGGCTCCTCCGATGCTGCCGTGGCTGTGGGGCTATCTCCCTACAAATGCCCGCTCAGCCTGTGGCTGGAAAAAACCGGTCGCAAGGAGTCGGAAGATATCTCCCACAAGGAAGCGGTGTTGTGGGGCATTGAGCTGGAGCCGGTGTTGGCGCAGGTCTATGCCAAACGCACTGGCTACAAGGTGCGACGGGTCAATGCGGTACTGCAACACCCCGAGCATCCTTTCATGCTCGCCAACCTCGACCGGGAGGTGGTCGGCCATCCCGATGGGCCGGGCATTCTGGAGATCAAGACCGCCAGCTATCACAGCGCCCCCCAGTGGGAGGAAGGGGTGCCGGTGGCTTACCAGTGTCAGGTACTCCATCAACTGGCCGTCACCGGCCATGCCTGGGCCGAAGTGGCAGTGCTGATCGGCGGCCAGGATTTTCGGATTTATCGCATCGAGCGCGATGAGGAGAAGATCCAGGATCTCACCGAGCGGGAAGCGCAGTTCTGGCAGATGGTACAACAAGACCAGCAGCCCGAGCCTGATGGCTCCCGCGATGCCGCCAATGCCCTGAGTTGGCTCTTTCCCCGCGATGATGGTCAGACGCTGGATCTCTCGGATTCTCCCGAGTTCAACCAGCTGTTTGGGGAGCTACTGCGCTTACGTCAGCAAAAGGAAGCTGTCGAGCAACAAGAGTCACAACTCAAGCAGCGGCTGCAAGCCACTTTGGGTGAAGCGACAGCCGGGTTGTTTGCCGACGGCAAGATCACCTGGAAGCGCAGTAAAGACCGGCTAGCACCGGATCTGGATAAGCTCGGTCAGGATCATCCCGACCTGCTCACCCGTTACGTCAAACCGGTGCCCGGCGTGCGCCGTTTCACCATTCAACCCTTGAGGCAAACACCATGATCAAAGGACTGGCGATCACCCCGCCCGTGATCGGGCGGATCTGCATCGGCAAGCTGGTGCAAAAACAGGATAAATGGGTACCGGAGAAGGACGACAGCTTCACCCTCACCACCCAGGTACAACAAAAAGGGGGATGGTTACTCCATCCCCTGCATCAACACTACTCATCGCAAAAGAGTGGCCAAGGGCAGGAACAAACCAAGATCCGCGCCATTCCGGTGCGGGTGCTGTTCAACGATAGCGACTTGAATCTACGGGCGGAATACAGCGCGTTTGACCGGCAAACCGGCAGGCCGCTCTGTGTCGGGAATGGGGAGGTGGCAAGACGTGTGGGGGCACAAGGCATGGAGGAGGTCAGCTGCCCTGGACCTGAGCGCTGCGCCTTTGCAGGCCAACAGGGTTGCAAGCTGTACGGACGACTGAACCTGTTTGTGGAGGGGCAAGGGGATGAGTTGGGTAGCTTTATCTTCCGCACCACCGGCTACAACTCGGTGCGCACTCTGGCTGCTCGGCTGAAGTACCTGGAGGCTTTGAGCGGGGGCCATACCCGCTATCTGCCGCTCACCCTACGGTTGCGGGCCAAGAGCACGGCGCAATCCTACCGCACACCGGTCTACTACGTGGATTTGACCTTGCGGGAAGAGACCAACCTGACCGAGGCAGTCAGACAGGCACAGGAGGCCGCCCAGCGTGACCAAGAGGCTGGCCTTGCCATCGACCAGATGGAGCAGGCTGCTCGTGATTTGCTGCGTAACGGCCAGTTTGAGGATATCGATGAAGAGGTGCCGATGCTGCTGGAGGAGTTCTATCCCGAAGCCTGCAGCGACGAGACGGCGAATAGTCACGCTGGTACGGAGGCGACTACCTCCCTTAACGCCCCTCAAAGCCAAGCAACCAGAACGCCACCGAAGCCGCAACCAAGAAGGAGCCCGCTCACCAATAAATTGGGGAAAGGGAACCCGCTCCCTCCCCAGTGAATGGTGGATGCTCAGCGGGGACGCGCCAACCGCTCCACCAACCGTTCTACCGTTTCCAGCAACAGGGTCCGGTCAGCAGCATCAAGCCGGGCCAGTTGCTGGCTCAGCACAATGCCCTGCTCGGTGGGCCGGTTACTGGTCTCACGCAGAAAATCCGCCAGCTCACAACCAAACAGTTGAGCGAGCTCCGCCAGCCGCACCACGGTTGGCACCACGATCCCCCGCTCCATTCGTGAGACGGCTTCCATCCCGATACTGAGGTGTTCCGCCACCCGCTCTTGCGTGAATCCGGCTTGGGTGCGCTTGTGGCTAATCGCCTTGCCGACTCTCTTGGCTAACAGCTCAAGGTTGATATCTGTCATGGTTCCTCCAGTCAACCCGTATGGTTGACCATGGACTCATTGACGATAAGGACTCAAAAAGGCGAGTATCAACTAAGTTGGTTGCAATTGGCCGTAAATCGATGATCGCTACGCTGACCGCCTCACCGACAACAAACATCAATCCTCGTTTGTGGCATCCCCTCCCATCTCGGGTAAAGCGCTTTTACGCGAGCGGTTAGGGCGACTGCCATTGTTACTATTACTCTGTTACATAAGGAAAAGTACATGGCTCGTTATCCCGTTATTGCCACCCTGTTTTTTCTCGTCGTCACCATTTATTCACTCTGGACCGGTAGCTCTCCGCAGCTCGGGTTCTGGGGCCATATCTGGCACTTTGTCTTTGGTTCTCTGTTTACCTCACTTGGCCTGATGGGCGGGGAATTGTTCCGCCGCTTTACCCAACCAGACATGCTGTTTGCTGACGGCGCACAGGAGATGTTCAAGAAAAAGTTGTTTTGGAAAGTTGGTCCCCAGCTCATCGGGGGCGTGGTGGGCTACATCGCGGCAGGTGGCTTTTTACAAAATGTGTTGGGTTACTACGTTGGATAAGGAGAGTTAACCATGAACAAATGTTGGATCACGTTGACGGCCATCCTGCTATGCAACAACGCCCTGGCCTATGGCGAGGCCGGACGCTGGAGCAGTGGCTGGGGACAGGGGACCAGCGAATACACGGCGGTGGTCAACGAGCAAAACAACCTCTATATCGCCTGTAATGACACCCGCAAGGTCAGCATGACGGCTACCGTGCAGGGCAAGGAGTACGGCTCTTATGCTGGGCAAGCTTTCACCATCATCATCGATGGCAGCCAATACGATGCGCCCTATGAGACCGAGTCCCGTGTCGGTGAGAACAATTTCTTCGACATGTGGGACAAGCTACGCAAGGCCAAGTCGATCCGCATTTTGACGGCTGACGGCAAGCAACTCGCACTGCCAACCAAAGAGGTCGCCGCTGTACTGCCCGCCACCAATACCCCCGAGTTTGACTGCTTGATGTGGGACCAATAGTTCACACCCATTCCCATCCAAGAGGAGGCATTTGCCTCCTCTTTTCATTTCTGCCATTCACCCACCTGTGAAGGAGACACACTATGCCCCCCTGTATTCCTCCCGAATGCGAGCCGTTCGACCAGCAAGGCTTTTGGCGCAAGCTCTGCGCCTTTGCCAAGCGTGCCGGTCGGCCCTTTATTGAAACCTGCCTGTTGCTCTACTACACCAGCCAGAAGGATGACCTGCCGCTCTGGGCCAAGCTGCTGATCTACAGCGCG
The DNA here is from genome assembly GCF_027707805.1 of Aeromonas sp. QDB20. Classification (NCBI taxonomy): domain Bacteria; kingdom Pseudomonadati; phylum Pseudomonadota; class Gammaproteobacteria; order Aeromonadales; family Aeromonadaceae; genus Aeromonas; species Aeromonas sp. QDB20. The sequence continues at coordinate 251,668 of NZ_JAPCJC010000003.1, read as the reverse complement.
TTGGCCTACTTTATCTCGCCCATCGATGCGATCCCGGATGTGCTGCCTATGGGGCTCACCGATGACATCGCGGTGCTAAGTGCGGCACTCGCCAGTATTACCGCCTTTATTGACACCCAGATCCGTGCCCGTGTGGCCAGAAAAATGCGCGAGCTGTTCGGCCAAGATTAAACCCCACAAGGAGTACACCATGACTATTCCCTTTTTCCGGGACGGCTTTACCCTGCCCGTTGACCAAGCATTGCTGGTTCTCCTCGACCAAGAAATAGCTAAAACCGAGCTCAATATTGAGCGCTTAACCCAACTGACCTTCAACTTTCGCAATCCCGGCTACAGCGCCGAGCAAGGCGGCGTGCACCCGGTCGAGATCCGCTTGATCCGTGGGCTCGATGGCTGGCTGTTCGATTACGTCACCGACTTCAGCTACCAGGGGCAGGGCCAAGATGCTGAGCTCTGCAAGGAGCTCGATTTCAACTTCCTCGATGGGGAACACATCATGTTGGGCTGGGGGCCACTGCGACTGGCCGAAGCGCGGGAGTTGTTCGATATCTGGCAAAGCAACTTCATAGCCTACTGCCGGTTGGAATGCTTCAGCGTCACGGTCGCAGGAGATTAGGAGGTCACGATGATCCAAGAATTAGCGCTCTCCCACTACTCACGCCAATGGCTGGGACGAGTCGCCACAAGCGCCAAGCTAACCCCCACCAGCAGTGGTCAGCGTTGGCTGCTGCACCTGACCCCGGAGAGCCCACTAGCCCGCACCGTCACCCTGCAAGTGCGTTGGTCCGGGATGCAGTGGCAACTGCTCTCTCTCACCAATGCTGAGGACTGGCACACCATGAGCCAGCCGAGGGATGAAATCTGCATCGACCCCGAACGTCGCTGTTTCTGGCGTTGTCAAGCAGGGCCGGTGCCGCTCACCGAGCAACCCCGCGTACTGGCCAACTTTCTGGCTGACCTGCAGCGCATCTGCATCCATCGCGGCTATGCGGTGGAGAGTGACCCCATCCCTGACAAGGAGAGCGAAGATGATTAACGCCGTGATCGCCATCGAGCTGGAGGCTTATCTTGAACACGATGGTCAGATTGAAGTGGTACATGACCAAGGCCTGCCGGTGGACGGTTATACCCTCTACCTGCGCTATGAAAACGAACGGGGCGACGCACTGGCGCAATGGCTGTGCGATCACCCGGATCACAGCTGGCTAACCCAGCTAGGCACCCTGCTCGCCACCAGTTACCACATTCCGCTGCACGACTACACCCCGCACACCTTGGCGGCCTGAACACAGCCAGCCAAGCCTGCGGTCACACCCCATTCAGTAACCCATTAACCAACTACTTCGCCTAGCCTGCCGCGTCCAATGCGGTGGGGCGATGGCGTATGGAGCCTAACCATGTTGCATCACAAATTGATCGCCGGGGAGATCCCCGGCACCTATCTCGTCACTGAGCTGATTAACGAAGAGGACCTGTTGACTATCGCCAACCAGATTGCCCGGCAGAAACTGGCCAAGGGAGAAGCTATTACCGATAAACACTTGGCCCATCAAGCCCTGCAAGGGCTGCTGCAAACACGGGATCGCGAAGTTTTTGCTGCACTGTTCCTCGATAACCAGCATCGGATCTTGGCCTATGAAGAGCTGTTCCTTGGCACCCTGTCCGCTGCAACCGTCTACCCCCGCGATGTGGTCAAGCGGGCACTGCACTACAATGCTGCCGCCCTGATATTGGTGCATAACCACCCGTCGGGATACCCGGAACCCAGCCGGGCAGATATCGAGATCACCCTGCGCCTACAGAATGCCCTGGCACTGGTGGATATCCGGATTTTGGATCATCTGGTCGTCGGTACTGAGGGTGTGGTGTCGCTGGCAGAACGAGGGAATTTGTAACTACCACGCCGGTCAGGGAGCACATGGAGGAAGGCATGGTCAGCAGTGAGCTCTACTACGACTTACCATCATTAGGAGTACACAGAAAATGGGAACCATAGGGAGTTGGGGATTACACACCCAAGTTCAACCACATTTTGGCGCACGTGCAATTGTCGAACGAAACAGGGTCTCCCTATTTTTGGATCGCTGCGGCGTCTATGGCGATGGCCCACTCCATTACTACAGACCCATGGCACTTGTCATTTCTCTTTCGCTGACGGCTTCGGGGGTGACCACTGCATCTTTCAGCATCAGCTTGCCGCGCAACAGGCGATCCAGATGGACATCGAACGCATCAAATCGCGGGTGAGTCAGGGTCGGCAAGTGGATAAACACTGGTTTTTGCTGGCCGATGCGGTAGACCCGGTCTGAGGCCTGGGCCTCTTTGGCTGGGTTCCAGTGACGCTCCAAGTGGATCACATGGTTGGCACTGACCACGGTCAGACCGACCCCTGCAGCCACAGGGGACATGATTATCACATTGAAACCGGCTTGAGCCTCGAACTGGCTGATCAGCTTCTTGCGCGTCAGATCCTCGACTTTACTGGCCACCGCCTTGGTGTCGCCATTGATGATGGCGATATCCAGGCCGTAGATCTGATCCAGCCAGAGCTTGAGTACTCGCTGCAACCGCTTGGTCATCATAAACAGAATGACTTTTTCGTTCTGGCTACGGATCTGCTCCAGTAGCTGCAGAACAATGGTGAGCTTGCCGGATTCCTGCATGTACTGACGGGCCTGCTTGGCATCCTGACTGTAGAGCGCAGCTTCGTCATCCAGCCTTGGATGCAATGAGATGCTTCTGAGCCGGGAGAGTGCAGCCAGGGCCGCTCCTTGCATGTTTTCGTCACTAGCCCGGCGACTGCGATACTCATCGAGTACGGCATCATAGGCCTGCAACTGTAAGCCGCTCATGACGCGGCTCAATTCGGGGTGATAGCGTTGCAGCTGGCTATCTGCTTGCTGTACGCCACTACATATGGTCTTGCTGGGTAGTCCCTTGAGCTGCTCCTCTTTGACTCGGCGTAACATGAAGGTACCTACGGTGCGGCGTAATTGCTCGCCGATTTGGATACGGATCAGGTCGCGTTCTTGCTCTTCGGCATTCAGAATGGGTTTTATCCAGCTGTCTCGGTAGTGTTGCCAGCTACCGAGCAGCCCGGGTTGGGCGGTATCCAGCAAACACCAAAAATCTCCCAGGCTGTTCTCCACTGGGGTTCCGGTTGCCAGCAGCTTGAAGTCAGCCTTGAGGCCTTTGGCTGCACGGGTCTGTAAGGCATTGGGGTTCTTGATGTTTTGCGCTTCATCGAAGATCACCATACCCCAGTCGATGCGGCAGAGTGAAAACTGGTAGTCCCGCAAGGTTTGATAAGTGGTGAGTACTAGCCGTCTGTCCATGTCCAGCCGATGGATCCCGGCCTCTGGGCCTATGGCCAGGGCATAGCGGATGCTTTGTTCATCTAGCATGCCGCTTTCATCTGCCAGCGAGGCCAACTGTACCGACTCTCTTTCTGCACCTCGGATCCGAAACCTCCCTAGATCACGACCTGCTTGCAACACCACCTGGTCGCGAAACGGCACGCTGTTATAGGTCTTGGCGACCTCATCTTCCCAGTTCTCCAGCAGACTCAGTGGCGCCACCACCAGAATGGGCTTTTCTGCCTGACCCAGGCTGCGTTGACGATGCAGGTATTCACCGATGGTCACCAAGGTCATATAGGTTTTGCCCAACCCCATGTCATCGGCCAGCAGGCCGCCTTGCAGTCGGTAGAGATCCTCGGGATCTTCATGCAAGGCCACATTCAGCAGTTTTAGCATCCATTCGATGCCTTCTTGCTGGTGAGAGAAGGGCGTGCGCGCATAGCGTGACCAGTCAGGTGAGGCTGGCAGGGTGGCGAAATTGGTCTTGTTCAACAAGGTGGTATGGATGGCATCCGCCTCCTTGAGAATGACGGCAACGCGCTCTTTGACTTTTTCTTCGTCTACTGGTGTCTCAAGTGTGACTGATTCATCTGCTGGTTCATAGTCGAGGCCAGAATGGCCGGCAAGACGTTGCTTGATGGCGGTAACTTGTTTTTCCACTACATCGACGTTGGTGATGTCGATCGTCTGTTCACCAAAAGTCAGAGTGCTGGCGCCTTGGGCTCGTGCCGCTTGCAATAGATCTTCAAAACGTTGCAATTCCTCAGGCGACTGAATAAGTCCGCTGAGTACCTCCGGGGGTGATGGACGGGGGTCAAGAGCAAACCAATTGTTTTGGTTGGTATCCAGCCCGCCAAAGTCCATGTACTGTAGTCGGCCTACACCTGCGACCCTAATGGAGAAACCAACCTCGAGATTAACCAAGGCGGCATCCAAAAAAGCGGTAGGGGTGGCAATAAACTCATTGACCTTGTCGGCAGGAATGCGTGTATTGGCCAGTACGTTGCGGATCCCGGCCAACCGGGGTTCGTCCAGCAGTACTACGCGATTATCTATTCGCAACACGCCGCCATTAGCGCTCATATCTATCTGCGCCCATCGCTTCTGCAATTGATCTGGCGTGGATCCCTCTCCCAGACAGGGGCAAAGCTGCAGGCTACCATCCGGCATGCGGGTGGCTATGATACCTATGTTGTCCGGCACCACTACGTCAAGGCGCTCAAAATGACTAAGGTCGATGCGCATACCACTTCGTGCCGCCGTTTGCAGCTCGGCCATCAGTCGCAGGTTAGCGGTTTCGCCTCGCAGCTCGGCTGTCAGGGTCTCGTGTTGCTCCCAAGCCATCAGTCCCATTAATTCTGCTGGCGTCAGCCAATAGCATTCTTGGCTACCCAAGTACAGAAAGGGCCCTTTGCGGGTAAAGGGGGTTTCCCCTTCAGGCATACTGGCGGTAATGGCTACCCGAAAGCCGCTGTTACCGGTTCGGCCGTGAATCGTGGAGACAAATTGCCCGGGGAAGCGGGGCGGCAGGTCCAGGATCTCGGCTTGTTCGCCATCCATACCAGTGATGTCTTCTGCCTCAATATGAAAACCATTAGCAGTGGTCTCGGCCACACCCTGCTCGGCCAACATGTTGAGGCAGATGAGTTGCACCTTTTGCCGGGTGTTCCCCTGTCCTACTTGCAGTGATTTGAGCTCACTTGCTGGCAGGAAAAAATTCAACCCGCTGGAGTCAGGTTGGCTGTGAAAACCTAACTGGTTGTTGATGGCGTTGTCCGTGTCGCCAATAAAGGATCGCAAGAATTCGACTAAGCGCATTTAGTGGCCTTTATGATGCTCTTCATAAGCGGTTAATTCCGCGGCTGCTACGGATGTGAGGTGCCAGCCATATTGGCTGTTTTGCCAGCAGAGCGTACCAAGGGGCCCATAAAGCTGTTGATTGATCTCTTGAACTGTCATGCCCAAGACGTTGGCGCCATGACGAGCTCTGTCACCGGCATTGCTGGCAAAATATTGCAGTACCTTAAGCTCTAGCGGTTTGAGCTGGCTAACCCGGGGGCAGAGTTCGGAGAGCGAAGGCTCCGCAACAGTGTTAGCGCTGGTTATTTCATCCGAATGGGGTGTTGCTGGAGTGGGTTTGTTCTTGTATTTGAACCTGCCATTCAGCTTTGAAAGCTGCTCAGCTGATAACTTGTTCACTGCACGTGACGCATTCGCTGGGAGCTGCTGGGGTTCTTCATAAAGCTTGGCCTGATGGGATGCCTCCCTGACTTGATCTACTGGTGATGGACTGAGACTAGTTAGAGCTGACTGGTGAGTTATCGTGTCGACAAATGACTTGGCTGTCGGCTGGCTGGGAGTTGGCACCGGTGTCCGTTTGGGATTGACTGCAGGGATGCCAAAGCGGCGAAGCTGGTATTGGTAGTCCTGGCGGCTCAGTAGTTGCTCCATATCCAGACCGATGCCGTTGTCTGCCAAGAAGGTGAAGACCTTGTGCTGCCAAGTGTGTGGTGTGTGGACGATGCTGGCGAGAGGAAGATTGCCATATCGTTTTTGGTAGCCAGCAGGAATGGTGGATGTCAGTGCGGCGTGGCTGAATATCCGTTTCTCATAAGTGGTCAGTATGTCACTTGGGGGCGCCAAATAGACCCAAATTTTGAAACTGTGGGAACCTTCAATCAGGTAGAAATCGCCACAGTCCAGATAGATCACCGCTTTATCGCTCATAGCCCCATCCATGGGAGCGAAGCTGGTTTTTACTTCCTTACCCAAAATCCCTTTAACGATTTGCTGGGCCCGGTTACCGAGTAGCAGACGGGTATTACGGATCAGTTTGAGTTTGAACAAGCCCTCCAGAAACAGCTTTCTGGCGGGAAACATCCGCTGTAATTCGTCGTTATGACTCTGGATCCCATATTGCTCAACGGCCTGCAAAAAGAGGCGAAGATCCTCTTTGGATAGCCAGCCTCTGACCTTTTGAATCCGTGCCTCGCCCAGTGGTTGCCACCATTGACGGTAATTTGTGGCGGCGCTGGATATGCGGGGATCGCCTGCCAGGTTGAGGATGAAGGTTTGCCAGGCATCGCTGGGCTCCTGGCCTGTACGGTCGATCAGGATCTCCAGCGCGGCATGGCCGATACAGCGGTCCCCCTCAAAGGGAGCCTTGCTGACCGAGGGTTTAAGCAGCTCATCCATCACAGGTGACCATTCGTCCTGTGACAGATTGCGCAAGGTCTCGAGATAGAAGTGAGCCCGACAGATATCGCCATAGCGGCCATCATCCAGGCCTTGCAGGCCTAGTTCGCTAAATGTCGCACCAAGCTCGCGTCCTGCTTGTAGCGTCTGTTCGGCGAGCTGACGTGGGCCGTTCAGTCCAAGGAGTTTGTGCCCTTCTTGTTTGAGGCTGATGAGTGGGTTGGGCCGCAGCGAGGGGATGCGGGGTTCTGGTAGTTGCTCGAGTTGTAACAGCAGTGCCTGTTCCAGCAGGGCACGAAATCCATCATGTTGGTCTAGCAAGTCGAATTGGCGAAAGTAGAGCTGTACCAGTTGCTGAAGTGTTATTCGAGTCAGTCTTGGCTGTTGGGCATTTAGCAGCGCGGAGAGGAGTTGGGGGCTGAGCAGCCGTTCGGCATACTGGTCGCCACTAAGCCAAAACCAACTGAGTGCACGAGCAGTGAGTCGGCGCTTCAGCAATCCAGGTAATGCCTCAAACCGGCCTGATATGGCCATGTTGCGCAGCGAGGTCAGCATCTGGGTGAAGGCGTCGTTGTGCCCTGCTTCCCCTTCCATCGTGGAAGCCTTCGTCTGGAGTTCGGCCCAGGCGTTTACCGTGGGCAGGGCCCATGTAGTTAGCATGGGTTTGGCCTCGGGCAACTTCATTGCTGAAGATCCTCCTGCAGCCGTTCCTTCACTTGTTCGTACTGGGTGCTGTCTGGTCTGCGGATGGTAAAGCGAATATCGATGCGACGATTACGCTTAAAATCTGCCTCCGTCACTTGATTAGGCACCGCTGGCCGAGTTTCTCCATAGCCACTGACCGAAAAGAGGGGATTGTCATCTCGATTTTTCAGTCGGGATAGCTGTTCATCACCAATGAGTGATTTTTCCCAAAACTGCCAGAGGGAGATGGCGCGGAAGGTTGACAGGCCCCAGTTACCCTTACCCATAAAGCCCTGCAGGGCACGGTTGTCGGTATGTCCTTCGATGAAGATGGTATCGAGGAACTCCACCCGATTGTCACGAGAGATCACCATGTTAAGCACTTCGCCTATTTCCCTAGCACGGGATTGATAGGTCGGACTAATGTCAAAGGCCCCGGTTTCAAAGCCAAGCAATTCGTTGGGAATGCTCAAGACAGTGTGATTCTGGCTGATCTCCACCTTGATGCCGCGTTTGCGCAGGGTCTCTACCGCTTCGTCAAGAATGGTGCGGCGTACTTGCTCGGCTTGTTTTAGCGCGACAATCTCTTCTTCAAACTTGGTTTGTTTATGCTCGAGCTCTTTTTGGATCTCCATCAGCTGCAGGATCAGGATCACTGAGGCCATAATAAAGATGACGAGCAGGGCGGACATGATGTCGGAAAAGGACATCCAGTAGGGGTTTTCTTCGTCAACGTTAGCGGTTTGGGCTTTCCGAAACTGCATCAGCGTTGCTCCAGCTCATCTAGCACACTGCTCATGGCTTCGGCTGTGTGATACATCTTGGTGGCATATTCTAGAGAAACCTTGTTCCACTGATCCATGCGTTCATGAACCTGCGTGCTGACTTCGCTGGCGTATTTTTGCAGCCACTGTTCAGCCTGTTTTTCGATGGCTTCAACTTGGGAACGCAACGTCTCGCCTAAGGCATTGAATTCGGTTCTCACCCCTGTCAGGAATTGTTGCTGCGTTTGCTTCATCTCAACAAAGCCATGGCGAGCCTCACTGGCAGCCTGTTCGAACCGCTCCGCTCCCTGCAGCAGGCCATCTTGCAATCTGGCCAGCATTTCGGCTTGTTGCTTGAGTTGATCAGTAAGTGCAGCATTTTGGCTACCGGCTTGCTCGATTTGTTGTGTCACTTGTTCCAAGCGCTGCCCCAGTAGATCGGCGGCAGAACGGACATTGGTGGAGAGCAGGCCTAGCTGATTGGCACTGCTGTCCATATGCTTGCTGCTCTGGGCTGCGGAATCGGTCACTTGCTGCAAGCGAGTCAGCAATTGCTGGTGCTGTTCCGCCATTTGGCGGCTTTGTTGCTGGCCGGCTTGCACTGAGTCGGCTAAGGCAGTCAAGAGCGCTTGCTGTTGCTGTGTCACGTCATCCAGCTGCTGCTGGAATTTCTCCTGACGAACTTGTTCACGAACATCAGCCTGAGCACCTTGCTGACTTACGTTATCCAGCAGTTTGCCAACGGCATCCTGCAATGCGTTCTGTTGTTGCTGTACGGCAGATGTGATTGCTTCGATTTGCTGTTGGCTCGCTGTGCCTAGACTGCCCAGCATTTTTTGTTGTTGCACCAGTAACTCGGTTTGCTGTTGGTCGTGCTGCTGGGCCAGGTCACCCATCATCTTGCCAAAGCGACTCTCCAACAGGCCTTGGCGTTCATCTGCCGAATTGGCCAGTTGTTGCAACTGATCCTGGAAACGTCTGGACTGTTCATCTTGCGCATCCAGGCTGCTGGCCTGCTGGGTGCTCAATTTATTAAACAGCTGCTCAAGGCGTTCGCTCATGCTACTGACGGCAGTATTGACATCTGCTGCCACTTTTTCGAGCTGCTCACCCTGTACTCGGCCGGCTGAGCTCATGCCTTCCATAAAACTGCCAACCAGGTTTTCCATCACCTGGCTTGACTGCTGATTGGTTGAATGAACCAGGGTTTGGATGGCCGGCCCCATGATGTTGTTGAGTGTGTCAGTGAGGGCATTTTGCATGGATTCACTCATGCCATTGATGCTTTCCTGCAGCCTGTCACCGATTCGCTCGTGCAGCTCCTGCAGTGCTTCTTTACTTTCTTTGCTGTACTCGGCGATATGCACCAGAGATTGTTCCGCAGGGAGTCTTGGATAGAGGAAATCAATCCTGTTTTGCAGGTCTTGGATATCGTTCAGCGCTTTGCGTTCAAACAGCTTTTCACACAGATTGAGCAAGAGACTGAAAGTAACCCCCCAGACCGAGGTCATAAATGCAACTGCTGCGCCAGAGATGAGCTTATTGATACCACTCTTGAGGGTCTCGATTTCTGCCGTATTGCCCACTAGCCCCTCTAGACCAATGGTTAATCCAACAAAGGTTCCGAGCACCCCGATCGCCACTAAAAAGCTGGGGGTCGCTGCTAGTAAACGGCTGGCGGTTAGGCCCGTTGCCAAGGTTTTTGCATTGAAAAAATGCTCCGCGTCAATGCTGTTGAAAAGTTGTTTCTTGTCAGAAGATAAGACAAGGCTTTCATCAAATTCCTGCCAGAGATGACCAATATTGTTGGCATTCAGCTTTTGAGCCCTCTGAAGTATTTCACGGCGAGAGTAAGCCAATGTTTCTCTACTTTGCCCATCCAACAAAGATCTCAATGCTTTGTTTCTTTCAATGAAATTGAGGTAGTGCTTAATCAAAAAAAACAGGGATAGTAAAAAGATGAAGCATGTGAATGACCAGAACCACGCACTGATCCCATTGGTAGTGCCATTCAGCATCTGGCTAAAGTCAGGCCATAGGTGTTTAAGTAAATCCCACATGTCTAATCCCAAATGTTCAACTGATTCTTGAAAAAAACCGGCAGTCTTTAACCTAGTGTTTTGACCAGGTCGAGATAACGAATGAACAAAAACAAAGTAATCCGCTCAACAGATGAGCCGCGTCAATCTGGTTTTGCCGGCACCATACCACAAACTTACCTAACTACTTTTCCCTAATACCCCCACCGGTTAAACGCCAGCGGCATCTTGTTGAGCTTCTCGCGATGCTCGCGCCAGTTGGGCAGATGGGTATCCATCAGTGTGATAAATCGCTGGTTATGTTTGCGCTCTAACAGGTGAACCAGCTCGTGCACCACAATAAATTCCAGGCATTCGGGGGGCTTCTTGACTAATTCGAGGTTGATCCAGATGCGGGATGTATCTGTTTTGCAGCTCCCCCACATGGTCTTCATCCGTTTGATACCGACAAACGAAGGGGTGACGTTGAGCAAGGCCTGCCACTTGGCCATCAATATCGGCAGCCGCTGGCGTAGCAATTGGCGATACCAGCCCAGTAGCAAGGCTTCTCGCTTCGCTGCGTCATAATGAGCGGGAACCCGCATCCGGATCCACCCCCCTTGTAGCTTGACGCTGTGCGCTCCCTCAACCGGGATCACCTCCAATCGATAGCCCCGTCCCCAAAGGTAGTGCGTCTCGCCGCTGCACATCTGGCGCTCGCTCTGACGTGGCTGCGCCTGAAAGTGGGCCTGTTGCTGCCGGATCCACGGCAAGCGTCTGACCACGGCCATTCTGATGGCCGTCTGTGACAGAGACGCCGGGGCCGAGACGCGCACGCGACCATCAGGGGGCAGCACATTGATGTGCAGGTTCTTGATCCCCTTATGCTGCAACTCCAGCGTGAGCTCACCAATGGTGATCAGGGGCATCAGTGGTACTCCTGCTGCGCTTTCACCAGCTCCATCACCTCGGCAACGGTCACATCGTATCCCTTGGTTTCTTCGGCAATGGCAAACGCGATCTCCCGCTCCTTGAAGCGATCGCCATACCAATCGGCCTTCTTGGTATAACGCACGGCGGTATCAATCCTGGCCACCAGCAGCTCATCCTTGCCCAGATTGTCATAGAGTGCCCGTTTGGCTGCCGTGTCTATGCTCTCTGGGTAGGCGCTCTGGCTATGGCTCTGTGGATATTTCACCTGCTTGGCCAGCTCGCGGACCTTTTCCAGATACTCCTGATAGGAGATGGCCTGCTGGCGGCGCAGATCGATCAGCTCATCGAGCAGCACCGACATCCTCTCGTAGTATTTGGGGTTGACCGGGTTCTCATCGACGATGGTCCGGCGCACGTTGTTTTCAATCGCCTCGGCCATCGACTCCTGATTGTCGCGCATCTCCTTGGGCAACCCATCCAGCGCCTCGGGGCCGCGCTGGATAATGAGCTCCAGCAGCCCCAGCTCCTCAAAGTCCATCAGCGTCTCGCTGGGGTCGGCATCCACCCACAGATCCAGCATCTGGCGCATGCCCGGCTCGAACTGCTTCATATCCACCAGATCACCACTGGCCAGCTTGATCTCATCCCGGACCTTGGCGAAGTGTTCGACCTCCTGCTTGATCGAGGCGGCCTGCGAGGCGCTGTAACCCGCCTCCTCCAGCTCACCCGCCAGATTGGTAAAGGCGCGGATCAACTTGGCCACCAACTGATAGAGGGTCAGCCGCAATGCCTCTTTCTCGCTCAACGTCTCTTCATCGGCTCCCGGCTCACAACAGAAATAATGCTGATAATCGAGTTGCGACTTGGGCGCCTTCACCGGCTCACACAAGGCACGGACGGCTTCCAGAGCGTTATCCAGATCCTCTTTGGCCTGGGCCAGTCGATCCTTGAGCAGCCCGGCCACATCCTCCTTGTCATAACCCGCGAAGGCCTCGGCCGTATAGTCGTTGACCGTCTTCTCCAGCGACTTGAACAGGTCTTTGTAATCGATGATGTAGCCGTACTCCTTGTCGTCACCATCCAGCCGATTCACCCGACAGATGGCTTGGAACAGGTTGTGATCAGCCATCTTCTTGTCGATATAGAGGTAGGTGGCAGAGGGGGCATCAAAACCGGTCAGCAGCTTATCCACGACAATGAGCAGCCGCATCTGGCCCGGCTCTTTGATAAAACGCTGCTTGACCAGTTTTTCAAACTCTTCGACCCGCTTAGCCGCCTCATCCTCCGGCTGCTCGAAATAGTCGGCCAGCATCTTGCGATAGATGTTGTACTTGGCCAGCTTCTCCGTCAGCCCCTCGCCCGTCTCCTCGCCCTTGATCTCGCTGGCATTGGGTTGGTAACTGGTGACGATGGCGCACTTGCCAGCAAAACCGGCCTGGCTGAACATCTCGTAACTTTTGCAGGCTTGATAGACGCTGGCGCAGACCAGCATGGCATTGCCACGACCATCGGCCAGCCGGGGCTTGCGCTCGAAGTCGAGCAGAATATCGGCCACTATCTGCTCCAGCCGCGAACGACTGGAGAGCAGCTTCTGCATTGAGGCCCACTTCTGTTTAAGCTGCTGCTTGCCCAGCCGCGAGAGATCCTTGGTCTTGGTATCGAACCACTCATCCACTTTTTTCTGGGATTTGACCCGCTGATCGATATCCCGCGCCTCGTAGCGCAGATCCAGCACCACGCCATCACTCACCGCCTCGTTGAACTTGTAGGTGTGAATGTAGGGGCCAAAGACCTCGATGGACTTTTTTTTGTCCTGCTTCATCAGCGGTGTGCCGGTAAAACCGATAAACAGCGCCTCTGGCAACAGGCTCTTCATAGCCCCATGCAGCTTGCCGGACTGAGTGCGGTGGCACTCATCGACAAACACAAACAGCTGCCCCTTGGGGCTGAAGCCCGAGGGCAAACTGCGGCGCATATCAGCAATAAAATCATCCGAGCTGCCATCATCTTCGTCATCCGACTCGCCTTCTGGCGTGCGACCGAACTTGTGTACCAGCGAGCAGATAAGCCAAGGGTTATGGGCATGCAGACGGGCCACCAGATCGGCCCCGCTCTTGGTGCGCAGGATCTCCTCCTCCACCCCACTGAATACCTTCTCGATCTGCTCATCGAGTTCGGTACGGTCGGTGATGATAAGCACCCGACTGTCGGTCACATTTTCGCGGATCCACTTGGCCAGCCAGACCATGGTCAGGCTCTTGCCGCTGCCTTGGGTGTGCCAGATGATGCCGCCATCCCGACGGCGGATATAGGCCTTGGCGGCACGGATGCCGAAATACTGGTTATGGCGGCAGGTCTTTTTGGTGCCCGCATCAAACACGATAAAGTCGTGGATCAGCTCCAGAAAGCGCGCCTTGCTGCACAACTGCGCCAGATGCTGGTCCAGCAGATTGGCACCCGGCTGCTCGACATGGTCGGAATGAATTGGATCGGCTGGCTCTTTCCACTCCAGATAGTACTTCTCGGGGGTTTCAATGGTGCCGTAGCGCACCCCCTGGGTGTCGTTGCCCGCCATCACCAGCTGCATGGTGGTGAAGAAGTTACGGATAAAATCCTTCTTCTGATTATCCAGGTTCTGGTGGATACCTTCGGAGACAGAGACGGTAGAGCGCTTGAGCTCAATGACGCCAAGGGCAATGCCGTTGACATAGAGCACCAGATCCGGCCGTTTCTTATGCTCGCCTTTGACCGTCACCTCTTCGGCAATGGCAAAGTCGTTGGCCTGCGGATTGGCCCAATCGATCAGCCAGACGGTTTGGTTCTGCTCGCCTGCCCCTACTTTTTCCTTTACGCCATAACGCAGCAGGCGATAGACCTCCTTGTTGGCATCATAGAGGATGCGCCCTTCGCCCAGGCTCGCTGCCCGATCCAGTTGCCTGAGTACCTTGGGGATCAGCGCCGCGTCCACGCCCCGCCCCACCAGCCAAGCGGTCAGCAGTTCCGGCTCGACATTCCGGTTGTTCTCCCGCTTATGCCAATCCCCCAGATAGCGATAGCCCAGCTCCGCTTGAAATAACTTGATGACGCGGTTCTGGGTTGCCCGCTCCCGTTGGCCGACTGAAATCATGCTCTCTATCCCTGTTATTCTCTCAAGCACCCGCGACAACCGCGCAGCCGCTCTTATTTGTTACACCCACTTCGTTACACCAATCCCTGCTGCAAACGGGTCAAGGCGATCTGCAGACTGCGATCATCAAACAGCCGCGCCTTGCGCTCACCCCACGGGGTTCCCGCTGGCCAGCGATGCAACCCCTCTCGCAGCGCGCTCAGCGTCGGCGCACAGCCCTCTTCGGCTATCAACCAATCGACCGTGGCCAATAACTCCATGCCATAGGGCGACTCAAAACCGTCGATTAACGCGGTCGTCTGCTCCAGTATCGGTAAAAATGCTTTGGCCTCGGTATGGAGATAAACGGCAAGCTCTTGTTTTTTGGCCTCATTAAACCAGATGACATCAAACGGCTTGCTATCCGGGATGCGCTTGTCGGACTGCAGATAACTGCCGTCCATCGCATTGAGCAGATGAGTCAGATTGTTGGCATAAGGGCCATAACGATGGGCCTTAAACTGCAACTGCAGCGGATCCCCCAGCGGGTTGCGGCCAATGACCCGCGCCAGAAACCAGGCCAGCTTCTGGATCTCCAGCAAGCTGCACTCCATCCCTAAAAACCAGTAGCGACGTACCAGTTCAGCAATCAGGGCCCGAGCCGGAGTCAGCTCCGCCACCCCGCCCCGCTTGGCCACATTTTGGTATTGGCTACTGGGCTCATAGAGCAGGATATCGATATCCAGATCGCCCAGTGCCGTTTCAATCGCCTGTTTGACCTCTGGCCAAGGCAGACCACCGTTGCCAGCCCCCAGCGGCGGAATGGCAATCGAAGAGACCTGCTGCGCCTGTAACCAGGCCCGCAGATCCTGCAAACCATCCTGGATCCACGCCATCTGTGCCGGATTGCGCCAGTGCTGTTTGGTCGGAAAATTCACGATCCAGCGCGGCCCCAGCAGCTCACCCGTCTGGGTAATAAACATCTTGCCGGTGACGACATCACCCTGTTTGCACGCCTCGGCATAGGCGCGCATATTGGCCGGGAACCGCTCCTTGAACATCAAGGCGATCCCCTTGCCCATGACACCGACGGTGTTGACGGTATTCACCAGCGCTTCCACCGGAGCATCCAGCAGATTGCCTGTTGTATATCGAATCATCTGAAATACCACCCATCACGGACATAGACGGGGCGCGCGATCCCGACCCGATTCATGCATTGTTCCACGCTGTTCTTTATTTCTTCGTTGTAACACACCACGCCCAGCAACGCCTCGATGGGGCAATGTTGATGGATCAAGGCCTCGGCCTGATAGCGTTCCAGCTTGCTCAAATCGTCCGCATCACGCTTGAAGTCACGGCGCTGCAACAGTGGCCAGTCAATCCGCCCCAGATCGCCAAGGTCGACATAGAAATTGGCCCACTGGTAATAGGCATGGCTATCGGTAAACACAAACGGTAGCCCCAATTCAGCCATGCGATGCAGGCTGGAAACCAGGATCAGGATTTCATCATTTTCACGCCGGGGAACACCGCGCCCCGAGTGAATATTGCTGAGCATGGGCGAAAACGGCGTGAAATAGAAGGGCACATAGTCATTCAACACGCCGTAAGGCGCCAGCGGCACCGGATGGCGTGCGCGCTTGGCAATCAGCTCCGGCAGCCCGATATGCACCCAGTGCGGGTTTTGCTGCTGACCATTCCCCGCCCACAGGCCATGGGTCAGGATCCATTCCAGGTTATCCCGATGCACGATCCGGAATATCAGCGCCTTCTGCGGATTCAGGCTCTGGCTATAGTCATAGGCCATGGGTGGCTAGCTCCTGCGATACCCAGCGCTTGATAAACACGCCAACGATGACCCCACCCGCTTTTCGTATGCGGGTGGCCGCTGTGCACGCCATCAAGCAACTCACAGTAAAAGTATCTCTTTCTTTTCAGATAGATAAACATCTATCGCGCCAATTAACAACGCCCCAGTCACGCAACAGTCAAGCAAATCCGGCGCTGGGTGGCTCCGGTGGCCAGGCTCGCGGCAGAGGCGGTCATCTGGTTGGGCTGCACTCATGCCCCCGTCTATGCCCCCACCGCCAGCGGCAGGCGGATTTTGCCGGTCAGCAGTTGTTGCATCATGCCTTGCTTCAAGGCGCGGGCCTTGTCCAGCTTTTGGGTCAATGCCTGCAGCTCGTTATCCATATCGGATAAAATAGTTGCGATGGCGGTTTGTTCTTCTGAACTTAACAATAGAAACGATAAATTTCGCAAATCACCTAACGAAAGGCCTTTTACCGTGCTCCCACTTCCAAGATCATCAATTTTTACTGCGTTCAGCTCAAACCAATAAAACAAATAACTGACAACAACATCGGAGTTTGGGAAAATTGCCTTCAAATCCTGATTAATAGCTACATCAACATCATAAACAACAGCTTTACCCAAAGCCATTCGGGTGGATGTGATCAATGTTCCTCGGGGTATCAAATTACTTGAGCTATTTGCAAGCCCTGTTTTTGTAATATATTCCTGAGCCATTAACGGGTTAAAAGTAGCGAAATCCTTTACGGTTACCCATGGTATTTCATTACCCCAATATGTTGGATTGGCCCTACTAGGCGTACCACCTCCGGTTACTTTTTGTATAACATCTCCAAGTGACACAACCTCCCAATCCTCCGGAATTTCTCCCAGTTCGCTGGGTTTATAACCTTTTGGGGTGCCATCGGGGTGCAGGGCGAAGGTGGGCAGGCGGGTACGACCGGTCAGCAGTTGCTGCATGGTGGCGCTCTTGATGGCCTGTTTCTTGGCGATCAGCTGCTCCAGCGCATCGATCAGCGCATCGCTATCCGACAACACATTGGCAATGGCGGTTTGTTCTTGTCTATTTTTTGGCAACGGGACCATCATATCAGTCAGTGTATCCATCGTGATATATGGTGTATTTCCAGCATTCACCTCAGTTCTAATTCTTTCAGAAAGATTAACTTCCATTTGTTTTTTTTAAAATTGGATGTCTGCACTAAAGCAGGTTAAAACATAAGTACGCTGATAGGCATTAAATTTCCCTTTGTAGTAATGAATATAACCAACATTTGCACCATTACCAGATATCAGCAAAGCTTCATCATCAAATGCATATTGGTTTATCCAATAGTAATTCCTTGCACATGTATAAAAGCGATACTCACCATCCAAGATCATTGCATTAGCATCTAGCTTGCCTGTTTTAAACGACGAGCAAATGTTTTTTAAAAGGTATACATCCCAATCCTCCGGAATAACCCCCACCTCGGTCTGCTTATAGCCTGCCGGGATCGCCTTGCCTGCTGTCTCTTGCATCATCTGCTCTGCCATTATGCCCACTCCAGCCCCATGCTTTTGAGATGCGCGGCCACCTTGGCCTCCAGAGCGGCGACCTGCTGAGTCAGTTGCGGCAGGGTGGCGCGGTAGCGCTCCTCCAACTCCTTGACGCGGTTGGCCAGCTGCTGGGTGATGCGCTCGATCTCCGCCTCGATGGCGGCCTGCAAGCTGGCGCGCCACTTATCCTCCACCAGCAGTTGCTTGATCTCACTCTCTGTCAGCTTGGGGTAACGGGCAACCACCGCCCGATCCAGCACCTCTTGCGCTTCTTTTACCGCCTTTTTGGCACTGCTTTCGGCTTCGAACAGCTTGATGGCGGTTTTTAGCGCCGCCTTTTCCTCGGCATCGCTGGCCTGCTTTAGCCGTGCCTTCAGGCTGGCGGCGTTGATCTTGCCTGCATCGTTGGCCGCGTCACTCAGCAGCCCCTCCTCGCCACCCTGCTCTTCCAGATAGCTTTCCAGATGTTGGCTTGCCTCATCCGCGGCGGCCTGCAGGGCGTCGATGTCGGCCTGCTCATCAGCAAGGAAGCGGGCCACCAGCAGTGCCGGTGGCAACAGCTCGGCCTTGTATTTGCTCTTGCCCAGCACCAGATCCGGCGTCTCTTTAAGCTTTTCGCCCTTGTCGACTTTAAGCTCGCGCAGCACCTTGCCCGCCGCCCAGCCATCCTGGCAGAGCACATAGACATCGTCCTGCATCACGGCGTGCCAGTAGTCCAGCAGCAGTTGGTAGATATCGTAGTTATCGATAAGCGGCAGCGGCGCATAGGTGGCAAGCAGCGATTCGCTGATCTCCTCGATCAATGCCTTGGGCGATTCACCCGGCTTTATCTCCGCCAGATGGCACTCGGTAAACCAGCGCGAGAAGGGTTCGAGCGAAGCAGATGCAAAACGGACAAATTCGGGGTGCGCCAGTATGGTGCTCTTGACCTTGGCGGCCTCCACCAACCCATGGCTATAACCCGCATGGGCCGGAGCAAACAGATCGGCCCGCAGAGTCGGGAACACCTGCCAGTAAGCGCCCAGGGCGTCGATATCCCGATTGGGAATGCCGCCTTTAAGGTGGGCGGCCAGATCGTGCAGATCTTCGGCCTCGCTGGCATCGATATAGCGCGGAATATTCAGGTTGTAGTCGTTGGCGGCGATCTCGGAGAGCGGCACGGCGCGGCTGTAACGGGGGATCAGCTGCTCGCGGGTAAAGGTATCGACGATCTTGTGGATGTCCTGCTCGCGCAGCCGGTTCTTGTTGCCATCTTTGATAAAGCCTTTGCTGGCATCGATCATAAACAGGCGCTGGCTGGTATAGCCGTTGGCCTGGATGGCGCGCTGGTGCGCCGTCTCCTTGTCGATGACGATGATGCAGGCCGGAATGCCGGTGCCGTAGAAGAGGTTGGCAGGCAGACCGATAATGCCCTTGATAAAGCCCTGTTTGAGCAGATTCTCGCGGATGCGCGCCTCGGCATTACCACGAAACAGCACGCCGTGGGGCAGGATCACCGCCCCCTTGCCACGGCTGTTGAGGCTCTTGATGATGTGCAGCAAGAAGGCGTAATCGCCATTTTTCTCCGGCGGTACGCCCCAGACAAAGCGGCCAAACTCATCGTGCTCGGCATCCAGGCCGCTGGTCCAGTTCTTGTTGGAGAAGGGCGGGTTGGCGACAGCAAAGTCGAAGCTCTTGAGCTGGTTGTTGCCCTCCTTCCACTGGGGCGCGGCCAGGGTATTGCCCTTCCAGATCTTGGCGGTCGGATTGTCGTGCAGGATCATGTTCATGCGCGCCAAGGCGCTGGTGGCGTTATCCATCTCCTGACCGTAGATGGTGAGCCCCTTGGGTCCCGCCTCGTCACTGGCCTTGAGCAGCAAGGAGCCGGAGCCGCAGGTGGGGTCGTAGACGGTGGCATCTTGCGGCGTCTGGCGGCTGATACCAATCACCTTGGCCAGAATGCGCGACACCTCGGCCGGGGTATAGAACTGCCCCTTGGACTTGCCCGATTCGGTGGCAAAGTGGCGCATCAGGTATTCGTAGGCATCGCCTAACAGATCATCGCCCTCGGTGCGGTTGGCGGAGAGATCCAGCCCCTCGAAGATGCCGATCAGCTTGGTCAGGCGGTCGATCATCTCCTTGCCCTTGCCGAGCTTGTCCTCATCGTTGAAGTCGGCGATGTCGATGACGCCTTTGAGATCATTAGCTTCGGCCAGCGCCGAGATGGTGAGGTTGATCGCCTCGCCGATATTCGCGGTCCCCTTGAGCGCCACCATGTCACTAAAACTCGCCCCGTGCGGCACCTCAATCATGGCGTAGGGGTTACCCTTGGCCTTGTCGGAAACGTACTTCACAAACAGCAGGGTGAGCACATAGTCCTTGTACTGGGAGGCGTCCATGCCGCCACGCAGTTCATCGCAACTGGCCCACAGGGAGGAGTAGAGTTCGTTTTTCTTGATAGCCATGGAAAGGGTTCCAATAAGAGTCAGTTTGCGCCAAGGGCGCATGGAAAACGAAAAGAGGCGATTGTTTGCACCCATACGGGTGAGCACGCCAGAGATTGCCAACGAGTTTACCCACTTGACCCCGTGGCAACCATGGTGGATATCACATCAGTGACGGATAGGCAGATCGTTTGCTGCAAAAGCCATCATTTGCCTTCCAGCAAGGCCGGCGGTGTGCTCTCGCCACGGCATTTGAGTTGCCCCAGCGCGTTGGTTCGACAGACGGTGCCATCGGATGCACGCAACTGACCAAGTGCATCTTCACGCCATGTCACCCGTTCACCGGTTTTGGCATTGCTGCCGCGAATATTGCCCAGCGTGTCTTGCCGATAGGTAGTGCCATCGCTCCCCTTAAGATTGCCGAGCGCGTCCTTACGCCAGGTCGTTCCGGTTCCCGAGTCTTTGATGTTGCCAAGCGCATCCTCACGTAAGGTGCCCTGCTTGCCATCGTCACATTGATAGCGGGTATGGCCCAATGCATCTTTTCGATAGGTGCAGTCGGCTGCAAACACGACTTGCGGCGTTAGGCTCAGCAGCAGTGCGGCCAGCGACCACTGGCGTGTCGCTAGCCAAAAGCCGGGTTGGTGACTCATTGCATCTCTCCTCTGACGTGAACTCGATTGACTATACCGGGCCAGCCGCTCAGCTTCGATACTGAGGTTTTTAACATGTCGTGTTTTCAGGCGGATGCGTGATGGCAAGACGTCCACTGAGGCGCGTTCAGTCCAGCTTGAGATAATTAACCTCGTTTGTATTTACCCACTTGCTCAAGAAAGTAGCTGCCCAGCTCACCCTTATGCTGGCTTGCTTCGCTTTCTGCGCTGGCCAAGTGACCGTTGCGCTCTTTCCATACGGCATATGCGGCAGCCTTCTCGACCTCGACCCGTTCTTGCTGCTCTTTCGGTAGGGCACACAGATTGTGACTCATACTGATCTCTTTGTTATTTGTTGGCGCCATGGTACGCCATCAGTGGCATGCGGGACTTGCGCTGGTTCAAAGGTGGTGCGCTATAATGGCTGTATATAAATACAGGTGTTTTGCCATGAAGCTGTTAACCCCAGACCCATCACCCGCCGAGGTGACCATCCCGCTGTTCTTGCACCGCGCCTCTTGTGGCTTTCCCAGCCCAGCCAGCGACTATCTGGAAGGGAAGTTGGACCTCAACACCCACTGCGTGTCGCACCCTGCAGCAACCTTCTATCTGCGTGCCGAGGGGGAGAGCATGACAGGGGTCGGCATCTTTCCCGGTGACTTGCTGGTGGTCGATAAGAGCCTCACCCCTCGCCATGGTGATGTGGTGATTGCACTACTCGATGGCGGCTTCACGGTAAAGACCTTGCAGCTCAAGCCGAGGTTGCGGCTGTTGCCAGCCAATCCGGCGTTCGCGCCTATCGACCCTTGTATGAGCCTCTCCCTGGAGTTGTTCGGAGTGGTCACCCATGTGATTGGCAATCTGAGGCAGCGTGATGGCTATAGCGCTCGTTGATGTAAACAACTTCTACGCCAGCTGTGAGCGGTTGTTTCGCCCTGAGCTGCGTGGCCGCCCGATCGTGGTGCTCTCTAACAACGATGGATGCGTGGTGTCGCGTAGCCCCGAAGCCAAGGCGATGGGTATCAAGATGGCCGGGCCCTACTTCAAGATCCGCGAGCAGTTCGAGGCGCATGGCGGTGTGGCATTCAGCTCCAACTACGCGCTCTATGGAGACATGTCTGGCAGGGTGATGAGCACGTTGGAGACCATGGCCCCCGAGCTGGAGGTCTACTCCATCGATGAAGCATTCCTGTCACTGTCAGAGTCGTTTGCCGGGGACCTGACAGCCTATGGGCAACAGATCCGGCAGCGAGTTTGGCAGTGGACCGGCCTCACGGTAGGGGTTGGGATCGGCCCCACCAAGACCCTCGCCAAGCTGGCCAACTATGCAGCCAAGAAGTGGCCTGCCACGGGCGGCGTCGTGGACTTGCGTGACGAGCTGCGCCGTGCCCGGCTGATGGCTATCACCCCGGTGGACGAGGTGTGGGGCATAGGACGGCGCTTGGGGGCCAAGTTGGTGGCACAAGGCATCAACACCGTGGCTGACCTGGTGGCTAGCGATGCCAAAGGGTTACGCGCCCAATACGGCGTGGTGGTCGAGCGGATCGTACAGGAGCTGCGTGGCCTGCCTTGCGCAGAGCTGACCGTTGAACCGGCGGCGAAGCAGCAGATCCTCTCGAGCCGTTCCTTTGGTGAGCGCGTGACTGACCGTGGAGAAATGGCCCAAGCGTTGTCAGGCTTTATGGCTCGCGCAGCCGAGAAGCTGCGGGCCGAGGGGATGTGTTGCCAGCGGGTGCACCTGTTCGTGCGAACCAGCCCCTTTGATGAACGAGCCCCTTACTACAGTGAGCAGGCTGGCGTCCGGCTGGTCTGCCCTAGCGATGATACCCGGTTGCTGCTGCAGCAAGTGAACGTGCTGCTACCGCAGATTTGGCGCGACGGTTACCGCTATCAGAAGGGGGGCGTCATGCTGAGTGAGTTCACCCCCAAGGGGCAACAACAGGCAGATCTGTTTGCCCCGCCGTCCGCTCAATCGGATGCGCTGATGGCAGTGATGGACCAGATCAAAGCCAAGGGATTGGGGCGCGTAGGCTTTGCCAGCCAAGGCACTGGGTCGCCTGAGTGGATGATGCGACAAGAGCACTTGAGCCCCTGTTACACCACCCGCTGGGAGGACCTGCCGGTGGCGAGGTAGAGCTACACTCACCAGCTCAAACATCATACGGCCGCAGGATATACCTATAAAACACGCATATTCGCTACAGATAAAATACCCTTACGCAAATCTCGCCGTAGATTATACAAGCAGCGGCTGTCGCTGGGTGACCTGCTCACTGTCAAAGTCAGCAGCCCATCAGGGCTGGTCAGCCGCCCATGTTTACCACCATTTTGAAAAGCCCACCCCTGACGAATCAGCTGGCGGATCAACTGATCGATATCTTTATTTGTGCAGTATTTCATACACCAACATCCGTATTGGTCTGGATATAGCGTGCGCAAAATCGCTTATGGTCAAAGCTCATTTCGCTAAAGGCCATCCCTGCCCCAACCTCGAGGATTGGCCGACTGTAGGTATAACCATGACCAGCAGCAGGCAACAGAGGGGTGTTCTGAAAAAAGCGCCCGTATGGATCAACCATCAGATATGACTCATGCATGTCTAGGTTGTCCTCGATACAAAGGATTTGAGAGAAAGCATTATGACGAGAGACAAACGCGGCAAACTGTTCGTCATTAACAGCAAGGTGCTGACTCACCACCGGCAACATGCGTAGGACTTTCCACTTATCAGGTGCAAACCTCACGATCAGAGCACCGAGATCTTCGTGGTGATTAAGCTGGTTAACTACGGTATTAAGCTTGATACGCAGATCTGGGTTTAGCTGGCGAGCCATATCCAGACTGGCGACCAGCTCATTCAAATCAAGTTGTCGACCAAGGCGATCAACTCGTCCAATTGCGTGATTGTTTGCGGCGGATGCTGAATCAATGCTGATACCGAGCCAAGTCAGTTGTGGTGCGAGGCTGTTTAGCAGCCCATCGTTGAGATAGCTACCGTTAGTTATTAACGAGACCTCGAAGCCTAGGTCTCGTGCTTGGGTGACGATGGATGGAAGTTTGCCTGCATGCAACAATGGCTCCCCACCCGCCAGATTGAGCCTTATTGAACGCCATTCTAATTGGCCAGCTAATGGGTTTGCACTGTTCTCCGGTCGAAAGAAATGGTACAGCTCGGCCAGGAACCTAGCGGTTCGTTGCGGATCTCGGATCAACTCTCGCTGGCAAGTTGTTTTATACCAAGTCGCATAACAGTAATGGCAACGATAGTTACAGGCTTCCGTTAAGTGCCAATTGATAACGATTTGAACGGGTAGTGACATGATTAGGCTCTCTTTGGTCAAGAATACGCAAAGGGTGCCTATGGATTGGCTTAGACGATATGAAACACCTTGTATCCCCTCAGTTTTACGGCCTGTGAAGGGGGGGGTACAGGGTATTTCAGTGATCCGATGGATAAACATTGCCAGAATGGTCGAGACATAAGACAACCTCAGGATTAGACACAACATGAGCACCTTGCCACTACCCGAAGCCATCTTGCTGGAAATTCATCAAAGCCTTGGCTGCCAAAGCTATCCGACAACCAAGAAAACCAAGTTTGCGACTGGTCAGATAAGTCTTAAAGCTCACAAAAATATGGGCGAAGAAGTCTTTGACGATATCCTCAGGGCGCTAGGAATGGACCCACTGGCACAATTAGATTCTCTCGACAACTTCATGGAATTTGCAGGGAAATACAAGCTTCTCGAGCTCAATACTTGGACATTCGCCGCAGATCAACGCCAGGTTCTCTGGGCGTTGTTGACACATTTCTACATACCTGGTCTGGCACGACTTGCAGGGTTCTGGCAACTTGAACAAGCACTGGATACTGGTATGCCGGGGGGGCGTTTCTGGTATCTGCCCGAGCCCTGCGAGGTGAATGGCAAACCAAGTCTATATATGCCGGTTGCCCAAGTAGTCGATTGGCTGTTGGACCTGCTGGGTATGCCTCTGGAGGCATTCGCAGATCAACATAGTGAATTGATCGAGGATGGCAATGATGGCCTACGCCGATCCTTATATAACTGGCGTAGTGGAACCACAATTCGTCCAGAGAGCATCGAGAAGTACTTCTCCGACGAGACAAAACTACGTTTTGATGGCGCGATATCACTCCACAATGATGACAGCCCTTCCGCACAATTTAGTAACGCTATTATTTTTTTGGAAAAAAAGGGGCTGACTGCCGACAAGCTACGATGGGAAATCCCCATGACTCAACCTGGTCGCATAGAGTCAATTCTGGACGGGCAGGCTGATGAAGACGAGCAAGCCACCTTCGTGAAATGCATCGCTGAGCGTTATGCAGCACCTTTACCAAAAATTATCCGTCAACGCTTGTTACTTGCTCGGACTGTACAGGATGGTTATGTACGGCTACTCAAATACCTATTTCCCAATGTTGACAAGTTGTGTGCTGATCCCCAGCAAAATAAATTGCTTCAACTATTCGCCATCTATAAGGCTATCTACAACCTAACTATCGATGCATACCGATATTGCGGGGAGCAGGGTGAAGCAGCTGAAAATGCGTGGTTCGAAGCACATCTGCCTGAATGGGACAAACAAGGCATATTCCTTTCGCTCCTTCCTTCTCGTCGTGAAACTGCAAACCTAGAGCTCGCTCAGTTCTTGACTCGTCATTTCTACCATTTGCAACCTGGGGCGATGCTTGAAGATCACTTTGCGCTCGACGCAGCATCCGCTGAACCCATCATTCGAAAAAAGTTGGAACTCCTCAAGGCTCATGCTGATGAGACACAAGCTATCGATCGGTTGATTGACCGGATGAGAACCTCATCACCTTGGCGCGCCTTGCAGAGCGAGCAGCGATATTGGGTCGTCAGTCAGGTCGCGCAACATCCATCCCTAACTCCACGAGCCAAAGAGGCCGCTGTCCAGCGTTTGCAAGAGATAGCAGCAACACCAGCCGAAACCGTCCAAACAATTCTGTTCGGGCTGGACGGCTACCTGAATGGTGATCGCAAACACAGGCCAAAAGACACAATAACCAAGGTACAAGTCCTACTCGATGAAGCTGAAGCCAGCTCAGGGTATGAGTTATGGAAAGCCCCAATTTTGCAATACAAAGCCAAGCACCTGCTTGCCAGTAATGATTTTGAGGGGGCAACCAGACTGTTCAGAGAGGCGCTGGACGCTGCTTTGGAACGAAATTATGGCCCAGTGCATGGTGAGATCGCGAGGGATGGTCTGGCCTTAGAAGTTGCCGAGCAGAAACTAATCACCAATAACCACGAAAAATACTATCGGGAGATGCTGGCCGGCGGAATGATGGCCGAGTGCGATACGATTCCATCTATCGAGGATATTGCACGCTGGGCATCAGATTACTTTTGGGATGACCTATACAAACCCTATCCAGGTATTGAGGCCGAAATCCGTAGCATACAAAGTACGATGGATAAGTTACTTAACGACCTGCTGCCATTGTTCCAAGCTGGTGATGAAGAAGGATTGCAAAAATGGATCAAAGCTAATCGTTCATTGTTGAAATCTAGCCTGCCTGATGTCGATGGAAATTCCGTATTGATGGCTCTTCTCAAGATGCATTCTTCTTTTATGCAGATAATGCCTCCAATGAAGTTAATTGTTCCACTCGAGCTGCAAAGTGAAACGCGTCGGTTCGAAGCCATGTTGGCGCATTGGCGCTCGTTTATCGGCCAACTGGCGCAAGAGAGCCCTAAACAACTAAATATCCCCGATTTTAAAGGGCAAACCCCCTTGATGCTGATAGCTGAGAAAGGAGATACCGAGTTAGTAACCATCATGCTCAAAGCTGGCGCGGATCCAGAAATACAAAGCAGTAGCGGAATGACTGCTCTACATTCGGCGATCAAGTCTGGGGTAGATCGTTGTGTGGATGTACTCCTCGATCATCCGTGCAACCTAGACAATCTCACTGATGATGGGCAATCACCATTGCATACAGCTGGTTGGACGGCCAATTTACATGCAGTCAGGCGCTTGCTGCAGCGAGCCCCCAAGCTTGCTTGGCAGCGTAACACTCAGGGAATGACTCCTCTAGAACGGGTTGAATACTTGATCGAAAACCCAGAGGCGTTAAGCCTGTTGGCTAACGAACGAGCTCGAAATGGGCAGCGTTGTGCCACCAAGCAAGAGTTGATCGCAACTGCAGACTTGCTTGCACAAGCAACTCCAATGTTACAGAAATAGATAGCAACTCAAGTAAAGCCAATAAGAGATACTGATATCAGTATCTCTTATTTTATTACCTTTGTGGTATGCCGTATGGATGGAGATAGTAATTGGATATTGAAGCGGGTATCAGGCTCCAATACCTCCCAACGTCCGCTCTTACGCGGCCCAACAAAGCGTAATCGCCCGTCTTTGGCCAGCACGGCAACCGCTCCACTGTACTGGTCGACTTCCCAATCCGCTCTGCGACTTGCTTGAGCGTTATGGTCGGCTCAGCCGTCAGTTCCGCCAAGATGGCCTGCGGTGTTTTCACCCGTTTTTCTACCTGCGTTTCAACCTTCATTTCTACCCGCATTTTCTCCTGATGAGGTGATACTGCTGCTGGTTGAATCGCCATCGCCTGGGCCCGCGCATCGCGCAGCGCTTCCAGTAAAAAGAGAATGAACTCGGTACAATCACTGCGACTATCAGCCTGGCTTAGCTGCTGATAGTAGAGATCTTGCCGCGCTTTGATCACCGTCTCCACTGGCAAAAAGACCATCACTGGCTGCCATCGGCTCAAGATCACCGCCTGCCATAAACGCCCCATCCGACCATTTCCATCCGCAAAGGGATGAATAAACTCCAACTCATAATGCAAGGCACAGGAAGCGATAGGGGATGAGCCTCGGTCTCAGCCAGCCAGGTCAATAGTTGTTCCATCAGACGAGGGACCTGGTTCGCAGGGGGAGCCATATGCACTAATTGCTCGCCTCGATAGATACCTACACCACCGTTACGCCAGTGACCCTCATCATCACAGACTCCACGCATCAGGAGTCCATGAGCACCAAGTAAATCATCAGCTGAAGCTGGATCCCAATCAGGCATTGCTTCATAGGCCGCAAACGCATTACCGACTTCTTGGATTTCCCGTGGAAGCCCGAGTACCGTCCTCCCCTCAATCACTGCCGTCACCTGCTCAACACTCAGAGTATTGTGCTCAATAGCCAAGGAGGCTTGGATAGTGCGGATCCGGTTCTCCCGACGCAGCATCGGCACCTGGGAGCTCTGAGCAAAGCGCCACTGCCCCACCAACTCGGCGATTTCCGCCACTCGGCTCAACATGGCATGGGTCAAGGTGAAGGGAGGGGAATAGGCTGCCATGAATTACTCCAGCTGATGCGATAACAAATGAGGGATTAGCTTAACAGATCCGGGAGTAGAAACTCCCGAATTGAATTTGAATGGTCAGGCGTCCCCGCTAGGGCCAGTGAATTAAGTGTGAACATTACCTTATCAGTTGACTACGTCCGTAATTACGTTCACCTCGCAATTTTGAGCGTAACTTAAATAAATACGCTGTCCTCTCCAAGAATTTATAAAATTTCTCATTGTGTAGGTCAGCATCTCGGCGATCAAATCGATACTCTGCATCATCAGGGAAATGCACCAAAGACGCATAATCAGGGTATGCGAGCCTCAATGCACTACACCAAGCTTTACGGATACGCGTAGCCATGTTATCTCCATCGAGATTAGAGTAGTCCCCAAGATGACCGTAATCATCTCGGTTAAATAGTAGCACCACGTGATAATGAGGGTACTGGCTTGTTACTTGCTCCTTCACCCAGATAAATCCCAAGAAAAATGGTTTACCAGCCTTACCCTTACGGTGACGTGCCGCCTGTATTTGGCTTTTTAGTGAAGCTATAAAGCGCTTAATAACCTTTTCCTCCTCTACCTCCGGTGGGAAGCTTGTCGGCATATCCGGATCATCCATGATGGATATCAGGGGGAAGCGGAGGTCAACGCGCACTGCAAACACTCGTGGGTGTTTATTCAAGAAGTTAGCGATTACCTCCACGGATGTTTTCAACTGCTCAAAAGATATTGAACCATACTTAGCCTCAGCCACAACTCGTAAGTTTTCTAGCTCGTCGGCTATTAAATGATACCCGACTTTTGATTTCATATAAGTTCCTATAGCTCGCATGGAATACCTATAACCGTTGGTTAGATACTCAGGTGACCCCACTTATCGTAAGTAATTAAGATTGCTACGTAAAACTTTACGGACAACTGATACTGTTCTCTCTTATCAAACCACTAGGTTGATATACCAACCTGCATTTAGCACTCTGTGCATTACATATACTTTGCTATGCAGATCTATACAGCTAATGGCTTATATCTGATGTACAAGCCTGATGTGCATCTGATTGGTATACACGAAGTGTATATATCACACATTCTCGTTCACATACTCTGCGATACACTCTGATGGTGTATCACTCTCACCCTCGATATATCTCCTACCCCCTCTACCGTGTTATACACTTCGCGTGTATATGTAATACTATTACCGAACTAAGTAGCCGACTAAATCACCGAAAAGAATCGTAGGTATTTTCGATAAGGTCTCGATAATACCGAGCATTAGAATAAAAAACTTACTCTGAACTTAGCCTCAACGATCAAGCAATTATTCTATGCCATAAACTTAATCTGCACAGCAGATTGACAGCCTTCATTTATCGGCTCCAAATAGACCATAATGAAACCATTAAACTTAAAAAACAGCTCCCAAAAAAGGGAGCCAAGATATTATTAGTTATGATTTTTTCGCTCCATTACCAATTTGCGAATCCAGTCTTCTACTTCTGATTTTTCCCATGCTACCGTCTTTGGCGATGTTTGGAGTTGTGAAGGGAACTTCCCTGCCTTGATTAGCCGATAGATTGTTGGGCGAGATAGCTTAGTCATCGCGATCAATTCATTTATTTTAATGAGACCCATTTTACTCTCCTTAAGTTTTTTCATACCTAAGGTGCTCTGTGTTCATTTTTACATATCCCAGACTCCATCATCACAGCAGCTTCATTGCCCCACCATTTATACTCAATAATCCACAGCCAATACCAAATCATCAACGACTCATCGATGCTACTACAGGTCTTCACATACAAGCTCTCTGTAAAAAACAATGATGAACAGACTCACACCAATCACGAGCCCCCAGTGGCTGGGGAGTTGTCGCCTGATTTTTTCACTGGGGGACGAGAGGCTACACACAACACTCTCTAACTCATAAAAAATGCATACATATCAATGAAAATCGACAAAACACTGGGCTGGGAGCCCATAAAAAACACTATTTATAGACTAGAAAAACCCTATAAAAACCCTACAATGACACTTGACTGACACTAGAAAAACACTAGTATCAAATTTAAACAATATTTAACGCGAGTGGATTCATATGAAATTACCAAGCCATGGGCTACCAATAGAAAATGAATCTAAATACCCATGGGGCGATCGCTTCAATAGACTGAAAGCTACGGAGGAAATGAGAAGATTTGCAGAATATATTCTGTATCAACTACATTTTGACACCATCAACACTGATTCCGACTCAATTTTATTAATTTTTAATGACTATTTCAAAACAAAACAAGATTATGTTGTCGCAAACTACATTCGGAAAATAGATAACGCCATCCAGTTAGAGAACACTGACGCAATCGCAGAATTTCTATTCAAACAGTTCAGTAGCAGCTGTCTAGAAATGGAGCACTTTTGCTGGATACAGGTAACGAACCAAAGAGTGTGTAATTTTGCATTCGCTATAATCAATAATTGGAGTTATTTTTTTGATAAAGACAGTGACCTTTACAAAAAAACCATCCCAAATCTTAGTCAACCAGGGCCAGCTTATTTTAGAAGCAATTCTTTTGAAGATGCAATATCATTAAGTCACATGCGTTTTACCAATAGCCACCCAAGAGCCAAAACCTCTCGTCAAAAAAAAGAAAGGGTAATTGAGTATTTTGATCGCTTAGACGATGGCATCGCTATAAAGTCCAAACACCTTCAGTTTATTGAATTGCTTTGGAGTAAAATAATTAAAAAACAAAAACCTAAAAGCTGGTTGAACTTTAAAGGATTAGATAATGAAGATTTGTTATGGATAAAAGACCAGATAGATCAAGATGACATTTTTTTAAAAATAATTGACGGCAATAGCAATGATGATATTTCTGAAGCCATTACAACTTACTTTGATTTACTCTTCATATTTAAAGAAAGTGACTGTATAGTTAAATTTGATAGACTTAAAAAATCCCTAACCCAAAAAAAATACAGAAAGAACAATCCAGACAGCAAACAATATAATTTTATCATGAGTGTAGACATTGAAAGAAAATTAAAAGAAATTACAAAGGCAAAGGGAATAAAAAGAAATGCAGTCATAGAAAAACTAATTAACGATGCGTACTGCAGCATCAATCCTGATGGGTAGTTGCATCAATGTTTAAGCTAGCTATGAAATTGCATGTTACATGGGGGCACTTACGCCCCCACGGAAAACTATATTTAATCGAGGAAAATCATCTATATCGCAGTTAATCTGTCTAAATGATCCGCCCACTTTTGCAACCACTCTTTGCACTCATCATTGTATCTGTGGAGGTTGTATGTTCCTTCTATGCCCTTTGGGGCATGACCTAATATTGCCTCTGCAATATCACTTGGACATTTCAGCTTTGCAAGCCCTGTTCTAACGGTACGCCGAAGGTCATGTGGTGTCCACGAAGGTATATCAATCATTACATTGTCTTTGCGCAGTCGCCACGCAGTTTCAGTTAACAATTTTTGAGGTATCGGCTTTTTAGTCAAAAGCGATGGAAATAAACAATCACCTGTAATTAATTTCAGTGAATGAAGAAAGTCGATAGCTTGTCTTGGAAGCTGAACATATCGCTCGGTATCAGTTTTCGTTTCTTTTAAATGGAATGTGCCATTACTTAGATCAATATCTCGCCAATAAGCACCACAGATTTCTCCGGTACGACATCCTGTCCATAACGTCATTCTGAGCACGTTTTTCTGTGGAATAGTAAAACCAGAACTTGGTAACCAGAGAAGAAATTTTTTTAGCTCTTCATCACTAAGAATTCGAGTTCCTTTTTGACATGTTAAACGCACTTTCGCTAATTTTAATCTTTTCTTTGCGTTCGTAACTGGGTTTACAAAGTGCTCATCCAGTTTGCCCGTTCCAATTGCATAATCGAAAGCAGCTGACAGCTCACGCAGAACACTACCAGCTTGCACATTCGCTCCCCGCGCAACAATCTCCATGACCAAAGCCACGATATCGTTAGCTGGCACCTCTGTGGCTAACCTCTCTCCGAATGCACGCACAGGATCGTTATAGAGAGTCCTTCGTGTTTCTGCTTGCCCTTTGGGTTTACGGGCTCCAAGTAAAATTCCTCCTTCCTTGGCATGCCGATCTTCGATGTGCTCAGTCAGGTAAAGCTCGATCATGTCAGTGATGGTAAACGGTGCAACGACTTCAGACTCTTGGTCGCGCTTGACTTTAACTGCGCTCAGCTCTGTAGCCGGACAGACACCTTGATGCCTCATGAGCTTCAATTCCTTGAACTTGGTCCTGGCCTCCTCCAAGGACATGGCAGGAAAGACACCTAAGGTGACTTGCTTTTGCTTACGCGGATTCAAAGGGTCGTTGTAGCGATAGTAAAAGCTTTTCTTTCCCGTTTTTCCACACGCTACTCGCAATCCTCGGTAATCACCGACGTCGACTTTATCTTTGTCTCCTGGCTTCATCGACTCAATTGCCTTGTAAGAAAGCGGTTTGCTATTCTGGGGCGCGGCCATCACTTACATCCTTTCATATCGTTTTTTATGAGAGCAAAAGCGTAGGTTTTCATTTCAACCACGTTCATCATCACATAAACCTACGCTTTAACCTACGCTTTAAAGCAAGATTTAGTGAGCTTTGATGAGACAAACTGAACCATGCTGAGCCTTAACAATGAAAAAGATAGGTGCAATAACAGCAACTTAATGGCGAACAGACATTGATAACAATAGAAAATTTACACCAGCACACACCTATGATGCAGCAGTATCTGACCCTCAAGGCCGAGAACCCGGAGATCCTGCTGTTCTACCGGATGGGCGACTTCTACGAACTGTTCTACGACGATGCTCGCAAGGCCTCCCAGCTGCTCGACATCTCCCTGACCAAGCGTGGCCAGTCGGCCGGCAGCCCCATCCCCATGGCGGGTGTACCCTATCACGCCATCGAAGGGTATCTGGCCAAGCTGGTGCAGCTGGGCGAATCGGCCGCCATCTGTGAACAGGTAGGGGATCCCGCCACCAGCAAGGGGCCGGTGGAGCGCAAGGTCATTCGCATCATCACCCCGGGCACCGTCTCCGACGAGGCGCTGCTCAGCGAGCGGCAGGATAACCTGATCGCCGCCGTCTACCACGATGGCCGCCGCTTCGGCTATGGCACCATGGACATAGGCTCCGGCCGCTTCTTCATCAACCAGTTCGAGAAAGAAGAGACCCTGCTGGCGGAGCTGCAGCGCACCAACCCGGCCGAGCTGCTCTACCCAGAATCGTTCGCCTTCCTGCACCACGTCGAGGGTCGCCGCGGTCTGCGCCGCCGCCCGGAGTGGGAATTCGAGCTCGGCACCGCCCGCAAGCTGTTGTGCCAGCAGTTCGGTACCCAGGATCTGGTGGGCTTCGGGGTCGAGCAGAGCGAGACCGCCCTGTGCGCCGCCGGCTGTCTGATGCAGTACGTGAAAGACACCCAGCGCACCGCCCTGCCCCACATTCGCAGCGTGCGCCTCGAGCAGCCCGATCATGCGGTCATCATGGATGCCGCCACCCGCCGCAACCTGGAGCTGACCCAGAATCTGGCCGGCGGCCATGACAACACCCTCTCCGCCGTACTGGACTGCACAGCTACCCCCATGGGGAGCCGGCTGCTCAAACGCTGGATCCATCAGCCGATCCGCGACCGGGTGATCCTCAAAGGGCGCCAGAGCACCATCAAAGAGCTCATCGAGCAGAACCTTTACGACGAGCTGGGTGGATTGCTGCGTCAGGTCGGCGACGTGGAGCGGGTGCTGGCGCGCCTGGCCCTGCGCTCGGCCCGTCCGCGTGACCTCACCCGGCTGCGCCAGGCCTTTTCCCAACTGCCGGAACTGCAGCGCCTGCTTGCGGGCAGCGAGCACGAGGCGGTGCAGCAGCTGCGCGAGCGGGCCAGCACCTTCCCCGAGCTGTTCGACCTGCTGGAGCGCGCCGTGATGGAGGTGCCGCCTGTGCTCATTCGCGATGGCGGTGTCATCCGCGAAGGGTTCAACACCGAGCTGGACGAGCTGCGGGATCTGGCCAACGGCGCCACCGCCAGCCTGGCCCGCATCGAGGAGCGCGAGCGGCTGCTGACCGGCATCAATACCCTCAAGGTGGGTTACAACAAGGTGCACGGCTTCTATATCGAGGTGAGCCGTGCCAACAGCCATCTGGTGCCGGCCCACTACATCCGTCGCCAGACGCTGAAAAACAACGAGCGCTACATCATCGATGAGCTGAAGAAGTACGAGGACAAGGTACTCACCGCCCAGGCCCAGGCGCTGGCGCTGGAGAAACGCCTCTACGAGGAGCTGCTCGATGCCCTGCTGCCGCACCTCGGCGATCTGCAGGAGTCCGCCGCCGCCCTGGCGGAGCTGGACGTGCTGGCCAACCTGGCCGAGCGGGCCGAGACCCTCGACTACCGCTGCCCCACCCTCATCGACGAGGATCAGATCCTGATCGAGGCGGGCCGCCATCCGGTGGTGGAGCAGGTGATGACCGACCCCTTCATCGCCAACCCCATCCGGCTGGAGCGGGAGCGGCGGATGCTGATCATCACCGGCCCCAACATGGGCGGTAAATCCACCTACATGCGCCAGACTGCGCTCATCGTGCTGTTGGCCCATATCGGCGCCTTCGTGCCGGCCGACAGCGCCCGCATCGGCCCCATCGACCGTATCTTTACCCGCATCGGGGCGTCGGACGATCTCGCCTCCGGCCGCTCCACCTTTATGGTGGAGATGACCGAAACCGCCAATATCCTCAACAACGCCACCGCCCGCAGTCTGGTGCTGATGGACGAGATTGGCCGCGGCACCAGCACCTACGACGGCCTCTCGCTGGCATGGGCCTGCGCCGAGCAGCTGGCAAGCAAGATTGGCGCCTACACCCTGTTTGCCACCCACTACTTCGAGCTGACCCGCTTGCCGGAGCTGATGAGCGGGCTCGCCAACGTCCATCTGGATGCGGTGGAACACGGCGACACCATCGCCTTCATGCACGCTGTACAGGAGGGGGCGGCCAGCCGCTCCTACGGCCTGCAGGTAGCGGCGCTGGCGGGGGTGCCCAAATCGGTGATCCTTCAGGCCCGTCACAAGCTGCACGAGCTGGAGAGCGCCACCCCGGTGGCCGCCGGCGAAGTACGCCCTGCCCCGGTCGCCCTGCCGCCCCAGAGCCATCCGGTAGTTGATGAGCTGGAAGCTGTACGCCCGGACGAGCTGACCCCGCGTCAGGCGCTTGACCTGCTCTATCGCCTCAAGCAGATGCTGTAAACCGTCATCAACACGGCAATAAAAAGGGGAACCGTGAGGTTCCCCTTTTCGTTTTCATGGTTCGGCCTGTCGTCAGGCCGACCCTATCCTGTCCATCAGGCTCATGTGGCTGGAGCCCTCGTGGCGCTTGAGCTTCTGACGATACTCGAACTGGTGCTGACTCTCCTGCTTGAGGCCCAGCATCAGGGAGTAGCACATGGCCAGCATGATCACCGAGAAGGGCAACGCGGCTATGATGCTGGCGGCCTGCAGGGCGGCCAGTCCGCCGGATACCAGCAGAATGGCGGCCACCAGCCCCTGACCCAGCCCCCAGACGGCGCGGTGCAGCACGGGGGGATCCTGATCCCCGATGGAGAGCAGAGTCGTAATGACCAGGGTGCCCGAGTCGCTGGAGGTGATGAAGTAGGTACAGATGAGCAGGGTCAGCACCCCCTTGGCGATCCAGCCGAAGGTCTCCCAGTGCAGCAGCTCCACCGTCTTGTAGAGCGCCAGGGTGACATCCTGATTGACCGCGGCCACCACGCCACCACTGCCGAACAGCTCCAGATTCATGGCGGTGCCGCCGAACACGGTGAGCCAGAACATGCCGAGCAGGGAGGGCACCAGCAAGACACCGAGCACGAACTCGCGGATGGTACGCCCCTTGGAGATGCGGGCGATGAACATGCCGACAAAGGGCGCCCACGCGATCCACCAGCCCCAGTAGAAGGCGGTCCAGCTCGACTGCCAGGCCGAAGTGCCGTTGGCCTCGGTGTTGGTCCAGAAGCTCAGCTTGACGATGTTCTGCAGGTAGTCACCTATGTTCTGCACATAGGCGTTGAGGATGTAGGTGGTCGGCCCCAGCACCAGGAACAGGCCCAGCACGAACACGCTCAACCAGATATTGAGCTCGGAGAGGATCTTCACCCCGCGTCCGACGCCGGAGACCGCCGACAGGGTGGCGATCAGGCTGATGCCGCCGATGAGCCAGAGCTGGTTCGCCTGCGAGACTTCCATGCCGAACATCTGGTTGAGACCGGTATTCATCTGGGAGACCCCCAGGCCAAGGGAGGTCGCCACCCCGAACACGGTACCAAACACCGCCAGCACGTCGGCGGCATGACCCCAGAAGCCGTAGATGCGATCGCCGAGCAGCGGATAGAGCACGGAGCGGATGGCCAGCGGCAGCTTGCGCCGGTAGCTGAAGAAGGCGAGCGACAGGCCGACGATCACGTAGATGGCCCAGGGGTGCAGGCCCCAGTGGAAGAAGGTGAGACGCATGGCGATCTGGGCCGCCTCCGGGGTCATCCCTTCGGTGACGAAGGGGTTACCCTGCAGGTGGTACATGGGCTCGGCGATGCTCCAGAACACCAGCCCTATCCCCATGCCGGCGCTGAACAGCATGGCGAACCAGGCAAAGTAGCCAAACTCCGGTACCTGGTCGTCGTCACCCAGCCGGATGCTGCCGAAGCGGCTGAACATCAGATAGATGGCGAAGAACAGGAACAGGGCGACCACCAGGATGTAGTACCACTTGAACCCGGCGATGATCTTGTCCTTGGCCCCCACGAACCAGGTGGCGGCGGTTTCGGGGACGAACATCCCGAACAGCAGGAACAGGGTGATGACGGTGAGCGCCGTCATGGCCATGGTCGGGTTGAGGCCTTTGAACAGCCCTTTGTTTGCTCTCATCTGGCCTCCTTAGTCGTTGTTGAAAAAGTCTTCACCCACGTGATCACCGGCGCCGCCGATGGCGCGGTAGACCAGCATGCCGGCCGTCTGCGCTCTGTGGTCCACCAGGCTGACGGAGGGCTGACCGTTCACCGCGTGGCGCTTGCCGAGGAAGATGGCCATGGGCACGCCAAGGTTGGAGATGCCGCTGGTGATCCAGAGCCGGTTGAAGTCGTAGGAGCCGCCGATGAACTCCAGCTGGGCCAGCCCGGTATCGAGGCCGGTCAGGTAGAAGTTCATGGCGCTCTCGTCCGGGAAGAGGTGCACCAGCACATAGGCATAGCGCAATTCGTTCACCAATTCCTTTAGGTTGAAAGAACCAGTTTCACTGCAGGAGAGCGGCAACTCACCGTCGTAGTGATGCACTTTGAGGTTGTTGGGATCTTCGTCATAGGCGGGCTGGTAACGCACGAAAGCCGAGGTATCAGGCAGTTCATAGCGGACTCTGACCACTCGAAGGTCGGCCACCAGCGCTTTGATGTCCAGTTCGTCACTCATCATCTTGCTCCTCGAAACAGCAGGGGAAAATAGGGGGAAAGCTCATTACCCTAACACAAAATAATTAGAGCAGAAAAGATTACAGTAAAAACCATATTGACCTTGTGACGAATTAGGCGGAGAATTTTGCGCCTCCCAATCACCCCTCGACGATTTCATACCCCATGGAAAAACATGATGAAGTGCTGGTCGCCCTGCGCCAGATCATTCGTGCCATCGACATGCACTCCAAGCGCTTGATCAAGGAGGCAGGCCTGACCTCGCCCCAGCTCTTGCTGCTCAAGGGGATCGACGAGCTGGGTCAGATCTCCATGCGTCAGCTGGCGGATCACACCAACATGAGCCAGGCCACCGCCACCACCATCATGGACCGCCTCGAGAGCCGCCAGCTGGTGCAACGCATCCGCAGCGAAACCGACAAGCGCAAGGTGCATGCGACACTGACTGACGCAGGCCGAGCCCTGCTGGCCCAGGCGCCGACCCCGCTGCAGGAGCGCTTCATTCAGCGTTTTCAAGCACTTGAGACTTGGGAGCAGACCCTGCTGCTCTCCTCTTTGCAGCGTATCTCCACCATGATGAATGCCGACGAGATAGACGCGGCCCCGGTGCTGAGCGTCCGGCCCCTCACCGA
The DNA here is from genome assembly GCF_027707805.1 of Aeromonas sp. QDB20. Classification (NCBI taxonomy): domain Bacteria; kingdom Pseudomonadati; phylum Pseudomonadota; class Gammaproteobacteria; order Aeromonadales; family Aeromonadaceae; genus Aeromonas; species Aeromonas sp. QDB20. Next base: position 213,701 of record NZ_JAPCJC010000003.1, on the reverse strand, counting down.
AGAACGGGCATAAAAAAAGCTCCCGAACGGGAGCTTTTTTTATGGGCCGAGACGAGCGGGATCACTCTTCCAGGCTGATGCCGATATTGGAGACGCCGTCCTGGGCGGCGAAGGCACGCACGGCCAGGATGCGGTCGCTGTCACGCTCGTGGGCAACCCGCTTGAGCAGCTCGACCTGGAACTCCAGCTCGGCCTCCATGTATTCGTGCTCGTAGAGCTCTTCGTCGGTGAGGTCGCGCTCTTCCAACATCTCGATGAAACCGGCGACCGTACCGACCGAGGCATGGCTGGCGTCGTTGGCCTCTTCCCCTACCCGGCAGATCACCGAGTTGTAGGCGCAGCCCAAGGCGACACAGGCATCCAGCGCCGGATAGGCACCGTAGGATTCGAACTTGCTGGGTTCCGGAATGTAGACTTCGAACGCTTCCAGAATCGCCCCCAGATTGACCCGGGATCCTTTCACCGTCAGGTAGTTCCACATCTGATCCAGGGCGTGACGAAATGCCTTCGCATCCCCGAAACCGGAGGCCTGGGAAAACAGCGCATAGTTGGGGTACATGCGCTCTGCCAGCGCCAGGGTGTAGACCGTCTGTTGCCAAGGCTGTAACTCGGCCAGTCGCTTATAAAACTTGTCACCAAACACTGGAGTCGGATCCTTTGCAAAATGTGGGGCAGATTGTAGCCCACGAGGGGCCGCGCGAAAACGAAAAAGCGGCCTGGTCGGCTATGTTGGCCGGTCAACTCGGGTAAGATGAAGGCAGAGCGGCCTCTCTCCCGCGCCGCAAATCTGATAAGGAACAAGAGTATGAGTCAACGTACCCTTCTTTTGCTCAGCCAGGACAATGCTCACTACGAGCGCCTGCTCAAGGCGGCCCACCTCCCTCATCTGCGCATTCTGAGAGCCGACAACCAGAGCGACGCCGAGAAAGTGATCGGCGAGGCCCACATCCTGATGGCCGAACCGGCGCGGGCCAAGCCGCTGCTGGCCAAGGCCGGCAAACTCAGCTGGCTGCAATCCACCTACGCCGGGGTCGACGTGCTGCTGGATGCCAGCTGCCGCCGTGACTACCAGCTCACCAATGTGCGCGGCATCTTCGGCCCGCTGATGAGCGAGTACGTGTTCGGTCATCTGCTCAGCCTGATGCGCCAGATCCCCCTCTACAGGGAACAGCAGAAGCAGCGGCTGTGGCAGAGCCACCCCTATCACGGTCTCAAGGGACGCACCTTGCTGATCCTGGGCACCGGCAGCATAGGCCAGCACATCGCCCACACCGGCAAGCACTTCGGCATGAAGGTGCTCGGCGTCAGCCGCGGTGGTCGCGAACGGGCTGGTTTCGACCAGGTATATCAGCTGCCCGCCCTCAACAAGATGCTGGCGCAGGCCGACGTCATCGTCAGCGTGCTGCCCGCCACCCGCGAGACCCATCACCTCTTCACCGCCGCCCGTTTCGAGCACTGCAAGCCGGGAGCCATCTTGTTCAACGTGGGGCGCGGCAACGCCATCCACGAAGGGGACCTGCTCACGGCACTGCGCACCGGCAAGCTGGGGATGGCGGTGCTGGACGTATTCGCGCAGGAGCCGCTGCCCGCCGACAGCCCGCTCTGGGGCCAGCCCAACCTCATCGTCACGCCGCACAACAGCGCTTACAGCTTCCCCGAAGACGTGGCCCAGATCTTCGTGCGCAACTACATCCGCTTCATCGATGGCCAACCGCTGGACGGCAAGATCGACTTCGATAAGGGCTATTGATGGCCGCCAGCCAACAAAAAGGCCCCGCCAGCGTGGCGGGGCCTTTTTATGTCGGCGAGAGAGGCATCAACCGGCCTCCATCTCCTTGCGATAGCTCTTCACCTTGGCGAGGAACTGGCGTTTCTCCTTGCCGGAGAGCGGCTCCGCCATCGGCAGCTTGACCTTCATGGCATCCACCGGGCGGTTGTTGATCCGCACCTCGTAGTGCAGGTGAGCGCCGGTGGAGCGACCCGTGTTGCCGGAGAGGGCAATCTTGTCACCCATCTTCACCTTCTGGCCAGGTTTGACCAGCAGCTTGCTCAGGTGCAGGTAACGGGTCATCAGGGTGCGACCGTGTTTGATCACCACATAGGTGCCGGCCAGCGGGTGGCTGGTCGCCTTTAGCACGACACCGTCACCGGTCGCCATCACGGGGGTGCCGACCGGCAGGGCAAAGTCGGTGCCCTCGTGAGGCCGCACCTGGCCGGTGATCGGGTGACGGCGATTCGGGTTGAAGCTGGAGCTGACCCGGTAGCGGCTGTGGGTCGGGTAACGGCGGAAACCGCGCTCCAGGCTGTTGCCCTGCCCATCGTAGTAGTTGCCATCTTCGGACAGCCAGGCGGAGACGTTCTGACCCTGACTGAACACTTCCACCCCGAGCAGCTGGGTGTTGCCTGTGCTCTTGCCTTCGACCGTCTCCTGACGCACCAGCACCTTGAACTTGTCGCCCTTTTTCAGATCCTTGGCGAAGTTGAGCCGCCACTGGAACAGGTTGGCAATTTTCTGGATATGGTTGGCCGGGATCCCCGCATTGCGGGCACTCACGTAGAAGCTGCCATTAATGACGCCGTCATAGCTCTTCTTCTGCCACTCCACCTCTTCATTGAGCATGTTGGCGCTGTAAGTGTCGTCGGTACGCTCCAGCACCAGGGTCTGCTTGATGTTCAGGCGGATCTTCATCTGCTGCAGTATGTTGTCCTGATCGATCAGCAGCTCGATGGTCTGGCCCGGCTTGAGCCGTGCCAGATTGTTCTTGGTGTCGGCATCCAGCACCTTGTAGAGGGTGGTGGTGGAAAGACCCAGGTTGTTGAAGATGGTGGTCAGATTCTCGCCATTGCGAACCCGGTAATCCTGCCACTGGGGGGTGGCGTCGGCCGGGATGTCATCTTCCGGCGTCGCGGCTTCTACCAGCTCGTGATCCGGGATGTCGTTGAAGTCCGTATTGTCTTCGTTGGTTGCGGTGCCATTGGTGGCGATCGGCAACTCCAGTCGCAGCGGCCGCTCCAGGATGTCACCCGGGGCTGGCAATATGGCTACCGCCGACAGCGTCATGGCCGTCAGCAGTAGCATGGCGTAAAAGTGTTTGCGGGGAACCGGGGGTTCCCAATTGGCGGCCTGCGCTACCAAGGGACGGAGACGTTTCATCCGCTATCCTGTCATTAGATCCAAGGGTGTTAGTGGTCAGTCTGTTTGTTATGAAACCGTATAAAACTGATTGTTTGACCTAAATACTCACAATTAGTTCATAGCAATCTGCATGAACCTCACATTTTATGCATAACATTCCTTCATGGGCAGAAATGATCGTCTTTTTTAACCATTTTTTCCTATTTTTAAGAGCCGGGTCAGCTCACCTCCGACCCCAGGTTTCAACATGTTGCGATAACTTTTCCATGGAGTGGATATGTCGTTAGCGAAACTGTTAAATCGAATCATCCTGATTTTGTTCCTGATTGGCGCCGTCCTGCTGTTCATGCTGGAAGTCACCACGGTACGGCAATCCATCCTCGATCAGATGTCCGCCAATCTGGAAACCGCCATCACCGCCCTCGGGCTGGTGCTGCAAGGCACCCTTCTCAACGATGACAAGGTACTGGCCGAGACCATAGTCAACGCCATGTTCGATGGCGGCTTCGTCAGCGCGGTCACCCTGCTGGATCCGGATGGTCAGGTGCTGTTTCAGAAGGTCTTCCACACCGCGCAACAGAACGTGCCGACCTGGCTCCCCTCTGTTATCGACATGCCGCCAGTAAAAATTGAGCAGGAGCTGACCGATGGCTGGCGCATGCTGGGCACCCTCACCCTGGAAGGGCACACGGGCTATGCCTACCAGCATCTGTGGAATGCGATCAGCCGTACCGGCACGGCCCTGCTGGCAGGTCTGCTGGTGTTCACCCTGGTGATCTCCTGGGTCTGCAAACGGCTGCTGCGCCCGCTCGAGCAGATCAATCTGCAATTGGTGAAGATCCGCAAACGCCAGTTCAGTGGCACCCTGGACGCTCCCTGGCTGCAGGATCTCAAGGAGCTGGCCGGCTCAGTCAACCAGCTGGTGTCCGAACGCAAACGGGATCTGCTGCAGCAACGGCTCAAGATAAGCCAGCTCGGCAAACAGCTCCCCATGGTCAATGAGCCGCTGCAGACTCTGACCTGCGCAGGAGAGGGGCTGTTGCAGCAACACTTCTTCTCGACCCAGGGCAGCATTCGTCTCTACAGCCGCCTCATTCCGGAAGTCACCCCGTCACTGAACAGTTCACCAGACGAGATCCGGCACCTGCTCGATCTCTGGCTGCACCATGCAGTCGAGGGGCTGCAACTGCCGCTCAGCCTGCTCGGCCACCCCGACTGGGCACAATTCGCACCTCTGCTGGCCAAGGGCAGAGGCAAGACCCTCGACTGGCGCTGGGATCAGGAGCATGTGCCACCCCTTGCCCAGGAGCGGCTGGCCGCCTTGCAGGAACAAGGGGTGGAGATGGCCTTCAGCGCCATCCCGATGACCAACGAGACCTTCAATCAGCTCGACCCCATCAATCCCGTTTTCATCAGCTGCCAGCCGACCCAGGCCCCGCTCTACTGGAATCTGGTGGCCCAGTGCCTGCACAGCGCGGGCTACACCCTGCTGGCGGAGGCCGGCGACATTCAGGATATCGACACCCTGCGCAACTGGGGCATCGATGGCTACGCCGGCAAGGAGGCATGATGAACAGGACCGGATTGTTGCTCGCCCTGCTGTGGCCACTGCCACTGCTGGCCAACCCCACCACCATAGCCACCGGCGGTGAACAGGGGATCTATCATCAGATCGCCAAAGAGTTCTGCCGGCTCGCCAACAAGAGCGATCCCGGACTGCAGTGCAAGCCGCAGGCGACCTCGGGCTCCATCGAAAATCTGCGCCAACTGAAAAGCGGCGAGACAAGCTATGCGCTGGTGCAGTCGGACTGGCTCTACCAGGCCAGTAACGGCCTGGGTCCGTATGCCAGTCAGCCGCAGCCAGAGCTCAGGGCCATCTTCGCCACTCACGCCGAGCCCTTTACCATAGTGGTAAGGGCCGACGGCGACATCACCAGCCTGGAGCAACTCAAGCTGGCCCCCATCGACATGGGGCTCAAGAGCTCCGGTACCCGCCAGACGGCACTCGCCCTGTTCAACGTGCTGGACGCCAAGGAGCCGGATCTCGATCTCAAGAGCGTGGCCAATCTGGCCGAGTCCCTGTGCAGCAAACAGATCGACGCCTATGGCCTGGTGATGGGTCACCCCAACCGCATTGTGCTGGATACCGCCAAACGCTGCGCCATACGTTTCCTGCCGATCGAGGGGGCAACCCGGGATCAGCTGCTCAAGGGGGTCAAGTATTACCAACGCAGCCAGATCCCTGCGCGTATCTATCCGGGCAACCTCAAGGCGACGCCGACCTTTGCCATCGCCGCCACCCTGGTAACCACCGCCAGCACGCCACAGGCCGACGTTTACCGCCTGACCCGGGCCATGCTGGCCCAGCAAACCAAGTTCAATGAGCAAACCTACGGTTACGCCAACCTGTTTCACCAGGCGCGCAATAAAACCGGCCCGGTGCTGAGCATCGAACAGCATCCGGGCGCGGCAAAATATTTCGAGGAGTTGAAAGCGGCGGGCAAGCTATAGCTGACGGCGGGGGGAGCGCAACTGCTCGCTGGAAAAACGGGTCTTCATCGAAGTCCACTGCGCCAGCCTGTCGGCACTGCCTGCCAGGGTTCCTTCGCGGCGGGACTTCATGATCCAGATGCTCTTGGCATCAAAACTGTAGACGGGGATAAGATCGGTCCGCTTGCTGCCGGGCAGGATCCGGTTGTTGATGTTGTCGAGCACCAGCGGATCCGACTTGGGGGTCGCGAAGTAGAGCGTCACCATATGAAACTGGTTGTAGCGCACCGCTTTGACGTAAGCCAGCCGCAGCTTCTTCTCGTCCACCCCAAGCTCCATCAATGTGTAGTACTTGGAGATGCTGTAATCCTCGCAGTCGCCACCACGGGCACCGATAAACTCCAGCGGGTTGGCCCAATAATCCTCCATCCCCCATAACTTGGGATCCTCGCTGTAGGTCAGGTTGTTGAAGTAGTTGTTGACCAGCTCGATCTTCTGCTGATCCGTGGTGCCGGCCCTTGGCGTCAGCAGGCGCGAAAAGGCCTCCGCCCGCTGGAGGGCTCGACCGCCATAGACCTCCTGCAATTTTGCCTGCAGTGCAGGGCTGGCCATGTATTCGGAGAGACGGGAAGCCTGCACGCTGGCACAGCAGAGCGCCAACGTGCAGGTGGGAACGAGCAGCCATTTCATACCAGACACTCCCTGTCAGATGCTGGAGGTCAGTATAGTTGCCCCTGGCTGCCCCAGTAGCGGGCACGCGGGCGCTTCGACGCGGTCAACGGCACTCGGCGAAGGCGTCGGCCAGCTGCTGCATGAAGCGGGGATAGCCATCCGGGCCGAGCGGCACCTGTTCACCGACTTCGTCCAGCAGCAGCACCTTGGCGCCGGTATTGCGGGCGACCGACTCGATCACCGCCGGCGAGAACTGCGGCTCGGCATAGATGCAGCTCGCTTTCTTCTCTTCCAGCGCCTTGCGGATCTCCACCAGAGTCTTTGCACCGGGGCGTCGCTCCGGGCTCACGGTGAAGTGGCCTTTGGAGCTCATGCCATAGTGGCGCTCCCAGTAGCCATAGGCTTCATGAAACACGAAATAGCCCTTCTGGTTCACCGCCTTCATCTGCTCGGCGATCACCTTGTCCTTGGCCTCCACCTTGGTCTTGAAGGCGAGCAGATTGGCGCGATAACGCTCGGCGTTGGCAGGATCCTGAGCGCTCAGGGTTTCGCTCAGGGCATTGGCGATGACCAGCGCCTGGGTCGGACCCAGCCAGATGTGGGGGTCGACGCCCTCGTGGTGGTGCCCCTCATGACCGTCGTGGTCATGGCCTTCATGCGCCTCGTCGGCGTGCTCTTCATGACCGGCCTGCTTGCTGTAATCAAACAGCGGCATCCCTTCCACCCGGGTCAGGGTCAGCACATGGGGATGTTTGGCCAGCGGCTTGGCCATGAAACCTTCCAGCTCGGGGCCGACCCACACCACCAGATCGGCCTCGTTGATGCTGCGAATATCGGAGGGGCGCAGGGAGAAATCGTGGGGCGAAGCGCCGGTCGGCAGCAACACCTTGGGCTCGCTCACGCCGTCGGTGATGGCCGCGGCGATGAAACCCAGCGGCTTGATGGTGGTCAGCACCTCGAGGGCGCGGACAGGCAGACTCACCGCCAGCAGGGCAGTGATCAGGGCAAGAATTCGCATAGAGATCTCGTCAGGAAGTGTGTGTGTGATAATATAACAAACCAACGTTATTGTTATATTATAACTATCACAGGCTGTAAACCCCGGAGCTGTCATGACCCAACTGGTGGAGCTGAAAGAGGTCTGTCTTTCATTTGATGGACGACTCGTGCTCGACAAGGTCTCCTTTACCCTGAACAAAGGCAAAATCACTACCCTGGTCGGCCCCAACGGGGCAGGCAAGAGTACCCTGAGCAAGCTGGTGCTGGGTCTGCTCACGCCAGATTCGGGCCAAATCACCCGCAGCCGCGACCTGCGGGTCGGCTATGTGCCCCAGCGCCTCTATCTGGATCCCACCCTGCCGCTGACGGTGCGCCGCTTCCTGCAGCTTGGCAAGAATGGCCGCCTCTCCATCGAGGAGGCGTTGAACCGGGTCGGCGCGGAAGATCTACTGGACAACCGGATGCAGAAGCTCTCCGGCGGCGAAATGCAGCGGGTGCTGCTGGCCCGTGCCCTGCTGGTCAAGCCCGAGCTGCTGGTGCTGGACGAACCGGTGCAAGGGGTGGACATCAACGGCCAGATCGAGCTCTACGCCCTCATCAGCCAGCTGGCCGCCGAGTTCAACTGCGCCGTGCTGATGGTCTCCCACGACCTGCATCTGGTGATGGCCAGCACCCACGAGGTGATCTGCCTCAATCGCCACGTCTGCTGTCACGGCGAACCGGAGAGCGTGGCCCGCCACCCCGAGTTTGCCCGTCTGTTCGGCCGACCGGAGCAGGAGGTGCTGGCGGTCTACACCCACCATCATCACTGCGACGGCGAACACCATCATCATGAACCGCAGGCCCCCGTCATTCGCCTGCCCTCCCGCAATCAATAACGTACCCGACAGGATCATCAAGTGGACAGCTTTCTGTTATACGCCCTCGCGGCCGGCCTCGGCATCGCCCTGCTGGCCGGCCCCCTCGGCAGTTTCGTGGTGTGGCGCAAGATGGCCTATTTTGGCGACACCCTCTCCCACGCCTGCCTGTTCGGCATCGCGCTCGGCATCCTGCTGCAGGTGGATCTCACCCTGGCGGTGGTGGTCTGCTGCCTCGCCATGGCCATGCTGCTGGTGATCATGAGCCGCAACCAGCAGGTGGCCACCGATACCCTGCTCGGCATCCTGGCCCACAGCGCCCTGTCGCTCGGTCTGGTCACCTTGAGCTTCATGGACAACGTGCGGGTGGATCTGATGGCCTACCTGTTCGGTGACCTGCTCTCGGTGCAGCCGATGGACTTGATCTGGATCTACGGCGGCGGCGTCCTGGTGCTGCTCACCCTGTGGCGGCTGTGGGATCCCCTGCTCTCCATGACCATCTCGGAGGAGCTGGCCCGGGTGGAAGGGGTGAGGGTCGATGTGCTGCGCTGCGTGCTGATGCTGCTGATCGGATTGGTGATCGCGGTGGCGATGAAATTCGTCGGGGCGCTGATCATCACCTCCTTGCTGATCATCCCTGCGGCAACCGCCCGCCGCTTCAGCCGGACACCGGAGCAGATGGCCGGCTTCGCCGCGCTCATCGGCTGCCTTGCCGTACTCGGCGGGCTGTTGCTCTCCTGGTATCAGGACACGCCGGCAGGCCCGTCTGTCGTGGTCTGCGCCACCAGCCTGTTCGTATTAAGCCAGTTCAAGAAAGCCTAAGCCTAAAGTGGCCTGATCCTTGTAATCAGGTCACTCCACATCCCAGCCCGTCGGTGGTGGTCTGCGCCACCAACCTGTTCGTATTGAGCCAGTTCAAGAAAGCCTGAGCCTAGAGAGGCATGCTCTGGCGTGTCTCCATCATCAGCCATTGGCGCAGCCGGCTGATGGCGGGCTCATGGGCCCGCGAGCGCTTGCAGGTGAAGTAGAAAGCATCCCCCGTCTCCAGCTGGTGTACCGGCAAGGCCACCAGCTGGGGATCATCCGGTCGCAGCATGTAGTCGTTCACGAATGCCACCCCCTGATCCCAGGCTGCGGCCTCCATCGCCAGCAACACATGGCTGAAGTGGTGCATCCGCGCCTCCGCCGGGATCACCAGTCCCCCGGCCTTGGCCCAACGCTGCCAATCCTCTCCCCGCGCCTTGTAGATGGACTGCACCGACAGCAGTGGCAGTTGCCAGATGGCGTCCGGCCACTCCCCCTCCACCTGCTGCAGCAAGCGGCGACTGCAGACCGGGAAAAGCCGCTCCCGGTAGATGAGATCATGACAATAGCCCCGACCGTGGGGCGAGACGGTGATGAAGCAGTCCGCCACCCGATCGGAGAGTTCGGGATCCTCCGCCACCATCTCCAGGCTGAGATCCAGCTCGGGGTAGAGCTGGCGCAGCCCAGCCAGACGCGGGATCAGCCACTTCACCGCAAACGAGCTGTAGACCGCGAGCCGCAGCCGCATCTCGCCGCCGCCACGCAGTTGCTCGCTGCTCTGGGCAATCTGGCCGAGCCCGGCGGAGATCCCCTCGAAATAGACCTCGCCCTGCGCCGTCAGCGACAGCAGCCGACCCTGACGCAGCAGCAGCCGTTCCCCCAGAAAATCCTCCAGCAGGCGGATCTGGTGGCTGACCGCGCTCTGGCTGACGTTCAGCTCAAGGGCCGCGCGGGAAAAGCTGAGCAGGCGGGCAACCACTTCGAAGTATTGAACGGCACGCAGGGGAGGCAGCTTCATTATCCAAAATTCTCATGCATGGTGATTTTTTATCATTTTACTGGATAACGAAGCGCGGGCTACCCTTCCCTCATCTGACGCAGGAGGTAGCATGAACGCAGTGGGGATCGGCATCCTTTATCTGGTGCTGGGCAATATGGTGGCAGTCTTTTCCGACGCGCTGGTCAAGGTGCTGGAGCCGGATCAGCCGGTATTTCAGTTTGTCTTCTTCCGCCAGCTCTCCGCCGCCATCCTGCTGACCCCCTGGCTGCTCTGGTCATGGCGTCGCAACCCGCCGGTGGCGCTCAAGTGGCACCTGCTGCGCGCCCATATCTGGGCCATCGGCGTCTGCCTGATGGTGATCGCCCTCACCCGGCTGCCGCTGGCCACCGCCAACGCCCTCTTCTATGCGGCGCCGCTGATGATGGTGCCGCTGGCGGTGTGGCTGGCAGGGGAAGCGATCTCGCGCCAGAAGGTGCTGACCGCCTTCATCGGCTTTGTCGGGGTGCTGATCGTGCTGCGCCCCACCGAGGTGAACTGGGCGGCGCTGGCCGCACTCGGGGTAGCGCTCTCCATGGCGCTCAACAATCTGCTGATCAAGCGGATCCCGCTCCAGCAGCCCATCGCCCAGACCCTGTTCTTTACCAACGTGCTGAGCATGCCCTTCATCCTGGCGCTGGCCTGGTGGGAAGGGGGCGACTGGCAGTGGCAGATGTGGTGGCCCGCCTTCGGCTCTTCGGCGCTGATCATGGTCTATGCGGGGTTGTGCGTGGTGGCCTATCGCAAGGCGGAGGCGAGCAAGATCGCCTCCGCGGAGTACACCGGCCTGCTGATGGCGGTCGCCATCGGGGTATGGCTGTTCGATGAGCAGCCGGGCCTGCCGCTGCTGCTGGGGTGCCTGTGCATCATACTGCCGCTCATCGCCATGGCCCGCAGCAAGCCCAAACCACAGGCCGAACCGGCGCTCTAGCCAACGAGGGTCACCCCAGCAGCGGGGCGACCCTTTGTTGCAGATGGGGGACCACATCCTGCTCGAACCAGGGGTTCTTCTTGAGCCAGAAGGTGTTGCGCGGTGACGGGTGCGGCAGCGGCAACCAGGCCGGACCGTAGTCCGCCCAGCTGCGCACCGTCTCGGTCAGCGACCCTTTCGCCGCATCCCGCAGGTAGTGGCCTTGCGCATACTGGCCGATGAGCAGGGTCAGCTCGATGTTGGGCAGCAGCATCAATACCTTGTCGTGCCAGGTGGAGGCACATTCGGGGCGCGGCGGCAGATCCCCCGACTTGCCCTTGCCGGGGTAACAGAGCCCCATCGGCATGATGACGATGCGGGATTCATCGTAGAAGGTGGCCTTGTCCACTCCGAGCCACTGGCGCAGGCGATCGCCGGAAGGATCGTCCCAGGGGATGCCGCTGGCATGCACCCGGGTGCCTGGCGCCTGGCCGATGATCAGCAGGCGAGCGTGCTCGCTGCCACGGATCACCGGTCTGGGCCCGAGCGGCAAGTGTGCCTCGCACAGGCGGCAGGCACGGATCTGTGCAAACAAACTGTCGAGTCGGTTCATGGGCCCGATAGTAGCAGAGTTTTCCCCCGGATCCTGCTTGTGAAAGATTCAGCAGATACTTATTATGCAGCCACATTTGTTTAATTTAATAAACGGAGAGAGATGAAGAACTGGATGGGCACCGGCAGCGCGGCCCTCTCATTCGTGCTGTGGGGCATGCTGCCCCTCTATTACCAGTTCATGCCTGCGGTCAACATGTGGGAGCTGCTCTCCCACCGGGTACTCTGGTCGGCGGTGCTGCTGGGGATCCTGTTCCTCCTCATCGGCTACCGGGTGCCCTGGGCGCGGCTGCGCAGCGAACCGCGCCAGCTCGGCCTCATCCTGCTGGCCGGCCCCGTCATGTCCATCAGCTGGTGCATGTTCACCTGGTGCCTCACCACCGGCCAGGTGCTGGCCACCAGCCTCGCCTTCTTCATGACGCCGCTGTTCAACATCGTCTTCGCCGTGTTGTTCCTCAAAGAGAAGCTCACCCCGCAAAAACACCTGGCGGTGGCGCTGGCCCTTGCGGGGTTGGCCTACATGCTCTTTTCTTACGGCCAGCTGCCCTGGTTCTCCCTGGTCATGGGGGCCAACTTCGCCCTCTATGGCCTGCTCAAGAAGAAGGTGCACTATGACGCCGGCGTCAGCCTCTACCTCGAGGCGCTGGTGCAGCTGCCCGTCGCCCTGCTGATCATCGGCGCTCTGGCGGTAAGCGGCGCCAGCCAGTTCGTGACCGGTGACTGGACCGAACGCCTGCTGCTGATGGGCAGCGCCCCCGCCACCCTGCTGCCGGTGGGGCTGTTCTGCTACGGCATGATGCGCACCCGCATGAGTACGGTGGGACTGCTGCAATATATCGAACCCAGCCTCGCCTTCCTGCTCGCCATCTTCTGGTTTGGCGAGACACCGGATCCGGTGAAATCGGTGGGATTTGCCTTCGTCTGGGCCGGCCTGCTGGTGAGCCTGCTGCCGCTGCACAGGCTCGGGCGCCATCTGCGCCGCAACGCCGACGCTCAGGGTCTGCCGCGGTAGGACTCCAGGATGGCGTGCCACTTGGGATCCCGGTCCATCTGCTCGGCGATGTCGTTCAGCCTGTCATGCAGATCGCTGCGGGATTTGGGCAACAGTATGTGACGGGTATAGCTGGACTGGGCGAAGGGCGAGACGAACAGCTTGCCCTCGAAGGCGGGGTCGTGAGTAAAGAAGGTGAGCGCCGAGCCCGGCACCAGGGTTACGTCGATGCGGCCGCGCACCAGCAGGCTGAAGTTGGTCTTGACCTTCTTGGCATCCACCCGCACCAGATCGCCTCTGGCCGACGCCTCGTCGATCCCCTGATAGTGGTACCCCTCGATGCCGCCGAAGGTCATCCCCTTGAGCGAATCGGGCCCGCGATAGGTGACCGGTCTGTCGGCACTCGAAATGAGCTCGTTGGTATCGCGCATGATGGGAAAGGTCCAGAGGTAGCGCTCGCGCTGGGGATCCCCCACCCAGGCGGGATTGACCCAGGCCACCAGACCGTCAAAGCCAGGATCCGACATCTCCAGCGCCAGTCTGGCCCGATTCACCAGCCAAAGTTCCAGCTTGGGTTCTCCGCCAAGCTTTTCATTGAGATACTTGACCAGATCCCGGCTCAGACCGCTCTGCTCCCCGGTCATGAAGGGGGGGTGCTGATGATAGTCGTAGAGACGCAGCGTCTCGCCATGAGCCGATATCGACAGCAGACACCACAACCACCACCATGCTCGCATCGCACCTCCTTGGGCTGCTCTTGAGTGTGGCACAGAGAGATCGAATGAGAAAATCCCCTAGCGGCGCCGAACCGGCTACCAGCCCGCCCACCCGCCATTGGTTCATCTACATGGTGCGCACCGCCGGCGGCCTGCTCTATACCGGGATCAGCACGGATCCGCTCCGCCGCCTGCGCCAGCACCAGAGTGGCAAGGGATCCCGCGCCCTGCGCGGCAAGGGGCCACTGACCCTGGCGTGGCAGCAGGACATCGGTGAGAAAGGCACGGCGCTGCGCCTCGAATACCGGCTCAAGCAGCAGAGCAAAGCTTTCAAGGAGCAGCTGATCACCCAGCCGGAGCGCTGGCTCGCCTGCAGCGAATCATGGCTGGCCGCCGCCCGGCCACAAAAAAGGCCGCTGCATGCAGCGACCAGGGAAGGATCCGATAACAGGGAGTGTCAACGGTAGGCATTAACCTGCTTGCGCCGACCGCTAATGAGCCAGCAAACGCAAAAAAGGCCGCTGTACGCAGCGACCAAGGAAGGATCCGATAACAGGGAGTGTCAACGGTAGGTATTGGCTTGCTTGCGCCGGCTGCTGATGAACCAGCACACCACCAGCAGCACCAGCAACCAGGGCGCCAGCTTGATGATGAGGGCAAACATGCCGGCCAACGCGCCAAACAGCACGAAGACGCCGCTCACCAGCAACATGGCCAGCACGGTGAATCCGGCCAGCGCCATGCCGACCAAGACCAGCATCAAGACGATAAATTCCAGCATGTTGTACTCCTCACTGGGTTGATGCGGCCAGATGACCCGGGGTCAATCCAGCCAGCGCTTCAATTCACGACGGGGCGGCATGATCAGCACCGCCAGCAGATAGATGGCCAGGGCCAGGGGCGGCATCAGGATCAGCGCCATCAGGGCCGCGACCCGCACCGTCACCCTGGAGAGCCCCAGCCCGTTGGCGATGCCGGCACAGACTCCGGTCAGCTTGCGATGGGCAAGATCCTTCGGCCAGGGCGTCATGGTTATGCCTCCACCTTTTGACCCTTGAGGCGGGCCAGTTCCCGTTCAATCTCGTCATTCAGCTCCAGCTCGCGGAACTGGGCCTCCAGCGAGGGGTTCTGCCCCAGGGTTGCCGCCTCCAGCTGAGCTTCCAGCTGATCGACTCTGCCCTGAAAGCCGTCAAAACGGGCCATCAGCTCGTGCATGCGCTGGTTGTCCACCTGGGCACGGGCCCGCAGCCGGCTGTGGGCGGTCTGCTCGCGCAGGGTCAGCATCTTCTGCTTCTCCCGCGCCTCGGTCAGCTTGGCGGCCAGCCGCTCGCTGTCGGCGGTGAGCTGAGCCAGCACCTCGGCGACCCGCGCCTTGTCCTGCTCCAGCTGTTCACACTTTTTGACCTCGGCCAGCTTCTCGGTCAGCGCGGCCCGGGCCAGATCCTCGCGCCCCTTCTGGATGGCGAGCTCGGCCTTGGCCGACCACTCCAGGATCTGGTGTTGCAACGCCTGCTGATGGCGCTCCAGCTGCTTCTGTTCGGCGATGACGCGGGCGGCCTGGGTTCTCATCTCGACCTGGACCTGTTCCATCTCTTCAATCATCAGCCGCAGCATCTTCTCCGGCTCTTCGCTCTTGTCGAGCAGGCTGTGCAGGTTGGCATTGATCACGTCGGTCAGGCGGCTAAATACGCTCATGGTCTGGCTCCTTGTTGATGGGATGACAATCTCTTCTCATAACATTACAAGAGCCGTGCCAAAATGATTTTTCCTTTACTTACATATAGATGAGGTTTTATCAGATATTTTCAACACCGTCTTGGTGGCGAAAAATACCGATCTGGTGGTGATTTTCACCAATAAAAAAGGGAGCCAACGGCTCCCTCATGCAATCAGTGACAGGCTCAGGCGGCGCGGGTATGGCCAAGCTTGCTGTCCAGTTCGACCAGCTTGGCCTCCATCCGGCTGCGGCAAATTTCGGACAGCTCGCGGATGCCGGCGGCGCCGTGCTCCTTGCTGCAGACCGGGGCCATCACTTCCAGCAGCACCTCGCCGTTGTCCCAGCGGTTGAGATCGATCTGGCCGAAGTAGCTGGAGCAGACGATGGGCACCACCGGCACCTCTGCCTGCACCGCGGTATGGAAGGCACCCGCCTTGAACGGCAGCAGTCCGCGCCCCTTGGAACGGGTTCCCTCCGGGAACATCCAGATGGAGGTGCCACGAGCCTTGATGCGATCAACCACCTGGCCTATGGTGCCGATGGCACGTGAGCGGTTGGAGCGGTCGATCAGCACGTTGCCGGAGAGCCAGAAGATGAGGCCGAAGAAGGGCAGCCACAGCAGGCTCTTCTTGCCCACCGCCACCACGCCTGGCTGCACCGCACCGGTCACGGTGAAGATGTCGTAGTTGCTCTGGTGGTTGCAGACGTAGACGGCCGGTCCCACCGACTTCACCTCGTCGGCCACCGTCACCCGGACCTTGAGGCCGATGAGCGGACAGACGGCGTGATACATGCGGGCAAAGACATAGACGTTGTTGGGATGGCGCGGACGCACCAGGCACAGCAGCAGACCGAACAGGAACCAGAAGATGAGCAGCAGACCAAGCAGCAGCACACGGGCAATTTTGAGCATCGAACACCTCGGATTTTGACTCGGCGCAGTATACTGGTCCCCCTTTTAGCGAACAAGCGTTCGCCAGACAGAACCGACCACCCTTCGCCACTCGCCCCTGAGCCATAAAACGGATGGCGGCTTGCCCCACCCGGCATTGGCCGTTAGGATGTGGCCATCTTGATGAACGGGGCGAGCATGATTCACCAACAACGCGTGGCGAAACGACTCCTGCTGCTGGTCTGCCTGCTGGTGCTCAATTGCGCTGCCCAGCCGCTGGCCCGGCTGGCCCTGCTCGATCACGCCATCAGCTGTCAGGCCCTGCCCCAGTTTGCCGCGGCCGACGACCAGGCCGACAAGGCCAAGCCCACCAGTGTGCAGCCCAACAGCTGCCAGCTCAACGGCAAGTGGCTGAGTGCCACCACCCTGCTCTGCCTCGAGCAGCTGTTCTTTGCGGTGGCCCTGCTCATCGCCCTGCTGGCCCCGCTCTGGCGCTACACGCCGCCACTGCCGCCGCCACGGGCCGTTTCGCCTCCCGAACGACGACTTCACCTCACCCTCTGTGTCTGGCGGGAATGAGTTCAGCCGCGCTTTTTCAGCCTGCTGTCATTCATTTTTTGCGAGACAACATCTATGTCAACTCTCTTCAAGGCGAGCCTGCTGCTGGGCTGCCTGCTGTGGCAATCCACTGGATTGGCCAGCGATACGGGCTGGCTCACCAGCCCCCAGAACGATCACGCCAAGGTCAGGCTGCAAGCCGACCGCAGCGTCCCTGACCAGACCCGCATCCTGCTCGAGGTGGCCCTCGAGTCCGGCTGGAAAACCTACTGGCGCAGCCCGGGTGAAGGGGGCATAGCGCCCCAGATCCTGTGGGAGCAGCCGGTCGGCAACTTCCAGTGGCACTGGCCCACGCCGCGCCCCTTCGAGGTGGCCGGGCTCAGCACCCAGGGCTATCAGCAACAGGTGCGCTTCCCCCTGAGCCTGGACTCCCCCGCCGGGCAGCCACTCAAGGGCACCTTGCGCCTCTCCACCTGCAGCAACGTCTGCATCCTGACCGACTACCCCTTCACCCTGGCGGCGGATGGGCAGGCGCCGGCTGGTTTCGACTTCGCCTGGGCCCAAGCCATGAGTACCTTGCCGCAAACGCTGCCCACCGATACCCGGGTCGAGCTCGGCTACCAGCACAACCAGCTGCAGCTGCGCGCCGAGCGGGCAGAGGGCTGGCAGGAGCCTGCGCTCTTTATCGATGCGCTGGAGGGGGCCGAGTTCGGCAAGCCCGCGCTCGAGGTGAGCGGCAACACCCTGATTGCCCGGGTCCCGGTCAGCGACGGCTGGCAGGGGGATGCGCCTGACTTGCGTGGCCAGTCCCTCGGTCTGTTGCTCGGCAGCGGTGATGAGGCCTGGCAGACCAGCGCCACCATCGCCGGGCCTCTCGCCCTGCCGGCCCCAGGCCAGCCTCTCATCTGGCTGCTGGGGGCGGCGCTGCTCGGCGGCCTCATCCTCAACCTGATGCCCTGCGTGCTGCCGGTGCTGGCCCTGAAACTGGGCACGGTGCTGCAGCAGCAGGAGCGCGAACAGCGACAGGTGCGCAAGCAGTTCCTCGCCGCCAGTGCCGGGATCATTGCCTCCTTCTGGGTGCTGGCGGCCATGAGCAGCCTGCTGCGCGCGACTCAGGGCGCCGTCGGCTGGGGGATCCAGTTCCAGAGCGCCGGTTTCATCGGCTTCATGGTGGCGGTGACCCTGCTGTTTTGCGCCAACCTGCTGGGGCTGTTCGAAATCCGTCTACCCAGCAACCTCAGCACCCGCCTCGCCACCAGCGGCGGCAAGGGGCTCGGCGGCCACTTCCTGCAGGGGAGCTTCGCCACCCTGCTGGCCACCCCCTGCTCGGCCCCCTTCCTCGGCACCGCGGTGGCCTTTGCGCTGGCGGCGCCCCTCGGCCAGCTCTGGCTCATCTTCACGGCGCTCGGCCTTGGCATGAGCCTGCCCTGGCTGCTGGTGGCGGCCCTGCCGCGCCTCGCCCTCTGGCTGCCCAAACCGGGCCGCTGGATGGGGCGACTGCGCATCCTGCTCGGGTTGATGATGCTGGGCTCCAGCCTCTGGCTGGCGAGCCTGCTTGGCAACCATCTGGGCAGCACGGCTACCGGCTGGCTGATGGCCGCCATGCTGCTGGCGCTGCTGATCGGCATCCTCTGGCGCTATGGCATGCGCGGTTTCACGCTGGCCCTCTCCCTCTCGGCCCTCATCGGCGGCGCCCTGCTGCTGGGGGGCGCCCTCACGGCGCAGGGGTCGGGCAGCGTCGATCGCATCGCCTGGCAGCCGCTCTCCGAACAGGCCATCGTCGATGCGCTGGCTCAGCGCAAGCGGGTCTTCGTCGACGTCACCGCCGACTGGTGCGTCACCTGCAAGGCCAACAAGTACAACGTGCTGCTGCGTGACGAGGTGCAGAGCGCCCTGACGGCTCCGGACGTAGTGGCCCTGCGTGGCGACTGGAGCCGGCCGAGCGACGCCATCTCCGCCTTCCTGCGCCAGCGCGGCGCGGCCGCCGTGCCCTTCAACCAGATCTACGGGCCCGGCCTGCCAGAGGGAGAGATCCTCTCCCCCCTGCTCGACAAGACCGACTTGCTCGACGTGTTGCACCAGGCCGGCCTCGTCCGGGCCGATGTCACCCAATTTTAAGGAGAATCCCATGACCCTGAGTACCCTGAAACTGCGCACCCTGACCCTCTGCACCGCCCTGCTTGCCGGCACCCTGAGTGCCCCCTTGTTGCAGGCGGCCCCCTTCACCCCGGAGCAGGAGGCGCGCATCAAGGAGCTCATTCGCGAGACCCTGGTCGCCAACCCCAAGATCCTCGACGAGGCGGCCGAATCCTGGGAGAAACAGAACGCCGCGGCCCAGGAGGCCCAGCTCGGCAACTTCATCAAGGGCAATCAGGATGTGCTGTTCAACAGTGCCACCAGCCCGCGGCTCGGCGCCAAGAATCCCAAGCTGACCCTGGTGCTGTTCACCGACTACAACTGCCCCTACTGCAAGCAGTTCGATCCCCGCCTGACCAAGCTGCTCGAGGCCTATCCCGACGATCTGGGGCTGGTGGTCAAGCTGCTGCCGTTCAAGGGACAGAGCTCGGCCAAGGCGGCCCAGTACAGCCTCACCCTCTGGCAACAGGATCCGGCCCGCTTCCTCGCCCTGCACGACAAGCTGATGAGCAAGCAGGGGATACTGACCGAGGCGGACATCAACAAGGCGCTGGCGGCCACCGGCAACACGGCCCTCAAGCCCGATGCCAAGGCCACCGAGGAGCTGCGCAGCAGCCTTCGCATCGGCACCCTCCTGGGCGTGCAGGGCACCCCTGCGACGCTCATCGGCAACCAGCTGGTGCCGGGCGCCCTTCCCTATGACGAGCTGGAGCAGTTGGTGAAGGCCGAGCTGGCTAAGCGGAGCTAAGCCATGGCGGAGGATGCAGTCGTAAAGGCACCCCGCTGGCGCCGTTGGGGCAAGGAGGCGCTCTGGCTGCTGCTGATGGCGCTGGTCATCTCCACCCTGCTGGATCTGTGGCGCAGCCCCAGCCTGCCGGCGGGGGCCATGGAAGCCCCCTTCACCCTGCAGGATGGCACCACCACCAACCTGGCCGAGCAGAGCCGCGGCAAGCCGCTGCTGGTCTACTACTGGGCCAGCTGGTGCGGGGTGTGCCGCTTCACCACGCCGACCGTGGATAGCCTGTGGCAGGAGGGTGAAAACGTGCTGACGGTGGCGCTGCGCTCCGGCAGCGATGAGCAGTTGCGCGCCGGGATGGCGAAGAAGGGGCTCGCCTTTCCCACCCACAACGATGAGCGGGGGGATCTGGCCGCCCGCTGGCAGGTGGGGGTCACCCCCACCTTCCTCGTCATCAAGGATGGGACGCTGGTGAGCAGCACCACCGGCTGGAGCTCGTGGCTCGGGCTCAAGGCCCGCCTGCTGTGGGCCGGCTGGTAATCCAGTCAGCCCAGCAATGTATGCAAAGAGCCCGGTATCACGACCGGGCTCTTTTTCATCTGAAAGCTGACAAGCCTATTTCGTGGGCGCCATGGCGCCCTGACCGAGCCGCCCCCTGGCGCTGGCCCGCTCGGCCTCGTCGAGTACCCCGTCCCCGTTCTTGTCCATCCGGGTGAAGAGGGCCTCATGGCGCGCCATGAACTGCGCCTTGGTCGTGTCCTGCATCGGCCTCATGTTGCCCATGTTTCCCATCTTGCCCGGCATGGCCTGGCCGGACTGCTGCATCGCCTCGTTCATCTTGGCCATGGCGGCCTCTCTCTCGGCCACCGACAGGGTGCCATCCTTGTCGGTGTCCTGCCGGGCAAAACGCTGCTCGGCTCTTTCCATAAACTGGGCCTTGGTGATGTCCCCCTTGATGAACATCAAGGGCTCGTCACTGCTCTCATCGGCGGCGATGGCAAGGCCGCCCAGCAGTACCATTGGCAGAAGATAAAATTTGAGCATGGCTGTCCATTCCTTAGTAAGGGTCTCGGCCCGACCGAGGCCTGCTGAAGATCGCCAGGGCAACGCCCGGCGCCTCCTGTAGTGTAGCCCCGGTACCACCCCCTACCGGGAGGCAGATCGCAAGGTGCACCGACCGCGCTTCCCCCTGGTTACTTTTCTTCCTATTCATGGCGATGGCCGCCTGTTTGCGTTAAAATGTCGGATTTTTGCCGAGCCTGGTTTGCCAAGATCCCCGCCGCCAGGCCAGCGCAGGGTCAATTCCACGATGCCAGTGAGGCAGGATCCGTCATGAACAACTACTTCCGGGTGTTGGGCGTCAAGTCCAACGCCAGTGAAAACGACATCAAAAAAGCCTATCGTCGGCTGTCGAACCAGTACCACCCCGACAAGCTGCACGGGGCGAGCGAAGAAGAGAAAGAGCAGGCAGCCGCCCGGCTGCACCAGGTAAAGCAGGCTTATGAAGTGCTGTCCGATCCGAAACAGCGGGCCGCCTTCATCAAGGATTTCAACAACGTCATCGTGACCGATCCCGCTGCTGCCATGCAGGAGATGTGGGACCAGTTCTACCCCTGAGCCACCAGGCAAGAAGAGCGACTATGCAAAAAAAATGGGACCAGGCACGGCTCAAGGCCCTGCAAAGCGATGCCAGCGAGAATATCGAATCCTACCGGGATCAGGATGACCCCAAGGGGCTCGAGCAGTTCACCGACCAGATGAAGGCCCTGCTGCTGGCCGACATGAGCATGCTGGAATTCATGCCCGAATACCTGCCGCTCGCCCTCTATGGCCGGGTGCAGTTCCCCCCCAAGGCCAAGGGGCAGTGGAACAAGTGGCTCACCAGCGGCGAGCAGCCGAGCTGGGACGAGTTCAAGGTAAGCGTCGGCTTCAACAACGCCGCCCTGCCGCTGGTCAAGGCGGTGCGGGCCCAGAGCGAAGATCAGCTGATGGAAGCCTGCGCCGTGCTGTTCCTGCTCGACAACCCGCTGCCGCGCGGCAGCCACAGTGCCGATGACGACTACGAGCTGCGCGACGAAGAAGAGGAAGACGGGGAAGATGCCGACGCCGACTACCACGGCGGCAGCGACCGCTATGGCGACGACCAGGGCGAGCAGGATATGTACGACGAAGTCCGTTTCTAATTGGGGCAAGGCATGAGCAACAGTCTGATAGAAATTACCGCCATCGAGATCAAAGAGCTGGCCGTCATCGAGCCGAAGCAGGCCAGCGAGAAGTTCGAGCTGATCGCCAAGACCATGTCTGACGACCAGCTGGCAGAAGTAATTGAAAACATTGATATCGTTACCCTGACCCAGATTAACGGCCAGCACGACATCTCCTTCCCCTCCATCATCTCCGAGCTGATGACCCCGGAGCGGATCCGCGACATCGTCTGCCAGCAGCCGCTCTACTGGGAAGAGGCGATCAAGAACAACGCCGACGAGCTGCAGCAGCACACCTTCGACTTCCTCAACTACCTGATCCGCACCCAGGATAGCGAAGCCAAGCAGCGCGAGATCCTCGAGTGCGTGGCCGAGGATCCGGCCGGTCTCTTCTACCTCGCCATCCCCTTTATCGAGTTCTATCGCGGCGATCGCTATGAAGAGGACGAAGGCTATCGCGACGTGCTGCACGCCGAAGAGGAAGACCTCGAAGAGTCCCTGCGCTACAGCGAGCGCCAGCAGAGCGAGGATGTGCACGACTATGCGCTGGATGACCCGCGCAGCCTGTTGATGCTCATTCGCGAGCTGGCCCCCGAGGTGGAGAAAGCCATCAAGGCACTGCTGCGTAACGAGCACTCGACCTGGGACGGCATCATCAACAAGTTTGCCGCCGAGCTGGTGATGCAGGCCAAAGAGAAGAACAAGGTCGAGGAAGACGAGTACGGCGACGTCGACGACATGTTCAGCTTTCTGGATTAAGGAGCCCATTCATGCAGTTAGTCATTCGCGATGCCAACCAGGGCCCCTTTCTGACCCAGGTGCTGCGCTTTGGCCGCGACAATGAACGCCTGAGCGAGCAACAGCTGGCCGCCATCAAGGGCAAGGCGGTGCTGATGAGCCTCAAATTCGCCGACAAGTACTACAACAAGTACAAGATGCACCTGCTGGAGCAGGCCGCCCACGACGTCATCGGCGTGATAAGCCTCGGCCTGCAGGAGCTCTCGGCGCGGGATCCGGCCAAGGCGCTGGCGCTGCTGCAGGCGCCGGAAGGCCCCATCAAACCGTTCCAGAAGGGCTGGTCAATGCTCATCACCGTCAGCCCCAAGCAGGCCGGCAACAGCCTCTACGGTGATGTGGATGCGCGGCTCTTGGACAAGATCTCGAGCCCGCCGGACGTGGAAGAGTGGCAAGGGTGGCAGGAGTACGAGAAGGCACTGACCGAGCACAACAAGAGCCGCCTGATGGAGCTCATCGACCAGCACTTCTTCGCCTGCGAAAGCGACCACCCCACCATGGAGGACAAGCTGGCCGAGGCGCTGCTCTACCGCATCCTCTGCGGCAAGGGCAGTGGCGCCGCTCCGCTCAAGGTGAAGCAGGATCTCAAGCGCAAACTGGCGCGGGAGATTGAGCTCGACGAGGGCTGGTACGACACCGACTACCTCGCCGCTCAGCTCGCCCTGATGCTGAGTGCGCTGCCCGCCGACATGGCCGCCGCCCTGCGCCAGGAGCTGAGCCCGGGCTTTGTGCCCAACCTGCTGCACACCCTCGGCTTCGTGCGCCAGTACCAGCAGCTGCAAAAAGAGGACGCCTCACCGGAGAAGCTCGACAACGTCGAGATGCGCGCCGGACTCAAGCACCCCCTGCTCGGCTGGCCGCTCTATCACGACTTCTAAGGGGCCATGCCCCCTTGCAGGACGGCTCTTGCCTCTCCTCCCACAACGCCCGGCTTGCCGGGCGTTGTGCTATCCAGCGTCCCGTTTTCAGCACAAGCCCTGGCCGTGAACACCGAGCTCGGCAGAAAACTACCCCGTAAGCGTCATTGGCCCCATTTTTGACAGGGATATAATGACTCCCCCATACAAGCCGCAGGGGAGCAAGGCCGTGAGCAGAAAACCCGACAGGATCACCGCGATGCAGCAGATCATCGACGCCGTGAAGGCGGAATTTCCGCTCTATCAACCGGATACCTTCAAATGCGGGCCGGACAACACCTGCATCGGTTGCCCCAAGAAGCTGATGGAGCTGGTGGATACGGATCTCTGCTACTGGCAATATCAGATCGATCGCGGCATCCCGCCCTCCTTCGACGAGATCCAGCGCTTCGGCAAGCTGTGCAAGAACATCCGCCGGGCCCTGGTGCGCAATGGTCGCATCCCCGCCTGAGCGCCCCATCGCAGCCAGGACTAAGACCCCCGCTGGCAACATCTGAGAGATACTGAGCATGACCCAGGAGAGGATACAGAGCCGCTACACGCTAAATGGCCCCCTTGCCAGCCGCACCGCGCTGGAGCAGGCTATTTCCCGGACCATTGAGGCCCACAAGCAGGACTTCTTCCCCCTGCTGGAGCGGCTGGTGGATGTGGGTGACAGCCGGGTCAAGCTCAGCCAGAAAGATCCGCTGCGGGTGTTGGGGGTGGAACTCGACGAGGCTCACACCGGCGGCAGTGCCCGCCTCGGCTACGAATCCAACTTCGCCGAGAGCTGCCGCCTTATCGACGAATATGACCAGCACCAGACCAGCGTGGCTTTTACCCTCAACGGGGATCAGCTCGTCTTCGATCTTGAGCTGCCCATTGCCTGGAACTTCGACAACTAGGGCCACTCTACGCCTTCGCTCAGCGTCCTGCCCATCACAAGAAAGGAGCCTTGTCGGCTCCTTTTTCACTGACTCACCGCATCGCTCGGATCATCCCTCCCTCTGCGTCACATCTCAGGTGAGGTAGTTCAGGTGAGATAGTAACGCCACGACCGGACCGGTTCGGCGAAACCGACCCGGATGCAGAAGGGCGCCAACTCGTGATTGGCCTGCTCCAGGCTGAGGGTCTGGTGGACATCTTCCTGGCACCACTGCACGAACTCGCCGCTGTTGAAGCTGTAGTGATCCCCGTGAAAGACTCCGTGGGCCTCGATCAGCCCGATGGCTTTCTCTGTTTCCATGATTTGCCTCCCGGCATTGTGCTGCTCCCTTCAAGTCTAGCGAACAGGGAGGTGGGCGCTATCTGGAAACCGTCCGCTCGCTATATACTCAAGGCCTTGTGAGCCCGACTCACCACGATAAGGAGATATGACATGTATATGTTTTTGCCCTTCTTGCTGGCACTGATAACGGGGATCAGCATCTTGATGAACAAGCGCGGTGCCTCCTATCTGCTCTGGGCCCTGTTACTGGTAGTGACCCTGCTCTCCTTTATGCACCATGTGACCGACCCGCTCACCCTTTCGTTCTAGGAGCCCGCCATGAGTCTTTCGACCTCCTCAACAGCCGCGAAGAGTGACCTACCCCAGTTGCTCGATACGCTGGGGCTGGCCGGCATCTGCCTGACCCTGATCGTCGCCTTCTATTACCAGCTCTATCTGGCCGAGCTGCCCTGTCCCTTGTGTTTATTGCAGCGGGTCGGCCTTGTGGTCGCCGGTTTCGGCTTTATGTTCAACCTGCAATTTGGCGCAAAAGGGGCCCACTACGGCATAGTGATTGTCGGCGCGCTGACCACCGCCATGATCGGCGCCCGGCAGGTGCTGCTGCATATTCTGCCCGGCGATCCCGGCTATGGTTCCACCTTTCTCGGGCTGCACTTTTATAGCTGGTCGCTGCTCAGCGCCCTGCTGATCATATTGGCCGTCGCCCTGATATTGATGGTGCGGGACGGGCTCGCTATTCCCCTGCCAAAACTGGCTCTGGCACGCTGGGGACGCATGGCCTCCCTGCTGTTTGTCTTGCTGATTGCGGCAAACCTGATCTCTACCGTACTGGAGTGCGGCGCAGGGCAGTGCGCCGATAATCCGGTCGTCTATGAGCTGCTGAGCCAGCGTTAACAATCCTCAAAGGTGGCGGCCACTCCGCCACCTTTTATGGCCGTCTTATCTTGCCGAAAGGGGCAACAAGCGCGGCGCATTGCACTCACTGGCAATCTTCATACCTCGCCCATCAAACCGGCGGCCTGCCACTTCGTTATAAATAAAACATGACGCTAATCGGTCACCACACATACCCGTTTCAGCAGCCGATGGAGAAATATCGGCTGCACCAGCGTCAGCGCTATCACCAACCAGGCCAGGGTAGCCATATTGCCCAGGTGACCATCAACATCCGTCAACAGCATCGAAGAGACGACGGCGGCCGAACCGCTGAATATATGCTGGAACACATTCTGCAATGACATGAACCCCGCTCGCTCCCCGGGCTCTGCAACCTGGCTAGTCACTGCCGCAGCGGTAATCGTCCGTGTCGACGTCATCACCATGAACAAGGTAAAAACAACAATGGTCGGCAACAAGGGGGAACCCAGGAAACCATCCCAGACAACGGCGATAATCAATCCTCCCAGCCACATGGTGACGTGCATTGGGCCAACCCGGTCCATCCAATAGCCCCCCAACTGCATCGCAAGTACGCTGACCACGCCGCCCATGACATAGTACTGACTCATATCGCCGCGCGGCACACCGAGGTTGAACTGAAAATAGGTGGCCATGTTCGGAACAATCAGGAAGGTACTGAAAATGGCCAACCCGATTGCCATGAATGCATGCCACACCACGGCGCGTTTCAACATCCCCGTGATTGAAAAGACCTTCTGCTCTCGCCCCAGGTGAGCAGTCATATTCGGCAGCCGCATAGATACCAGCACGCTGACGCACAAGCCCAATCCGCCAACGGCATAAAAGGGGGCGCTCCACCCTTTCAACATGGCCAGCTCCAATCCCAAAGGCACACCGGCAATGGCCGACAACGAGAAAGCCCCCATCACTATCGCCATCGCTCGACCACGTTGTGGTACTGGCGTCGCATCCACGACGATCGCCATCGCTATCGACGTTGCCGGACCGGCAAATATGCCGGCCAGCAAACGGGTAAAGAACAGGCTTTCCATATTCCACGCCAGCGCGCATGCCCAGGTGGACAGGGTGACCCCCAGCAATGAGAGCAATGCCACCTGTTTTCTATCAAATCGATCAATATATCTGGCACATAATAAGGATGATAATGCGGCGGCCAGTGCATACCCTCCCCCCAAATATCCTATATAGGTTGGGCTGATATCTAGCGCACGAGATAAATCAGGCCCAAGCGGCATAATCATCATAAAGTCCAACGCACTCACCAATTGGATAAAGGTGGCCAGCCAGACGCACCCCATATCCATCACTGCACCGTTAGAATAAGGTTTATTACCTGATTTGTTTTTTTCTGATGCCATAGTGTTCGCGCTCAATATTTGGAGGCAGACAGCATACCCCCTACCATCCTCTATTTTTATCCTTTAGAATGGCACAGACTGTTATCATATCAGGGACAATAGATGCGCACCGGCCTGGACTTTACCTCATCAAGGATATTTATTGCCGTGGTTGAACAGGGCAGTTTTATCGGTGCATCAAAGACCCTTGAAATACCGACTTCAAACATCAGCAGGAGTATTGCTCAGCTGGAAGAGAGACTGTCACTCCAGCTTATTGAACGCAGTACTCGGCATATGAAACTCACCCAGGCGGGCCAGCTGCTCTATTCCCGAGTAAAACCCTTGCTGGAATCACTGGAGCAAACCGAAGCTGAATTGACATCACAGCAGATCCAGCTGAAAGGGCCACTGCGCCTGTGCATTCCCAATGAAGCCGGTCCCAAGCTGCTCGGCACAGCCATTGCTGACTTTGCCTGTCAGCATCCCGAAATAAAGATCAGCTGTATTACCAACCTGTCAGGATTTGAGACATTAAGGGAAGATCTGGATATAGCCGTCATCATTCACAGAGGAAAGCTGGATGACAGCGATTATATCGCCAGCCATCTGACCACCATTCCCTGTACCGTGGTTGGTTCCCCTGCTCTTATTCAGCGATGCGGACAGCCCAACCACACGGCCCAGCTAAAGGATCTCCCCTGCATCACCACGGTAAGCGCCCTGAAAGGCATGCCGTGGCAGTTCGCTCGTCCCTGCGCTGAATTTTCCACCGTTCAGGTCAATGAACACTATCGGGTCAATAGTGGCGAACTGGCGTTAAAGGCAGCAATAGCCGGGGTCGGGTTTGCCATTCTGGCCAAGGTCTCTTGCCAAGCGTTTATTGATGATGGCAGCTTGGTCGAAATTGAACTTGAGTTACCCGCTGCCCCCTTGCAGTTGTTTGCTGTTTATGCAAACCGCCAATATCTACCGGCTAAAACGCGCGTATTTATTGATTTTATACGGCAAAACATCATGAGTTATCAGTAGCTAAAATCGGTAACGTCTCACCAGGCTGACTTTTCGAGATACCAAAATGGTGAGCCAACCAGATTTTATCGCTCGAGCATGCTTCATCAATCAAACCTACGCCCCTCACCCTGACCCTCTCCCAAAGGGAGAGGGAACCAACGCCTGCCAACCTGTAGCCATAGATGTCACGCATTCCAAAAATGCTGCTGTCTGGGCTCCCTTCTCCCCTTGCGGGAGAAGGGCCGAGGATGAGGGGGGGCAAGCCATCGACAACCAGTAGAGCGTTAAATCAAGCAGGAGCGCGTAGGGTCGATTAGCGAAGCGTAATCGTCCGCACTACAATCCCGGTGGCGATGGACATAGAGAAGAGATCAGCTGGAGCATCAACAGAATAACGGCAACCTGTTTTCGCGATCGTCTGATTACGCTTCGCCATCAGACCCGTGGCTCTTTCACTTTAAGCCACGCTCTGCTGAGAAATTCAGATATTTTACTGTTAATTACCGCATGTATATTCTCTCTATTTATGCCTGGTGCATCATTACAAATAGCTGGTGCCATTTCATTTAATTCAGCAGAGCATGGAGAGAGGAAAGCAAAATGACCAGCTTTGTGTACTACCTGAAATTCTTTTTCTGCAGCCAACGTGGTGGCTAGCTCCCTGGCATTCTCTTCCCAAGAAAGCTCTTCATCCTTATCACCAGTAAAAATAAGGGTAGGGGCAATCACTCTTCTGAGTGAACCGGGAGAGAATGCCATACTCACCGGAGCCATGAAAACCCATGCCTTTATCCTAGAATCGAGGTGCACAACTAGACCGGGATGATCATTTATTATCACCCCTTTGTTTGAACATATGGCTTTCATCTCATGTTTACGACAATAATTTTCATAGCGTCCTGCATCGACTTCACCTCCTCTCAACAACAGTCCTGTTGCTCCACCGGCAGAGAAGCCAATAAATGCTATTTTATCTTCATCGATATATTTGGCTAGCTCAACATCATTGGTCGCAGCAGTAATGACGGCAGATATTTGTAATGGACGACCATACCACGAACTAATGGCCCCTGCTCCTGTCTGATCCTTGTAGTTATCACCAGGGTGCGTGAGGGTAATAACAATATTTCCCTGCCGAGCCAGAGTCGTGGCAAGGTCATGATGACTCCATAAACTACCAGCGTTGCCATGTGATATCACTATGACTGGATAGCGTCCTGGAACTATATTCAGCGCCTTCTGTGCCGCTATTTTATAAGGGCCTATCGTACTTGGTGTCTTTTCTGCGGCCACACCGGGATAGAAATATACGGCATCCATCGCTTTTCCGCTTACAGGGTCGGTCACCAGGAGACGCTTAAACCCTGTATATTCAGCCGATGCGACGAAGGATGGCAAGGCACTGCACGTACATATTGCGCAAAGTAAAAAATGACGAAAAAGAAGCCTCATCAGATATCCTTTCTGATCCAATCGACACTGGGACGACACGCTACCACTATCCCCATGAGGAGTCATTTTTCACAAAAAAATGGGAGCGAATAATTCGCTCCCATCTTGTATAGATCCGTTGACTACCCTTCCTGATTTTCCCCGGCTGCCGGCTCGGCACCGGCGACAGTTTCAATCTCGATACGATCGACTCGCTGCAGACCGCGAGGCAGCTTGGCGCCGCGGCGGCCGCGCTCGCCGCGGTAGTAGTCGAGATCGGACGGTTTCAGAGTTAGCTTGCGCTTGCCGGCAAAGAGGGTGACCGACTGGCCCTGCGGGATAACGGCAGCCATCACCACAAACTCCTCTCTCGCCTTCACGCGCGCAGAGGGGATGCTGA
The DNA here is from genome assembly GCF_027707805.1 of Aeromonas sp. QDB20. Classification (NCBI taxonomy): domain Bacteria; kingdom Pseudomonadati; phylum Pseudomonadota; class Gammaproteobacteria; order Aeromonadales; family Aeromonadaceae; genus Aeromonas; species Aeromonas sp. QDB20. The sequence goes on along the minus strand of NZ_JAPCJC010000003.1, from coordinate 184,213 downwards.
TGAGCTTGTTGCCCTTGCCCTTGCCTAGCACCGGCAATGTGTTCAGCGGGAACAGCAGCATGCGCCCCTCGTTGGAGATGGCCATGCAGAGATCGGTATCCGGCGCGCCTATCTTCTGGGGTGCCATCACCAGGCCCCCTTCCGGCACGGTGAGCAGCGCCTTGCCGTTCTTGTTCTTACCGATCAGGTCGTCATATTTGCAGACGAAGCCGTAACCGGCGTCGGAACAGATCAGATACGGCTGGCCCTCGTTGCCCATCACCAGATGACGCACCTCTTCGCCAGCCCCCAGCGCGAAGCGGCCGGTGAGCGGCTCGCCCTGACTGCGGGCGGAGGGCAGGGTATGGGCCTCCAGCGAGTAGGTTCTCCCCAGGGTGGAGAGGAACACCGCCTGCTGGTTGCTGCGGCCATGGGCGTGGGCGAGATAGTTGTCCCCCGCCTTGTAGGAGAGGCCCTCCACATCCACGTCGTGGCCCTTGGCGGCACGCACCCACCCCTTGTCGGAGAGGATCACGGTGACCGGCTCGCTCGGGGTGAGCTCCTTCTCGGTCAGAGCCACGGCGGTGGCGCGCTCCACCAGCGGGGTGCGGCGATCGTCGCCGTACTTCTCGGCGTCCGCCAGGATCTCTTTCTTGAGCAGGGTGCTGAGACGGCGCTCGGAACCCAGGATCAGTTCCAGCTTGTCGCGCTCTTCCGCCAGTTCGTTCTGTTCGGCGCGCAGCTTGAACTCTTCGAGCTTGGCCAGGTGGCGCAGTTTCAGCTCGAGGATCGCCTCGGCCTGGGTCTCGCTGATGTTGAAACGCTCCATCATCACCCGGCCCGGCTCCTCTTCGGTGCGGATGATCTCTATCACCTCGTCGATGTTGAGGTAGGCGATGAGCAAGCCTTCGAGGATGTGCAGGCGGGCCAGCACCTTGTCGAGACGATACTGCAGGCGGCGGCGCACCGTCTCGCGGCGGAAACTCAGCCACTCGGTGAGGATGGTCTTGAGATCTTTCACCTGGGGCCGGTTGTCCAGACCCAGGATGTTGAGGTTGACCCGGTAGTTCTTCTCCAAGTCCGTGGTGGCGAACAGGTGGGCCATCAGCCCCTCCACATCCACCCGGTTGGAGCGCGGCACTATCACCAGGCGGGTCGGGTTTTCGTGGTCCGACTCATCCCGCAGATCGGTAACCATGGGCAGCTTCTTGGCCACCATCTGGGCAGCGATCTGCTCCATGATCTTGGCGCCGGAGGCCTGATGAGGCAGCGCCGTGATGACGATGTCGCCATCCTCCTCACTCCACACCGCTCGCTGCTTGATGGAGCCCTTGCCGGTCTCGTAGATTTTGCGGATGTCGTCCCGCGGCGTGATGATCTCGGCGTTGGTCGGGTAGTCCGGCCCCTGCACATGGGCCATCAGGGCATCCAGGCCGGCATTGGGGTTGTCCAGCAGTTCCACACAGGCGTGGGCCACTTCCCGCGCGTTGTGGGGCGGGATATCGGTCGCCATCCCCACCGCGATGCCGGTCACCCCGTTGAGCAGGATGTGCGGCAGACGGGCGGGCAGCACCACCGGCTCTTTCATGGTGCCGTCGAAGTTCGGCGTCCACTCCACCGTGCCCTGTCCGAGCTCGGAGAGCAGCAGCTCGGAGAAGCGCGACAGCCGCGCCTCGGTATAACGCATGGCGGCGAAGGATTTGGGATCGTCCGGCGCACCCCAGTTGCCCTGACCGTCCACCAGCGGGTAGCGGTAGGAGAAGGGCTGGGCCATCAGCACCATGGCTTCGTAACAGGCGCTGTCGCCGTGGGGATGGTACTTACCCAGCACGTCACCCACGGTACGGGCGGATTTCTTGTGCTTGGAGAGGGCCGACAGACCCAGCTCGCTCATGGCGTAGATGATGCGCCGCTGCACGGGCTTGAGGCCGTCACCGATATGCGGCAGGGCCCGATCCATGATGACGTACATGGAGTAGTTCAAGTAAGCCTGCTCGGTAAAGGTGCGCATTGGCTGGCGCTCTACCCCGTCCAGACTGAGCTCGATAGCATCACTCATATGTTTTTCTCTTGCTATGGCGCGCCCCTGGAGGGCACGCCTGAAATGCGGGTCGGCAGGTGACCGACGGCTTAGATGATGGCGAGGTTGCCCTTCTCTTCCAGCCACTCACGGCGATCGCTCGCCCGCTTCTTGGCCAGCAGCATGTCCATCAGCTGCAGGGTCTCATCCCCTTCAGCCTCTGGCCCCATGGTGAGCTGTACCAGACGGCGGGTGTTGGGATCCATGGTGGTTTCCCGCAGCTGTTTCGGGTTCATCTCACCCAGGCCCTTGAATCGGGTCACCATCACCTTGCCCTTCTTCTTCTCGGCCTCGACCCGCTGCAGCACGCCGTTCTTCTCGTCTTCGTCGAGGGCGTAGTAGACCTCTTTACCGATATCGATCCGGTAGAGAGGCGGCATGGCCACATAGACGTGGCCCTGATTGACCAGCGCGCGGAAGTGCTTCACGAACAGGGCGCAGAGCAGGGTGGCGATGTGCAGACCGTCTGAATCCGCATCCGCCAGGATGCACACCTTGCCGTAGCGCAGGCCGGAGAGGTCGTCGGAGTCCGGGTCGAGCCCGATGGCCACCGAGATGTCGTGCACTTCTTGCGAGGCGAGCACCTGACCGGCCTCCACCTCCCAGGTGTTCAGGATCTTGCCGCGCAGCGGCATGATGGCCTGAAACTCGCGATCCCGCGCCTGCTTGGCACTGCCGCCCGCGGAGTCACCCTCCACCAAGAACAGCTCCCCCTGCATGGGGTCGGCGCAGCCGCAGTCGGTCAGCTTGCCGGGCAGGGCCGGACCCTGGGTTATCTTCTTGCGCACCACCGTCTTGGCGGCGCGCATCCGGCGCTGGGCGCTGGAGATGCAGAGCTCGGCCAGCTGTTCGGCCAGCTCGGTGTTGCTGTTCAGATAGAGGCTGAAGGCATCCTTCACCACGCCAGAGACGAACGCCGAGCTCTGACGGGAGGAGAGCCGCTCCTTGGTCTGACCGGCGAACTGCGGATCCTGCATCTTGATGGAGAGGATGTAGGCGCAGCGATCCCAGATATCTTCCGGGGTCAGCTTGACCCCGCGCGGCAGCAGGTTGCGGAACTCGCAGAACTCGCGCATGGCGTCGAGCAGCCCCTGGCGCAGACCGTTGACGTGAGTGCCGCCCTGGGCGGTGGGGATCAGGTTCACATAGGATTCGGCGAGGCATTCACCCCCTTCCGGCAACCAGCACAGGGCCCAGTCCACCGCCGACTGCTCGGTGCTGAAGGCGCCGACAAAGGGCTGCTCCGGCAGGCAGGTGAACTGCTTGACCGCGTCGATCAGGTAATCCTTGAGGCCGTCTTCATAGCACCACTCCAGCTTGATGCCGGTGTTCTTGTCGAGGAACTTGATGGTCAGACCCGGGCAGAGTACCGCCTTGGCCTTGAGCAGGTGCTCCAGCTTGGAGACCGAGAAACGGGGCGAATCGAAGTAGTGGGCTTCCGGCCAGAAGCGCACCCGGGTGCCGGTGTTGCGGCGCCCGCAGGTGCCGGTGATGGTCAGCTCCTGCACCTTTTCGCCCTTCTCGAAGGCGATGTCGTAGACCTGGCCGTCACGGCGCACCGTCACCTCGACCCGCTCGGAGAGGGCGTTCACCACCGAGATGCCCACCCCGTGCAGACCGCCGGAGAACTGGTAGTTCTTGTTGGAGAACTTGCCGCCCGCGTGCAGCTTGCAGAGGATCAGCTCCACCCCGCACACCCCTTCTTCCGGGTGGATGTCGACCGGCATGCCGCGACCGTCGTCGATCACCTCGAGGGACTGATCTTCATACAGGGTCACCTCCAGGGTACGGGCGTGGCCCGCCAGCGCCTCGTCGACGCTGTTGTCGATGACCTCCTGGCCGAGGTGGTTGGGCCGGGTGGTGTCGGTATACATGCCGGGGCGGCGACGCACCGGTTCAAGGCCATTGAGGACCTCAATGGCATCCGCATTGTATTGAGTAGACATGGAGGGCCTTGCGAATTGACGTTTGGGGAGAATCTTACTCGTTGGGAGGGTATTGGACAAACCCGGCGGCGGCAAAGCTTGATCCGGACGGGGTAAGTCGCCCCGTCGGCCCGTTCAGCGCGCTTCGGCCGCCACCGGCAGCGCCTGCTGCAACTGGGAGAGCGAGCTGTGCAGCCGCCACACCATGCCGGCCAGCTCCCGCGCCGTCGGCTCCCTGTGGTTGGCCAGGGCCGCACTGATCCGCTGCAGCTCGGCCAGGGTGCGATCCAGGGAGGCGTGCTGCACCCCCTGCTCGGTGAGGATCCCCTGCAGAGAGCGGATGCAGTTGTCGCGCACCAGATAGAGGGGCTGATCCTCGCCGCGCCACTGGCGCAGTTGCCAGACGATGTGGCTGCAGTTGAGCAGCACCACGCCCCAGCGCAACACCCAGAGGCGGGCGGTCTGATCCTGGCTCTGGCTGAGCTGGCTGATGCAGTGGTAGATGAGCGATTCGAACTGGCTCTCGCTCTGGCGCGGGGTCGGCGCCAGCTGATCCATGAAGTGGCGGCGCAGGGAGCGGATGAGGCGGCGGCTCTTGCGCCGATCCGAGCTCGGTCGCAGCAGCTGGAACGCCAGTCCGGCTCCCATCACCCCCAGCGCCTGCCCCAGGCTGCCGTTGATGTACTGCAGGTAGTCGTAGCTCGGCGGATTGGTGATGGCGAGAAAGGAGCCGAGCAGTACGATGAGCTGGCCCCACAGCACCGCCTGCCTGGGCTGTTGCTGCTTGAACAGCTGCATGGTGATGAGCACGGGGAACAGCAGGGCGCAGAAGAGCCAGAAGTCGTCGAGGCGGATCATCAGGCCGAACTTGACCGCGAAGCAGATGAGGCTCAGCAGCAGGATCGCCTTGAGCATGGTGTTCGCCCCCTTGGCGGGCGCCGGGGTGGCCGAGTAGAGCACGCAGCAGATGGAGAGCAGGGTCAGCGCAGAGCTGCCCGCATCCCACTGGCTGTGGATCCAGAAGGCGCAGCCCAGCAGCACGCAGAGGAAGGTGCGCCCGCCGTTGTAGGCCGCCTCCAGCGTGTCGGTGTGGCTGGTGAGCGAAGAGTGGCGCGGCGGTGCCGGCCACTCCTGATCGTCGTAGCGGGCCAACCGATCCAGCCAGCGCTGACACTCCAGATAGCTCCAGCAGAAGTGGCGCAGCCGTCGCCAGAAGGTGTGCAGCCGGTAGTCGCTGGCCGCCGTCGGCGTCAAGGGGGCCAGCAGCCGGGCGATGCGGTACTTGTCACAGCCGGGCTGGCCCAGCTCGGCCAACAGCCGCTCCAGCAACGCCTGCAGCCCCTCCGGTTGCTCCGGCCAGTTGTGCAGCATGCGGCGCTGGCTGGAGATGAGGCTGATGATCCGCAGCTGGCGATGCAGCAGGAAGTTGAGCAGCCGGTTGTGGCGACGCAGCCGATGGTGACTCCAGACAGCCTGGATGCGCAGCACGTTCATGGTGAGGATCTGGCCGATCAGCCCCTCGTGGGCGGTGCGCACCTCCGGGCTCGCCTCCCCCAACCAGAGCAGCTGGGCATGCTCCAGCAGGCGGGCCTGGGTCTTTTGCAGCGACTGCAGCAGGGTCTCGCCATCGGAGGTGCTGGGCAGGATCATCATCAGCAGGCCGCCGCAGAGGATGCCGACGATCACCTCGCTCACCCGAGCCTGGGCGATGTCGAAGATGTGCTGCGGGTCGGTCACGTTGACGCAGGAGAAGGCGATGATGGCGGCGGTGTAGCCCGCCAGCGCAAAGGCGTAGGAGACGTTGTTTTGATGGTGGTTGGAGATGTAGGTGCAGAGCGCCAGCCAGAGCGCGATGAGGAAGCTGAACAGCCAGGGATCGCTGATGCCCAGGCCGGTGATCACCACCGCCGCCATGGCGCCGATGAGGCTGCCCACCACCCGCCCCAGACTCTTGCTGATGACCCCGCCCACGGTGGGAAAGCTCACCACGGCGGCTGAGGTCATCGCCCAGTAGGGGGAGTCCAGCTCCAGCACGAAGGCCAGCCAGAGCGACAGACACATCGCCAGGCTGTTGCGCAGGGCGTAGCGCCACTGGCCGCCATTGGCCTTGCCCCAGGGGGTCTGGCGCCAGAGCGAGGCGGCCACCTTACTCCCCTATGGTGATGGTGCAGGTGGTGCCTGCAATCAGCGTCAGCCCGGGCGGTACCTCAAGCAGCTTGATCCGCACCGGCACCCGCTGGGCCAGCCGCACCCAGGGCACATTGGGTTTGACATCCAGCAACAGGTTGTCGGCCCCCTCCACACTCTGATCGTGGATGGCGCGCCCTATGCTCTCCACTTCGCCGCGCAGCCGCTGCTCCCCGCTGTAGAGCACCACCTCGGCCGGTTTGCCCGGCGCTATGTGCCTGAGCTTGGTCTCCTCGAAGTAGCCCTGCACGTAGAAGGAGTGGATGTCCACCAGTGCCACCAGCGGCACGCCGGCGCTGGCATAGTTGCCGACCCGGGTCTGCAGGTTGGTGATGTAGCCGTCACTCGCGGCATGCACCCGGGTCTTGGCCAGCGACCATCTGGCCTGCTCCAGATTGGCCTGGGCCACCTGGTAGGCCGCCTTCATCGCCTGGGCATTGAGGCGGGCCTCGTCCACCGCCTCGGCGGAGATGACGCTGCGCGACAGGCCGCTGCGCCGGCTCGCCTCGTGCTCCGCCTTGTCGAGATCCGATTTGGCTTTGGCCAGCGCCGCCTGGGCGTTGTCCAGCGCAATCCGGTAGGGCTCGGGATCCAGGGTAAAGATCTCCTCCCCCGCTTTGACCAGCTGGTTGTCTTTCACCGCTATCCTGACGATCTTGCCCGATACCTCGGGGGTGATGCTGACCAGCTCGGCCCGCACCTTGCCATCCCGGGTCCAGGGCCCCTGCATGTAGTAGTTCCACAGCCACCAGCCCGCCGCCAGCGCCAGCGCGCAGACCAGCAGGGTGGAGAAGTATTTGAGGGTCGCGAGGGGTGATTTAGCCATGTAGCAATATCCATAGGGCGCCGCTGACGGCGAGGATAAACAGGGAGAGATCCATCAGCAGGGGATGCCAGACATCCCCGCCGTAGAGCCAGTCACGCAGCAGGTGGTGCACCGGCAGCCAGCCCAGCAGACCGAGCAGGACCGCCTTGAACAGGGGCGGAAAGTAGAGAGAGGCGCCCAGGATCAGATCCGGCAGGGCTGAAGTTGTCACAAGCGGGCTCCCTGTTGGCAAGCGAGATAATGCGGACTCACGGCCCGCCCTGCGGCGGGTCTGGCAAGACTATCACAGCCCCGCAGGACGCTACAGAAGCAGATGAGACCCTGCCGGTCAGACCAGCCGATCCGCCGGATGGTTGATGCCATCGAGCAGCGGCACCTCGCCCAGCTCGAAGGGATTGACCCCTTCGAGGCAGGCGAGGTTGTAACCATACTGGGCCGGATTGGAGCGGCGCTGATGGTGGGTATAGATACCGCAGATGCTGCAGAAGTAGTGTTTGGCGGTGCGGGTATTGAACTGGTAGCAGCGCAGCACCGCCTCCCCCTGCAGGATGCGGATGCCGGAGAGCGGCACCGAGGCGACGATGGCACCCCGGTGCCGGCAGAGCGAACAGTCGCAACGGCGCGGATCCACCACGCCATCCGGCAGGGTCAGCTCCAGCACCACGGCGCCGCAGTGACAGCTGGCTTTGTGTCGCTCCTGAATGGGGGTATTGCCGATGCGCTTGATCATGCTGCCTCCTTGCAGACGGGGTCACATCCTCAGATGTCAATCAAACAGGGTATCCTGCCGCCCCTGCAAAAGATGGTCGTACAGGGTGCGCAGCTGGGATTCCACAACCCGATGGCGAGAGAGCGGGGGCAAGTCGTCGATGGGGAAGTAACCCGCCCCTTTGGTTTCATCGGTTTCGCCCAGCAGCTGGCCGCCGGTCACCTCGCACAAAAAGAACGCCTTGTGAGCGTGGGGAAGCTGGGGTGGATGAGGGTGCTTGAGCTTGTCGAACAGCGCCAGCAGTTGCACGGCCCGACACGCCAGGCCGGTCTCCTCCACCACTTCGCGCACCACGGCCCCCGCCGGCGAATCACCGATGTCGCACCAGCCCCCCGGCAGCGTCCAGCAGTCGTCGCTGCGCTCCTGCACCAGCAGGATGTGGCCCGCATCGTTCTGAATGAAGGCCCGCACATCCAGCTTGGGGGTGGGATAGCCGCTGTCGAGGGCGATCCAGTCGCCGATGGCTTCCGGTGCCAGCTCGCTCTGGCTGGCGATGAGCGCCACAGTGGCCGCGCGCAGCGCCTCGAAACGGCCAATATCGAAGGGATCCTTAGAGTAGGTGAGGCCCGCCTGCGCCGTGGCCAGCACCTGTTCGAGGAAGGTGGCCAACGGCGGTTGCATTATTAAAGCCCGAGGAAACGGACGATCTGGGCGGGGTAGCGCTCGAACGCCACGAAGGCATGGTCACCGCCGCACTCCAGCGAGAGGCGGGCAAAGCGGTATTCGTCCAGCGCCTTGCGGTAGTCGAGCACCTCGTCCTCCTGCTGTTGCAGTACCCAGAGGCGCTCGGGGGCCCTCACCGGGACCGCCAGCGCCCGCAGCTCATCCATGTGTTCAGGCAGAAGTTGATACTGCTCCCCCGTGTAGGGGTTGGTCTGGGGGCCGAGGTAGTCGCAGAGCAGCTCGTGCGGGCGCACCGCCGGGTTGATCAGGGCGGCGCGGCAGCCGTAGCGCTCGCTGACCCGGGTCGCCATAAAGCCGCCGAGGGAGCTGCCCACGGCGCCAAGCTTGAATTCGTTGCCATAACGGCTCTGCAGATCGGCAATGGTCTGCTCGATGGCCGCCCAGGCCGCCGCCGGGGTGTTGGGCTGGGCCGGGATCACCACCTCGATATCGGGTCTGTGCTCGGCCCCCCAGGCAGCCATCTGCTGCGCCTTGGCGGAGCCGGGCGAGGAGTTGAAACCGTGCAGGTAGAGGAGTACGGGCTTCATCGCGACTCCTCAATAGCCGGTGGCATCGGGGTCGGGCACGAACTGCCCCACCGGCAGGCGCCACACCTGGCTGGCGATGCGGCCATCCGGGTAGAGGGTGAGATAGCGCCAGCCCGGGCCGGATTCGTCCAGCGCGAAGCCATCAGAGAGCGGTTTGAACTGGATGCAGGTGGAGGGGCTGGCGATCAGCCGCACCCCGCGGTGCACCTCGTCAAACTCCTGGTGGACGTGGCCGAACAATATGGTCTTCTGCTGCGGGTGGCGGGCCAGCACGGCAAACAGGTCGTCGGCATTCTTGAGATTGTGCTGATCGAGCCAGGCGCAACCCACCGGCACCGCCTGATGATGCAGGGCGATCAGGGCATGGCGCTCGGGATGCTGGCGCAGCGCCTGATCCAGCGCCGCCAGCTGGTGATCCCCCAGCACCCCGTGGGGTTTGCCGCGCACCTGGGTATCCAGCAGGATCACCTGCCAGTGCTCGCCCACCAGCTGCTTGGCCTCGCTGATGCCGGCCGCATGCAGGTATTCGGTCATCAAAGGACCGTCGTCGTGGTTGCCGGGCAGCCAGTAGATGGGACGCGCCAGCGGCGCCATCATGGAGGCGAAACGCTGGTAGGACTCCGGACTGTGATCCTGGGAGAGATCCCCGGTAGCGAGGATCAGATCGAACGAGTGGTCGTTGGCCTGCACCCGTTCCAGCACGGCAGCCAGGCTCTCGGCAGTGCGCACGGCCAATAGCCGCCCCTCGGCACTCGCGAAGAGGTGGGTGTCGGTAATTTGCAACAGGCGCACACTGCCGTCCTGCGCCTGGGGTAGCTCTGTTTCCAAAATCACGCTTCTTTTTATGAGTTCAACTAGAGGATGTTTATCAGGCTGGTACCATGTCTGAGACAAAATTTTAGCCAATCGGCCAGAAACAGGTTTACCTGCTCCTTTTCATCCCGCTGGTGCATATTTTTATTGGGATAATCATAACGTGGTTGCAACCTTGAAATCTGTTGCGCCGCACACACTTCCGCCATCCGCACGTCATGGTACAAACGAATCTCTATCCGGGCCTGTAAATAACTCGGCAATTCCGGGTTGTGCTGGGCCAGGATCACCTGGCTGGTGAAGCGACTCTCCTCGCTTACCGTGAGCTGGAACTGCAGGCCGTTGCCCACCTGATAGCGGCGTTCGGCGCCGACACTGCCGCCCGGGGGCAGCAGCTTCATCAGGGTCATGTAGTTGACCTCGCAGGTACGCTGCAAGGACATCAGATCAGGCACATAGCGCTTGGCCTGGGTATGAACGAGCGCCACCTCAGCGCCCCGCCAACCAGCGGGCGCGCAGCTCGCCGTGGTTGAGGGCCAGCCACTGCAGGGCGATGACGGAGGCGGCGTTGTCGATACGCCCCTCTTTGAGCCAGGCATAGGCCTGCTCGCGGCTCACCACGTGAACCCGGATGTCTTCCCCCTCTTCCGCCAGACCGTGGATCCCCTCGGCCTGGCTGGCATCCACTTCGCCCACGTAGACTTCGATCCGTTCGGTGCTGCCGCCCGGGCTCACCAGGTAGCTGATGGCGTGCTCGCAGCGACCGACCTCGATGCCCGCCTCTTCCACCGCTTCGCGCCGCACCACGGCCTCGGCGGTCTCCCCTTCATCTATGATGCCGGCCACCAGCTCCAGCAGCCAAGGGGTGGCGCTGGTCTCGATGGCGCCGATGCGAAACTGCTCCACCAGCACTATCTGATCGCGTACCGGGTCGTAGGGCAACAGGGCGGCGGCATGGCCACGCTCGAACAGCTCGCGGACGATGGGCTCGTTCCAGCCTCCCGCAAACAACTTGTGCTGCAGGCGATAGATGTTCACCTTGAAGAAGCCGTTATATCCCGATGATTTATCGATGATTTTTACGTCATCGGCAGAGTAGTGACGGGTTTGGGGCAAGGCTTGCTGCGACATACGAGACTCCCACCAGCTTGACTTGGCTCGGTTAGACCATAAAATCCGGGAACATGAATGAACATTCATTCACTCGCTCCCGTCGGAGAAGAGGGATGGATTTTAGCAGCCACAGGACATTTGGCTAGGCGCGAGGGGGAGAAAACTCACCCTCGTCCTTGACGTTCCTGTCGCGGGAAAAGAGACAGTTAGCATAAAATTTTGCTTATAGTAGAGTGATTAAGCTGAAATCAAGCTTGCTCAATGACAATACCCTCCTTCATCCAGCGACAGCTTTGGGTTAATACATAAGGTTAAAACGATCTATGAAAAGAACACTCTTGTCAGCCATGGTGTTGTTGGGCGTCAGCGCCGGCGCCCATGCCGAAAACCTGCTCGATATCTACCAACAGGCCCAGATCAAGGATACCCAGCTGCTGGAATCCAAAGCCAAGCGCGACCAGGCCTTCGAGAAGATCAACGAGTCCCGCGCCGCCCTCTTGCCACAGATCAACCTGGGTGCCGGGCTGAACTACCTGCAGAACAAGGGTGACACCCAGACCAACAGCAACGCCACCGGTTCCCTGTCGCTGGATCAATCCATCTACCGCCGCAGCAACTGGGTCAACCTGAGCCTGACCGAGAAGAGCGCCACCCAATCCGACGTGGCCTACAACCTCGAAATCCAGAACCTGATGCTGCGTACCGCCCAGGCCTACTTCAACGTGCTCAAGGCGATGGACACCCTGGAGTTCGTGCGCGCCAACAAGGCCGCGGTGGAACGTCAGCTGGAACAGACCCAGCAGCGCTTCGAAGTGGGCCTGACCGCCATCACCGACGTGCACGAAGCCGAGGCCGAGCGCGACCAGGCGCTGGCGGACGAGATCAACGCCGAGAACACCCTGGACAACAGCTACGAGAGCCTGCGCGAGCTGACCGGCATCGACCACCGTCAACTTGACGTGCTCAACACAGATCGCTTCAGCCCGCAGAAGACTCCGTTCAACTCCGACAAGTGGCTGGAGCTGGCACTGGACAAGAACCTGCAACTGCACAGCGCCCGCATCGGCAAGGATATCGCCAAGGAGCAGATCGATCTGGCCAAGACCGGTCATGAGCCGACCCTGGATCTGGGCGCCGGCCTCTCCAGCACCTACAGCGACTACAAGGACGAGATCCGCAACCCGGAGAGCAACGCCAATCAGGCCAACATTGGTCTGAACTTCAAGCTGCCGCTCTACACCGGCGGGGCGACCACCTCCCAGGTCAAGCAGTCCCAGTTCAACTACGTGGCAGCCAGCGAGCAGCTGGAGCGCAGCTTCCGCAACGTGCAGAGCACGGTGCGCTCCTCCTACAACAACGTGAACGCCAGCATCGGCTCGGTCCGTGCCTACGGCCAGTCCGTCATCTCCGCCGACAGCGCCCTGAAGGCGACCGAAGCGGGTTACGAGGTCGGCACCCGCACCATCGTCGACGTGCTGGACTCCACCCGCAAGCTGTACCAGGCCAAGCAGAAGCTCTCCGAGGCCCGCTACAACTACATCCTGAGCATCCTCTCCCTCAAGCAGGCCGCCGGCACGCTGGAGCAGAAGGATCTGGAAGACGTAAACCAGGGGCTGATGCCCGCCAGCCAGGCCAAGAGCAAATCCTGAGCCGATTGATGGCAGCAAAAAGGCGACCCCAGGGTCGCCTTTTTCATCTCTGGCCTGCGAGATTCGGCGAGCTCGAATCGCCGTCGAGCTCCCTCCGCTGAGCATAAAAAAACCCGGCCTTGGCCGGGTTTTCGCTTATCCGCGTTCGCGGATGGTCTTGATGATGTCGGTGGTGGAGCAGCCATCCTCGAAGTTGAGAACCCGCACCTCGCCGCCGTTGGCGGTCACCTCGGCGTAGCCGGCAATCTCTTCCGGCTTGTAGTCGCCGCCCTTGACCAGCAGGTCCGGCAGCACCTCGGCGATCAGCCGCTGCGGGGTCTCCTCGGAGAAGGGCACCACCCAGTCCACGGCGCCCAGCGCGGCCAGCACGGCCATGCGGCGCTCGGTCGGATTGACCGGACGACCAGGTCCCTTGAGGCGGCGCACCGACTCGTCGGTGTTGACCGCCACGATCAGGCGATCCCCCAGCTTGCCGGCATTGGCCAGGTAGGAGACGTGACCGGCGTGCAGAATGTCGAAACAGCCGTTGGTCATCACCACCTTCTCGCCACGCAGGCGGGCGGCCTGCACGGCAATCTTGAGCTGGGCTTCGGACATGACGCCAAAGCCGGTTTCCTGCTCGGTGTAGAGCGCATTTGCCAGCTCCACCGGGCTGACGGTGGAGGTCCCCAGCTTGCCGACCACGATGCCGGCGGCGGTGTTGGCCAGGGCACAGGCCTCGTCCAGGCTCTTGCCGGCGGCCAGCGAGGTGGCCAGGGTGGAGATGACGGTATCACCGGCACCGGTCACGTCATACACCTCGTGGGCCTGGGCCGGCAGGTGCAGCTCGGGCTGACCTTCGCGGATCAGGGTCATACCGTTTTCGGAACGGGTGACCAGCAGGGCCTCCAGCTCGAAGCGCTTGACCAGCTCCAGCCCCTTGGCAACCAGCTCCTCTTCGCTCTTCACCTTGCCCACCACAGCCTCGAACTCTGACATGTTGGGGGTCAGCAGGGTGGCACCGCGGTACTTCTCGAAATCGGTTCCCTTGGGATCGACCAGCACAGGGATGCCGGCGGCGCGGGCGCGCTGGATCATGCCGGGCACGTCGTTGAGGGCGCCCTTGCCGTAGTCGGAGAGGATCATCACGTCGCTGTTTGGCAGCGCCTGTTCGACCTTGCCCATCAGCAGGGTGGCATCCACATCGTGGAAGGCCTCTTCGAAATCGAGGCGCAGCAGCTGCTGGTTGCGCGACAGCACCCGCAGCTTGGTGATGGTCGGATAGTCGGCCAGACGAACGAAGTCACAGGCGACCTTGACGCCGGCCATCTGGCCAGCCAGGGCATCGGCGGCCTCATCCTGACCGGTCAGGCCCAGCAGCACGGCGTGAGCCCCCAGGGCGGCGGAGTTGAGCGCCACGTTGGCGGCGCCACCCGGGCGCTCTTCAATGTGTTCGACCTTGACCACGGGCACCGGTGCCTCGGGCGAGATCCGGCCGGTGGGGCCATGCCAATAACGGTCCAACATGACATCGCCAACGACCAGAATGCGGGCTTTTTCAAACTCGGGCAGGGTGATCTTCATCTGTATCGACTCTCAAAACCTGAAAAATCAGCCGCCGATTTTATCACACTCTTTTATTGGGTGTGAAAAAAGCGCAAGGGCGCCGCTTGGTGCTTTTCAGCTCTGACCAGGGCAGAGGCCATTCGCACCCGGACCCGCTTTTCAGCTAGAATCCCCCGATTGCGAGTAAAACGATCCGCTCTGGATATCCACGTGCCTTTATCGCCTCCCCTTATCCGGCCGGGTCTTCCCTGCCCATGGCGATTGCGAACAAGAGACTTTTCATGGCCCACGACAATGCTCCCCGTCTAGAACCCCGCCTGTTTCATCCCCGTTACTGGGCCAGCTGGTTCGGCCTCAGCCTGCTCTGGCTGCTGGTGCTGCTGCCCTGGCGCAGCCAGATGTGGCTGGGTCGCCAGCTCGGCAACCTGGCCCGCAAGGTTTTGAAATCCCGCGTCAAGGTTGCCCGCCGCAATCTGGAGCTGGCGATGCCCGAGTTGAGTCGGGATCAGCGCGAGACGCTGCTCAAGCAGAATTTCGAGAGCGTGGGCTGCGCCATCTTCGAGGTGGGCATGGCCTGGTTCTGGCCAGACTGGCGGATGCGCAACCTGATGAAGGTGGAAGGGGAAGAGCACGTCATCGCCGCCATGGAGAAGGGTCAGGGCATGCTGCTGCTCTCCTGCCACTTCCTGACGCTGGAGCTCAACGCCCGCTGTTTCGGCCTGGTGCGACCCGGAGTCGGCGTCTATCGCCCCAACACCAATCCGGTGCTGGAGTATGCCCAGTATCACGGCCGCTGCGCCTCCAACAAATACCTGGTGGACCGGATGGACGTGAAGGGGATGATCAAGGCGCTGCGCAACGGCGATGCGCTCTGGTACGCGCCGGATCACGACTACGGCAGCCATGCCAGCGTGTTCGTGCCCTACTTCGCGGTGGAGCAGGCCGCCACTATCACCGGCACCGCCACCCTGGCGCGGGTGAAGAACACCGTCACCCTGCCCTGCTACAACATCCGCACCAGCGAGGGTTACACCCTGCATATCGGGGCGCCGCTCGCCGACTATCCGAGTGGCGACGACCTGGCCGATGCGGCCCGAGCCAACCGCGAGATCGAGGCCGCCGTGCGCAAGGCGCCGGAGCAGTACATGTGGCTGCACCGCCGCTTCAAGACCAGGCCCAACCCGGAGGATGCGGGTTACTACTGAGCCAATCAGTGCAGAAAGCCGCCGAAAGGCGGTTTTTTCTGGCCTGTCGCCGGTAAAGGGTTTTCATTCGTGGCTGAATATTTTATTAATGGCCCTGCCGAGCGGCGGGCCCCGGCCCGCCTGCAATACCAATAACGAAGGGAAGCGAACATGAAAGCCACTCTTTTGCTGGGCGCCCTGTGCGCATTGACCGGCTGCAGCCAGCAGAGCCACACAGTCCACCTGACCTCCCTCCCCTTAAGCGATCTCAAGGAAGTGAACGCCCAGTGGAGCCCGCTCACCCGCATGGAGTCCCGCTACCCCAGAGAGGCCATACTGGCGGAGCAGACCGGCTGCAGCTCCCTCGAGTACGTGATTAGTCCAGCGGGGCGGGCCGAGCAGATCCGGGTGCTGGAGAGCAGCGACCCACAGTTCAGCGATGCCGCCATCGCCGTGTTGCAGCAGTGGCAATGGCAGGCCACCGCCGCCAACCCGCAGCACACCCCTGTCAAATCCCGCACCCGCTTCGAATTCTGCATCGAACACAACGGCCAGCCCTGCGACACCAGTGCACTGGAACAGCGCTGTCAGGGGGAAGACGTGGTGCGCAGCACCGGGCTGGTCTACACCCAGGTCTGATCCGGCCCCGATTGCCTGCCGGCGACGCGCCCATCGCCAACCAAAGAAAAAGGTGAGCCAGGCTCACCCTTTTTTGCATTGCAGGCGCGACACAGTTCAGCTCATCCACCTTGCCGGTGCAGCCAGGCGGCGATGGCCAGTTGCAGGCCCACGTAATCGGCCTGCAGAAACAGCGCCGGCAACGCCTGCTGC
The DNA here is from genome assembly GCF_027707805.1 of Aeromonas sp. QDB20. NCBI lineage: Bacteria > Pseudomonadati > Pseudomonadota > Gammaproteobacteria > Aeromonadales > Aeromonadaceae > Aeromonas > Aeromonas sp. QDB20. The sequence continues at coordinate 168,101 of NZ_JAPCJC010000003.1, read as the reverse complement.
CAGTCGGCCTGCCCGGCGACCAAGGCCAGCCGCTGCCCGAGCCGGGTCAGGCTGTCGAGCCAGGCCGGGCTCGGCAACAGGTCGGCAGCCTCGGCAATCAGGTCCATCCCCAGGCGCAGCTGCTGCAACGCCAGCGTCTGCTGCGCGGCGTCCGTCTGCTCCAGCCAGAACTGTTCATGGTGCTGCCAATGCTGCAGACCCAGGGTGATGCGTGCTACAGCACTCAGCTCGGTGACCGCGGGCAGGGATTGCAGCGCCAGCGGCTTGCCAAGCCCCGCCAGCCGATACCCGCGCTGGGCCTTGGACTGAGCCCCGAGACGCAGGCCACCCAGCCCAGCCAGCTGCTCAGCCAAGCCAAACAGGGCGCTCGCCTCGCCAGATTTGAGCTCCAGCTCCAGCTCGTCGATGGGGCTCTTGCCGAGCACGCCGACGATCTCCCCCTGATCCCAGGCCAGCTCGATTTCGGCCCCCTCGAAGGCGATCAGCCAGTGGCGGCGCAGAAAGTCGGTGCGAAACTGGGCCACCAGCTCGCCCTGGATCCCGTCGCGCACCGCCAGGCTTGGCCAGATCGCATCGGGGAAGGCGGCCAAGGCAGGCAGATCGCCCTCGACGGGGGCATTGTATTCGGGTCTGGCATGCAATCCGCCCACCACCTGGCCCCGACATTTAATCGTCTGTTCGGCAAAATCATCGCTGCGACGAATTCGCAATCCCATTTCCAGTCGGCGTAAATCCAGCGCCGGCGTATCAAAATAGACATTGCCGAGCTCGGCTTGGGAGCTGGATATAATTTCCAGTGAATTCAGAAGGTTGAAAAAAGGCTGTCGAATATCTCGGGAGACAAAAAACTTTATCTCGATCTCAGTTTGCATAGTCATTCCGGGCTGGCAGGCAACTTTGGGGGGCGTGATGCTAAGCGCGAGGATATAATGCCTGCGATACATCAGGATTAATTCACGGTTTTATTGATGGCGCAGTTCGGTTACCATGCGCCCCTCATAAAATCGTATCGAGTGTTTTTTCACCGACACAGGTTTGGCCATGCCAGTAAATACTATTTTGGGGCTTTTTGCCAAGTCCCCCATCAAGCCGCTGCAGAAGCATATCGTCAAGGTTCACCAGTGCTCCCAGCAGTTGGTTCCCTTCTTTGATGCCGTTGCCGAAGACCGTTGGGAAGATGCCGAGAAGATCCGGCAGCAGATTGCCCAGCTGGAGAAAGAAGCGGACATCCTCAAGCGTGAAATCCGTCTGAAGCTGCCCCGTGGTCTGTTCCTGCCGGTCGCCCGTACCGACCTGCTCGAACTGCTGACCCAGCAGGACAAGATCGCCAACCGTGCCAAGGATATTTCCGGCCGCATGCTTGGCCGCAAAATGGAATTCCCCTCCGAGATGCGGGCCGATTTCATGGCCTATCTCAAACGCTGTATCGATGCGACCGCCCAAGCCGAGAAAGCCATCGGAGAACTCGATGAGCTGCTCGAAACCGGCTTTAAAGGACGTGAAGTTGAAATGGTTGCCGAGATGATCCACCAGCTGGATCTTATCGAGGACGATACTGACACCATGCAGATCGGGCTGCGCCAACAGCTGCAAGCCGTTGAGCACAAATACAATCCGATCGACGTTATGTTCCTCTACAAGATCCTCGAATGGGTAGGTGACCTGGCAGATCAGGCCGAGCGTGTAGGCGCCCGTCTGGAACTGATGCTGGCTCGTTCGTAATCGACTGACTGGGTAAAACACTGAATGGACATTATCGCGAATTACGGCACCACTCTGGTGCTCGTGGCGGCCTTGTTCGGCTTTTTGATGGCCTGGGGCATTGGTGCGAATGACGTGGCCAACGCCATGGGCACGTCGGTCGGCACCAAATCCCTGACCATCCGTCAGGCGATCATCATCGCCATGATCTTTGAATTTGCCGGTGCCTATCTGGCCGGTGGTGAAGTCACCGCCACCATCCGCAACGGCATCATCGACAGCAACGCCTTTGCCGCCACTCCGGATCTGCTGGTGCTCGGCATGATCGCCTCCCTGCTGGCCGCCGGCGCCTGGTTGATCCTGGCCTCCTACTTCGGCTGGCCCGTCTCCACCACCCACTCCATCATCGGCGCCATCGTCGGCTTCGCCGTGGTGAGCGTGGGCCCGGAAGCGGTGCAGTGGAGCAAGTTCGGCGGCATCGTCGGCTCCTGGGTGGTCACTCCGGCCATCTCCGGCGTCATCGCCTACTTCATGTTCATCAGCGTGCAGAAGCTCATCTTCAACACCGATGATCCCCTCAACAACGCCAAGCGCTACGTCCCCTTCTACATGTTCCTGACCGCGCTGGTGATCTGCCTGGTCACCATCAAGAAGGGGCTGACCCACGTCGGTCTGCACCTGAGCGATGGCGAGGGTATCCTGCTCTCCGTCGCCATCTCCATCGCGGTGGCCTTTGCCGGCTGGATCTACATTCGCGGCCAGCAGTACAACCCGCAGGATGACAGCAAGATGCACTTCGCCAACGTGGAGAAGGTGTTCGGCATCCTGATGATCATCACCGCCTGTGCCATGGCCTTTGCCCACGGCTCCAACGACGTGGCCAACGCCATCGGTCCGCTCTCCGCGGTCGCCTCCATCGTGGCGGCCGGCGGCGAGATCGGCGGCAGCTCCCACATCGCCTGGTGGATCCTGCCGCTCGGCGGCATCGGCATCGTGATCGGTCTGGCCACCATGGGCGAGAAGGTGATGGCGACCGTCGGCACCGGCATTACCCACCTGACCCCGAGCCGTGGCTTCGCCGCCCAGCTGGCCACCGCCGCCACCGTGGTGATCGCCTCCGGTACCGGTCTGCCCATCTCCACCACCCAGACTCTGGTCGGTGCTGTCATGGGCGTGGGTCTGGCCCGCGGTATCGCGGCCCTGAACCTGGGCGTGCTGCGCAACATCGTGGTCTCCTGGGTCATCACATTGCCTGCGGGTGCCATCCTGGCCATCGCCATCTTCTACGTACTGCAGATCTGCTTCTCCTGAGGCGCACCGCAGTGAAGAGCCCGGGTCATTGACCCGGGCTTTTTTGTCTCTCTCCCCTTATCCCTCCCTGTCAATGCAGGCTGCTTGCATCACCCGCCCGGCAGGCGCAGACTGTTTGGCCTTGTCTCGACTCAAGGCTCTCATCATGACACCAGCCATCAACCTGCTGAAAAAGCTCAAGATCCCTCACAAGCTCTACCCCTACGAGTGCGAAGCCCACGACGACTTCGGCAAGCATGCCGCGACCCAGCTCGGCCTGCCGGAAGCCCAGGTGTTCAAGACCCTGATCGCCCATCACGACAAGCAGGCGGTGGTGGCCATCGTCCCATCGTCCGGCCTGTGCAGCCTCAAGCAGCTGGCCAAGGCCACCGGTCTCAAGAAGGTGGAGATGATGAAACCGGCGGAGGCCGAGAAGCTGACCGGCTACAAGGTGGGCGGCATCAGCCCGCTGGCCCAGAAGAAGCTGCTGCCCACCGTGCTCGACGACTCGGCCATGCAGTTTGACGAGATCCTGGTGAGCGGCGGCAAGCGCGGCCTCTCGGTCGGGGTAGCCCCCGCCGACATGCTGCGCCTGATGAAGTGGATTGCCGCCCCCATCGGCGAGCACCATGAGTAACGCCTGAAATGACAGAGGCCCCGCGAGCGGGGCCTCGTTTGTCTTGTCACGGCAACTGGCCATCGGCACGACAAGCGGTGGTCAGTTCGGACAACCGCAACCGCTGCCTGCCGCGCTCATCGAAGTTGTCGGGCGCCAGCCAGCGCGCAAAGCAGGCCTGCAGCGCCGGCCACTCACTGTCGATCACCGAGAACCAGGCGGTGTCCCGCGTCCGTCCCTTGTCCACCCGGTTCTGGCGAAAGGTCCCCTCGTAACTGAAACCGAGCCGCAGCGCCGCCTGCCAGGAGGGCTTGTTCAAGACATTGCACTTCCATTCGTAACGCCGGTAGCCGAGGGCGAAGGCATTGGCCATCATCAGTGCCATGGCCGCCGTCGCCAGCCTTGAGCGCTGCAGGGCGGGGGAAAAGTGCAGCCAACCCACCTCTATGCTGCCCGCCAGAGGGTCGATGCGCAGGTAGCTGGCCAGCCCCAGCGGCTGTTCGCCATCCTCGTCGAAGATGGTGTAGAACTGGGGGTCTGTCTTGGCGGCGCACTCTCGCAGCCAGACCAGCATATCCGCCTCTGTTGCATAGGGACCTGTGGTTAGATAGGTCCACATGGCCCCACTGTCGGCGCGGAAGGCCTGCCACAGGCCGGGGCCGTGACGCTCGGGATCCAGCGGCTCCAGCCGGCAGCCCCAGCCGTTGAGCGTGCGGCGGGGCGGAAACTCGGCGCCCCGCCAGTCGGGCAGCGACGCTCCGACCGGCTGGTCGAACTCGTTCAGATGGATATCAGCAGCCACAGGCAATCCCTCCCGTTTGCAGCACGCCCGGTTCGCTACCAGTAGCGACCGCAAAACCGTCCTGCCGCCACCAGTGCAGGCCACCGATCAGCTCCTTGACCTGAAAGCCGAGCGCCGCCAGCTTGCAGGCGCCACGGGTCGAGCCGTTGCAGCCGATGCCGTCGCAATAGCAGACATAGACCTTGTCCCGCGCCAGTGCGGCCGTGCTGGCCGGATTCATGGTGGCGTGGGGAAAGCTGATGGCACCGGGGATGTGCCCCTCGGCGTAGTGACTGGCAGAGCGGGTGTCGATGACCACGATCCGCTCTTCCCCGGCCAGCAGATCGGCGGCCAGATCCGCCGGATCGGTGCGAAAGGCCAGCTGGGCCTCGAAGAAAAGGCGGGCTTGCTCGGCACTGGCCAGCCCGCTGCTCAATACATGACTCATAGTGACGCTCCTTGTACTCACACCCGGATCCGGGTGGTGATGACTGTGGTGACCGAGTTGGCGATGAAACACTCCTCGTGGGCCTGGTGGTGCAACTGCTCCAGCGCGACCAGATCCGGCTGGCATTCGCCGCCGAACTGCACCAGCGGCTGCAAGGTGACCCGGGTGATGGCCTGACGACCGCGTACATTGGCCTCCATGATGCCCACCGCCTCGTCCCGGTAGCTCTCCACCCGATAGCCCGCCCTGGCCGCCAGCCAGAGGAAGGTGAGCATGTGACAGCTGGAGATGGCCGCGACGAAGGCCTCTTCCGGATCGACGTGCTCGGCCACCGACCAGGGCAGCGGCACCACGTGGGGGGATGAGGACGCCGGCACCCTGACGCCGCCGTCGAACTCCCACCAGTGGGCCCGACTGTAGCGTTGATCGACGAAGGGCTCGTGCTCCCCCCGCTGCCAGCTGATGGTGGCACTGTACTCCGACATGCAGACTCCTTTCTCAATTGCCAATCGTTGTGGATCCCGAACCTTGCGCCTCAATGTAGCGACATAATGGCCTTGCCACGCCGACCAATTTTGCCAATATGAGCAGACCAATTCGCGCCCGGGAGCTCCCCATGCCTGCCCTGCCCACCCTGTTTGCCACCCAGCAAGCCAGCGATCTGCCGCTGCACGAACAGCTGGTGCGCACCCTGCGTTCGGCCATGCTGGCCGGCCACCTGCCCCAGCACAGCCGGCTGCCCGCCAGCCGCATGCTGGCCGCCGATCTGGGGGTCTCTCGCAGCACGGTGGAGCTGGCCTATGGCCGGCTGGAGGCGGAGGGCTATCTGGTGCGCAAGGTGGGGGCCGGCAGCTTCGTGGCGCTGGCCGCGGTCTCCCCGACTCCGCGCCCGCCCCAGTCAGCGGCCGGTCTGTCGCGCCGTGGTCAGGAGATGGCCGACAGCGGCGCCTGCCACGACGTGCCCGAGGTGGGCCGCTCCTTTGCCTCCAGCCAGCCGGATCCCCGCCTCTTCCCCCAGGCCCTGTGGGGCCGGCTGATGCAGCAGCAGTGGCGCCGGCACGCCGGCGACTGGATGAACTACGGGGATCCGCAGGGGCTGGAGGCGCTGCGCGGCGCCATCAGCAGCTATCTGGTGCAGTCGCGCGGCGTGGTGTGCGAGCCGGACCAGATCCTGATCCTCACCAGCTCCCAGCAGGGGATCCTGCTGGCGACCCAGCTGCTGATCGATGCCGGCGATACCGTCTGGGTGGAGGATCCCGGCTACCCCGGGGCCCGCACCGCCATGGAGAGTGCCGGCGCCCGGGTGCACCCGGTGCCGGTGGATGAGGAGGGGCTCAACCCGCAGGGGGATCACCCGGCGCCACGGCTCATCTACACCACGCCGGCCCACCAGTATCCGCTCGGCGTGCCCATGAGCCTGCCGCGGCGGATGGCGCTGCTGGCCGAGGCCGAGCGGCACGGCGCCTGGATCCTGGAGGACGACTACGACGGCGAGTACCAGTACGATCAGCGGCCTCTCCCCGCCCTGCAGGGGCTGGATGGCCAGGGACGGGTGCTCTACGTGGGCACCTTCAGCAAGGTGTTGTTCGGCTCGCTGCGCCTCGCCTACCTGGTGCTGCCCAGACCGCTGATGGAATCCTTCTGTCGGGCCCGGGCCGCGGTCGATGGCCACAGCAACCAGCTGCTGCAGGCGGTCACCGCCGACTTCATCCGCGCCGGCCACTTCGCCACCCACCTGCGCCAGAGCCGGCTGGTCTATCAGAGCCGCCGCGATCTGCTGCTGGCCGAGCTGGCCAGCCACTGCCCCGCCCTCACCCCCATCCACGGCGGGGCCGGCCTGCAGTGCGCCGTGCGGCTGCCCCCCGGCGGCGAGGCGCGCTGGACAGAGGCCGCCAACGCCGAGGGGCTGGGGCTGCGCCCCCTCGGCCAGTTCTACCTGGGCCCGCCGACGCAGGAGGGGTGGCTGCTTGGCTTTGCCTCCCTCGACAACCAGACCCTGCGCCACCTCTGCCGCCGGCTGGGCAGCCTGCTGGCAAGCGACCGGCACGCCTGAACGGCTGGGGGCCGAACTATAATGGATGAAACAAAATCATAGAGCCTAGCCTGGATGTATAGACTCCTGTTCCTGCTTCTCTCCCTCTTCCTCTCCTCCACGTCGCTGGCGGCGACCCGCTTTACCTATATCAGCCCGGAGAGCGAGAAGGACCCGCGCATGACCTATGACAGGGAGCTGCTCCGCCTCGCCCTCGACAAGACCCGCGACACCTTTGGCGATTATGAGCTGCAACCCGCGCCGCCCATGACCAAGGCTCGGGTCCGGCTCAGTCTGGAGCTCAACAGCTTTACCAACCTGTTCGCCATGGACAGCTACAGCAGCGCGCGGGACGAGAAAGGGCTGGCCTATGTCCGCTTTCCTGTCCATCTCGGCATCGTCAGCTACCGCATCTGTTTCGTCAGCCCAGGTCAACAGGCGGCCATGGCACAGGTGCACGACCTCGAGGGGTTGCGTCGCTTCAGCTTCGGTCAGGGCAAGGGCTGGCTGGACGTGGAGATACTGCGCCATGCAGGCCTCAAGGTGGTGGAGGTCGACGGCTACGAGATGCTGTTCAAGATGGTGGCTCGCGGCCGCTTTGACCTCCTGTGCCGCGGGGCGAGCGAGCTGCGCAGCGAACTGCTGACCCACAAGGAGATCAAGGGGTTGAAGATGGACAGCTCCCTGCTGCTCTACTATCCGCTGCCCAGGGTCTTCTATACCAATGCCGCCAACGGCGAGGCCATGAGGCGGGTGGAGACGGGGCTGCAGCAAGCCTGGCAGGATGGTTCGCTGCAAGCCTTGTGGCGCCGCAGTTTCGGCCCTGCCATCGCCTTCGCCGGGCTCAAGCAGAGGCGGATGCTGAAGCTGGAGAACCCTTTCCTCAAGGGCATCAACTTCGATTACCAGCACTACTTCTACAACCCGGCGACGGATCGCTTCGGCAAACCCTGATGAGACTCAGCCCTGCTCGCGGCAGAGCGCCAGCCAGGCCTCGGCGGTGCGGGAGAGATAGCGCTCGCTCGGCCAGATCACCCCGAGCCGCCAGCTCAGCTCTGGCACCAGCGGCCTCAGCACCAGGCCGTCCGGTGCCAGCCGGCGGCAGATGGGCTCGGGCAAAAAGGCAACCCCCATGCCGCTGCGCACCATGGCGGTGAGAAAGTCCCACTGGCTGCTGCGCGCCGCCACCTGAGGCTCGAAACCGGCCACCCGGCACGCCTGTTCCAGCCGCTCGCTCAGGGTGAAAGCCTGGGTGTAGAGCAGGAAGGGCTCGTCCCGCAGCGCCTCCAGCCGGATCTCGCCGCAATCCCGCCAACGCGGCAGATCGGGCAGCACCACCTGAATGGGATACTGGTCCAGCTCCAGGACGCTCAAAGCACCCTCCTCCCTGGTCGGCAGCATGGTGATGGCGAGATCCAGCTCCCCTTCCAGCACCGCCTGCTCGATGCGCCGGCCACCGTACTCGACGATGGAGAGTTCGACCTTGGGGTAGCGGCTGCGATAGGCGCGGATCAGATCCGCATAGACGTGACCCACCATGGGCGGAATGCCGAGGGCCAGCCGGCCAAATTGCAGGCTCTGCAGATCGGCGAGTTCCGCCTCCAGCTGCTGCATTTCGGCCAGGATGGTCTGGGCCCGGTTGAACAGCACCCGGCCGCTGTCGGTCAGGGTGAAGCGGCGTCCGGAGCGGCTCAGCAGGGGCTGTCCCAGCTCCTCTTCCATGTTGCGGATCATCTTGCTGATGGTGGGCTGGGTAACGAACAGTTTCTCGGAGGCGCGGGTGAAGCTCTGTTCCCGCACCAGTTCGACAAAGTAACGCAGGGCGCGGATATCCATGGCGATCTCCTGACAGACGGCAAAAATGAATCATGCCTCTTTGGCATGATTTTGATAATTTTAATTCATTTTTTGCAGGTTTAACCCATCTCTATACTGTGAGCAAGTTCACAGAAAGACCCATGTCATGAAAGCCCTCTCCCTTCGCTGGTTCCAGACTCCCTTCCAAATCGCCCTGCTGGCCGCCATCTGGCTGCTGGCCGATACCGCGGTGCGCACCCTCCACCTGCCGCTGCCCGCCAACCTCACCGGCATGCTGTTGCTGCTGGCCTGCATCCTGCTCGGGATGGTCAAGGCCCAGTGGTTTGAAGCCGGCGCCCGCTGGCTGCTGGCGGAGATGCTGCTGTTCTTCGTCCCCGCCGTGGTGGCGGTGGTCAACTATCAGGAGCTGCTGTTGCAGGAGGGGTGGCGCATCATGGTGGTGCTGCTGGTGAGCACTACCTTGGTGCTCGGCACCACGGCGCTGGTGGTGGACAGGGTCTACCGCCTCGAGTTGAAACTGGCCCGCCGGAGTCGTCGTCATGTCTGATACCCTGCTCGGTCTGCTCTGCTTCGCCCTGACCTTGCTCTTCTACTACGCCAGCAAATGGCTCTACGGCAAGAAACGCATCCTGCCGCTGATGCCGCTGCTGCTGGCGCCGACCCTGCTGGTGGCGGTCGTCATGCTGTTCCATATCCCCTATCAGGACTACATGGCCGAATCCCACTGGCTGCTCTGGCTGCTGGGGCCGGCCACCGTCGCCTTCGCGGTGCCGGTCTACGAGAACCGCCGGCTCATTCGCCGCCACTGGCTGTCACTGTCGGTGGGGGTGGTCGCCTCCGTCATGATGGCGGTGGGCAGTACCGTGCTGCTGGCCCGCTGGCTCGATCTCTCCGACATGCTGCAGCGCAGTCTGGCGATGCGCTCCATCACCACCCCCTTCGCGGTGGAGGCGACCCGCGCCATCGGCGGTCAGAGCGATCTCACCGCCCTGTTCGTGGTGCTGACCGGGGTCATTGGTATGGCGGTGGGGGAGAGCGTGCTCACCCTGCTGGCCATTCGCAGCCGGCTCGGCAAGGGGGCGGGCTTTGGTGCCTCGGCCCACGGCGCCGGTACCGCCAAGGCCTATCAGATGGGCAACGAGGAGGGGGTGGTCTCCAGCATGGTGATGATGATAGCCGGCATGGTGACCGTGCTGCTGGCGCCTCTGCTGGGTCAGCTGTTCTGGTAGCGATCGCGCGGCAGGTCAAGGCCACAGGTTCCGGCGCCGGAGAGCCCGTCCCGACGCCATCAACCGCTACACTCAACTCAATGTGACAGTTGTGAGCGGTATGATGAACCACAGAACGATGATCCTGGGGCTGCTGGCCGGTAGTCTGCTCTTCTCCCCCCTGCTGCCGGCCGCGGACATAGTGACCTATGTCAGCCCGGAGAGTGACCGGGATTTGCGTTCCCTCTACGGTCAGCAGCTGCTGCAGCTGGCCCTGGAGAAGACCCGCGACAGCTTCGGCGATTACGAACTACGCCCGGCCCCGTCCATGAGCCGGACCCGGCTGCGCCAGGTGCTGCAATACAACCTCTACCCCAACCTGCTGGCCATCGACAGCTTTCCGCGCCCGGAGGGGAGCCACGACCTCGACTATGTCCGCTTCCCGGTGGATCTCGGCATCCTCGGCTATCGCATCTGCTTCGTCAGCCCCAAGCAGCAGCAAGCCGTGGCCCGGGTGCGCACCCTCAGCGATCTGCAGCAGTTCACCCATGGCCAGGGCCGCGGCTGGCAGGACGCCGACATACTGCGCGCCGCCGGCTTCAAGGTGCAGGAGGTCGAGGGCTACGAGCGGTTGTTCAAGCTGGTGGTGCGCGGCCGGGTTGACCTCTTCTGCCGGGGTGCCAACGAACTGCTGAGCGAGCTGGATACCCACAAGGATCTGGGGCCGCTGATGGTCGACCAGCATCTGGCGCTCTACTACCCCTTCGTCCACCTCTTCTACAGCCACAAGGAGAACCAGCATGCCTTGCGTCGGATCCGGGCCGGCCTGCAGCTGGCCTGGCAGGATGGCTCACTGCAGGCACTCTGGCTCAAGACCTACCAGCCGGCGCTGGCGTTTGCCAGGCTCGACCAGCGGCAACTGTTCAGACTGGACAACCCCCTGCTGCAGGGACTCGACTTCGATTACCACCCCTATCTTTACGATCCCCTCACCCAGCGCTTCGGACCGGGCGAGCCCGCCACCGGCAAACCCTGACCCTGGCTCTGCCCGCTCACGGCCGGGAGAGTCACTACACTCAGAAGAGTCTCTGCTTTTCACAGGAGTGCATGATGCACTGGACCCCGCTGCTCGCCCTGCTGACGGCCATGCCCGTGCTGGCCGGCCCGACCCTGTTCACCTACATGAGTCCGGAGAGCGAGCACGACCCCAGAAGCACCTATGATCGCGAGGTCCTGCACCTGGCGCTGGAGAAGACCCGCGCCAGCCATGGCGACTACCGGATGCAGGCCGCCCCCCCCATGACCCTGGCCCGAATGTGGGTCAGCCTACGCTTCAACCACTACCCCAACCTGTTCGCCATGGACAGCTATCGCGCCGACCGGGACATGAGCGGCATCGACTATGTACGCTTCCCCATCCATATCGGCATCGTCAGCTACCGCATCTGCTTCGTCAGCCCCACCCGCAAGGATGAGGTTGCCAAGGCCACCAGCCTGGATGAGCTGAAGCGCTTCGACATCGGCCAGGGCAAGGGCTGGCTCGACGTAGAGATCCTGCGCCGGGCCGGCTTCAAGGTGCTGGAGGTGGAGGGCTACGAGCAGCTGTTCAAGATGGTGGCGCGCGGCCGTTTCGATCTTTTCTGCCGCGGTATCAACGAGTTGCCTCAGGAAAAGCTGAACCACAAAGAGGTGGAAGGGCTGATGATGGATGAGAGCCTGGCCCTCTACTATCCCCTGCCCCGGGTCTTCTTCACCCACAGCGGCAACCGGCAGGCCATCGACCGGGTGCAGCTGGGACTCAAGGCCGCCTGGCGCGACGGCTCCCTGCAGGCGCTCTGGCTGAAGGCCTTCAAGCCCTCCCTCAGCTTCGCTCACCTCAATACCCGCCGGCTGTTCCGGCTGGAAAACCCCTACATCAAGGGGATCGACTTCAACTACCAGGCCTACTTCTACGACCCGGTACATGAGCGCTTCGGTCCCGGTGACTAGGCGGCCGCACGACCATGAAAAAGCCCGGGTCACTGACCCGGGCTTTTTTGTCCATGCCTCGTCTCCATGCCTCGTCAATCCTCGAGGAAGGTCCACTCGTCGCGCACCCGGCTGATGGCGTCGAGCCGGCGCTTGGCCAGCTGCTCGCGGATGGCCTCCCCCTTGAAGCCGGCCGCCACTATCTCCTTCACCGGCACCGCCTGGGCTGCCGCCAGCGCCTGCGCCACATAGTCGGGTTCGGCATAGACCCGCTCCTCGAAGCCGGTACGGCCGTGGAAGTCGGCCCGGCAGGCGTCCAGCAGCTGGGCGAAGCGCTCGGGCCTGCGCCAGGCGTCAGCCTTGTCGAACACCTTGAGCAGGGTCGCGGGCTTGAGCTCGAAGGCGATGTGGATATGGGTGTGCAGGTCGCTCACCAGCAGGGCCAGGTCACGACACTCGTTCGGTACCCGGAAGCGCTCGCAGAAGTCGCGGATGAGCGGCAGCCCCTTCTGGCCGTGACCGTGGTGGCTCGGCCAGAATTCCGGCGGAGTCAGCCCCTTGCCAAAGTCGTGGCACAGCGCCGCGAAGCGCACCGCCAGCTCGGGGGAGAGGCGGCAGGCCTGCGCCAGCACCATCATGGTGTGGATGCCGGTATCGATCTCCGGGTGCCACTTGGTGGGGGCCGGCACCCCGAACAGGGCGTCCAGCTCGGGGAACAGAGCGGCCAGAGCGCCGCACTCGCGCAGCACCTCGAAGAACACCTGCGGGGTCGGCCCCAACAGCACCTTCTCCAGCTCCTTCCAGACCCGCTCAGGGGTCAGGTGGGCCAGCTCGCCGGCCTCGGTCATCTCGCGCATCAGCGCCAGCGTCTCGGGAGCCACCACGAAACCCTGGGCGTGGAAGCGGGCGGCGAAGCGGGCCACCCGCAGGATGCGCAACGGATCTTCGGCAAAGGCGGGGGAGACGTGGCGCAACACCCGTTGCTTCAGATCCTCGATGCCGCCATAGGGATCGTGCAGTTGCCCCGCCTCATCTTCGGCGATGGCGTTGACGGTGAGATCCCGGCGCAGCAGATCCTGCTCCAGCGTCACCTCCGGCGAGGCGTGGCAGACGAAGCCGGTGTAACCCTGCCCCTGTTTGCGCTCGGTGCGGGCCAGCGCGTACTCCTGCTGGGTCTTGGGGTGCAGAAACACGGGAAAGTCGCGGCCCACCTGGGTAAAACCCAGTGCCAGCATCTGTTCCACGGTCGCCCCGACCACCAGGTGATCCCTGTCCCCCTGCGGCAATCCCAGCAGGCGATCCCGCACCGCGCCCCCAACCAGATAAGTCTGCAAGCTCTGTCTCCCTTGATAAACCTGTCCCGATTATACCGGTTTGACCGATGGAGACTATTCCCGGCCCGACATCGATGCCATGTGAACCCGGTTGGCGGGGCCGCCCTCGATACTTCTGGCCCTTTTTCCCACCGCCAGCCGCCATGGCCGCAGCCCTGATTTCCCCACCGGGAGATCAGGGTGCGCGCTGGCCCCCCTTATGGCATCCGGGTCTTTGACATCCCTTGGGGGAGGCTTTAACCTGCCGCCCATAACAACGGAATGGATCCTTATGTACACACAGTTCTTCGGTCTGTCGGAGCACCCGTTCTCCATCTCGCCCAATCCCAAATACCTCTACATGAGTGAACGGCACGGGGAAGCCCTCGCCCACCTCAACTACGGGTTGCAGGATGGGGGCGGCTTCGTGCTGCTGACCGGGGAAGTGGGCACCGGCAAAACCACCGTCTCCCGCTGCCTGTTGCAGCAGTTGCCGGCCGAGACCGAGATCGCCTACATCCTCAATCCATCCCTGACCGAACGGGATCTGCTGGCGGCCATCTGCGACGAGTTCCAGCTGGGCTATGACCAGGATGCCGGCCTCAAGCAGCTGTTCGACCTCATCCGCGATCACCTGCTGGCCAATCTGGCGGCTGGCAAGCGCAGCGTGGTGCTGGTGGACGAAGCCCAGCACCTGCTGCCCGGCGTGCTGGAACAGCTGCGCCTGCTCACCAACCTGGAGACCGACGAGAAGAAGCTGCTGCAGGTGGTGCTCATCGGCCAGCCCGAGCTGCAGCAGATGCTGCGCCAGCCCCTGCTGCGCCAGCTGGCCCAACGCATCACCGCCCGCTACCACCTGCTGCCGCTCTCCTGCCAGGACGTGGACGCCTATGTCCGCTTTCGTCTGCAGGTGGCCGGCTGCGTGCAGCCCATCTTCACCCCCAAGGCGATCCAGACCCTGCACCGCCTCTCCGGCGGCATTCCGCGCCTCATCAACCTCATCTGCGACCGCGCCCTGATCGCCGCCTTCGCCCGCGGCAGCCACAAGATAGTGCACGGCGACATCAGCCTGGCGGCCTTCGAGGTGAGCGGCATCCGTGACGAGGGCACCTGGCAGTCCGGCCTGATGGTGGCGCTGGTTGGCGCCTTGCTGGTGGCCACCGGCTGGTGGGGCTGGCAGTTCTTCGGGGTCTTCCCGACCCGTCCGGTGGTCACGGTGGAGGTGCCGGTCAAGGTGGACGACACCCCGGAGCAGCAGGAGCAGCTGACCCGCGCCATCAATCAGGCGCTGGAGCCGGACAGCGCCATGCAGAATCTCTACAAGGTGTGGGGCTACCAGACCGAGCTGGAAGAGGCCACCTGCGACAACGCACCGCGCGCCGGCCTGCGTTGCCAGGAGGGCGAGGCCTCCCTGGCCGATCTGCAGGCCCTGCAGTATCCCGCCCTTGTCAGCCTGACCGACGAGACCGGCGGCACCTATTACGCCACCCTGGTCAACCTCGGCCCCGACAAGGCCAACCTGCTCATCGGCAACCAGAGCTGGCAGGTAGACCGGCAGTGGCTGAGCGATTACTGGGGTGGCAGCTACACCCTGCTGTGGCGCATGCCCAAGGGCGGCGTCACCCTGATCGGCAACAACGCCGGCCCCACTCAGGTGCAGTGGCTCGACAACGCCCTCAGCCGGGCCCTGCAACAGCCGGATCGCAAGGTCCGTCGCTTCGATGCCGAGCTCAAGACCAAGCTGCAGCAGTTCCAGCGCGAGCAGGGGCTGACGCCGGACGGCATCGCCGGCAGCAACACCCTGCTGCGCCTCAACGTGATGGCCGGCGAACCCATGCCGAAGCTGGAGGATGACGTCCAGCGGGCCAGCAAACCGGCCAAGCTGGACTCGGCAGAGGATGACGATGCCATCAACACACTGTCGGAGGAGGCTTCCTGATGTCCACCCTGCTCAAGGCGCTGCGGCGGGCCGATCAGCCCCAGTTCACCCCGCACATTCCGGCGATGGGGCTGCCGGTCAGCCAGGATGAGGAACAACCCAGGCGCTGGATCTGGTGGCTGCTGGCCCCGCTGGCGCTGGTGATGGGGGCCGCCGCCAACTATGGCTGGCACCTGCTCAACAACCGCCCCATCGAGAAGACGGTGGAGGTGAAGGAGGTGGTGACCCCGCCCTTCGTACGGGTCGAGCCCAAACCGATGATCACCCGGCCGCTGCCACCGCCGCCGCCCGAACCCGTGGTCACCCCCAAGGTCGATGCACAGCCTTCACCGGCGCCCGCCGACAGCAGCCAGGGGCTGGCCGAGCGCATCCTCAATGCCCTCAACAACACTCCGCTGCGGGAGCAGGGCGCGCCGCCGCAGGTGCCGGCCGAGCTGCAGGCCACGCCGCTCAGCGCTCTGCCGCAGGCGCTCCGCCAGCAGGTACCGCCGCTGGCCTACGGCGCCCACGTCTTCTCCTCCAACCCGGCCAACCGGGCCGTGAGGTTGAACGGGCGCACCTACCGGGAAGGGAGCGAAGTCGCCCCCGGCGTCACCCTGCTCGCCATCGCCCAGGATTACATCATCCTGCAGGTAGGTGGGCAGAATGCCAGCCTCAAGGCGCTGCAGGACTGGCGCGGCTAAACCGCGCATACCACCGCCATTTCAAGAGGGAGCCTGAGAGCTCCCCTTTTTAATCAATGACATGAGAACAAAGTGGGCAGTCCAAGCAACACCACCTTCGCCAACCGGACGTTGCACTGGTATCAGCGCCAAGACCGCTACACGTTAGTCAATTTAGTTTTAAATCAATAACATGAGCATAATGTGAACAACTCAGATAACGTGACCTTCGCCACCAGGATCCTGGACTGGTATCAGCTCCACGGCCGCAAGGCCCTGCCCTGGCAACAGGAGAAGACCCCCTACCGGGTCTGGGTCTCGGAAATCATGCTGCAGCAGACCCAGGTCGCTACGGTCATTCCCTACTATCAGCGCTTTATGGCCCGCTTTCCTGACGTGCTGGCTCTGGCCGATGCCCCCATCGACGAGGTGCTGCACCACTGGACCGGGCTTGGCTATTACGCCCGCGCCCGCAACCTGCACAAGGCGGCCCAGCAGATCCGCGACCTCCATGGCGGCCTCTTCCCGGAGCGGCTGGAGGAGGTGATGGCGCTGCCGGGGATCGGCCGCTCCACCGCGGGCGCCGTGCTCTCCCTCTCCCTTGGCCAGCCCCACGCCATCCTGGATGGCAACGTGAAGCGGGTACTCACCCGCTGGTTGGCCCTGCCCGGCTGGCCCGGCCAGAAACAGGTAGAGAACGATCTGTGGGAGCTGGCCATCCGCCTCACCCCCAAGCTCGGGGTGGCCCACTACAACCAGGCCATGATGGACATGGGGGCCACCGTCTGCACCCGCAGCAAGCCCGCTTGCGAGCGCTGCCCGGTGCGGGAGGATTGCCAGGGGCTGTCGCAGGGCAATCCCACCGCCTACCCCAACAGCAAGCCCAAGAAGAGCATCCCGGCCCGTACCGGCATCATGCTGCTCATCCGCCACGGCGATCAGCTGCTGCTGGAGAAGCGGCCGCCGCAGGGGATCTGGGGCGGGCTCTACTGCTTCCCCCAGGTGGAGTCGGACACCGAGGTGGCGGGGCTGTTGCAGCGGCTCGGCCTGACCGGCAGCGAACCCCGTGAACTGGCCGGTTTTCGCCATACTTTCAGCCACTTTCACCTCGATATCCGGCCCATGCTGATCGAAACCGACGCGCCGCCGGCCCCCCTGCTCATGGAAGCGGATAACCGACTCTGGTATAACTTACGCCATCCTGCAGAGGTGGGTCTGGCGGCCGCCACGGCCCGTCTGCTCGCCTATCCGGACTTACAACCATAGAGGTCAACATGAGCCGTACCGTATTTTGCCAGCGCCTGAAAAAAGAGGGCCCGGGTCTCGATTTCCAGCTCTACCCCGGTGAACTCGGCAAGCGCATTTTTGACAACATCAGCAAGGAAGCCTGGACCGAGTGGCAGAAGAAGCAGGTGATGCTGATCAACGAGAAGAAGTTGAACATGATGAACCTCGAGCATCGCCAGCTGCTGGAGAAAGAGATGGTGAACTACCTGTTCGAAGCGGGTGAAGTGGCCATCGACGGTTATACCCCGCCCAGCAAATAACCCGTGAACGGGGCCGGCCTGCGCAGGCCGGCCCCGTCGACTCACGGCAACGACGGAAGTGACGGGCGGCCCGCCGCCCAGTTTGAGGACTCTATGGGCCGAATTTTCTGGCTGCTGTGCACCCTGCTGTTTCTCTCTGCCTGCTCATCCTCCCCCAAGCCCAATGGCAACGAGGATGACGATCTCGTCAACGGCAAGGACATCCGCGGCTTTGAACACATGATCAGCGCGCTCTCCCACAATGTGAACGAGATTTGGGGGCGTGAGGCGCTGTTTGCGGGCAAGTTTGACTACGTCAAATACACGGATCAATACAAGAGCCGGGCCCACATCGACTTCTCCAGCGGCCACATCATGGTCGAGACCGTCTCCGGCATCGACCCGCGCTCCCATCTGCGCCGCGCCATCATCGAGACCCTGCTCACCCCGGACGATCCGGCGGAAGTGGATCTCTACTCCGACGCCGAGATCCTGCCCGGCGGCGAGCCCTTCCTCTACGGTCAGGTGCTGGACAACCAGGGCCAGCCGATCCGCTTCGACTGGCGTGCCGAGCGCTATGCCGACTACCTGCTCAACACGGCGATGAAGAAGCGCACCCTCGGCATCCGTACCATCTTCTTCGTCGACATCCCCATGGTGGCCAACCACGAGGACCGGCGGGGCTACAAGTACGCCAGCCTGATCCGGGAAGCCTCCCGCAAGTACGGGGTGGCGGAGAGCCTGATCTACGCGGTGATCAAGACCGAGAGCAGCTTCAACCCCTATGCGGTCAGCCATGCCAACGCCTACGGCCTGATGCAGGTGATCCCGGCCACCGCCGGGCGGGACGTCTACGTGCGGGTCAAGGGCAAGAGCGGCCAGCCGACCAGGGAAGACCTGTTCAACCCGGCCTACAACATAGACGTGGGCACCGCCTACCTGCACCTGCTGCAGACCGTCTATCTGGTGGATATCCAGGATCCGCGCTCGCGTCGCTACGCCGTCATCTCCGCCTACAACGGCGGCGCCGGCGGGGTGCTCAATACCTTCTCCAGCGACCGCAAGGCGGCGCCCGGCATGATCAACCAGCTCTCGCCCGAGGCGGTCTACCAGATCCTGACCGAGCAGCACCCCAAGGCGGAAGCCCGCCGCTATCTCTACAAGGTCAATCAGGCCGAGAAGGGCTTCAAGCGCACGCTGGCCCGCACCGGCTAAGCAGACCAACAGCAAAAGGGCGCCTCCATGGAGGCGCCCTTGTTACGTCTGGCGTGCGGAGTCAGCCCTTATTTGGCGATGAAACCGCCCTTGCTCTGCGGGGCGGCGCCCACCTTCTCCAGCTTCTCCACCTCCACTTCGGTCTTGTTCCAGCTGTGGTCCACCTCGCCACGGATGAGGATCAGATCGTCCGGGCCCACTTCGGTGCCACGCCACACGTCCTGATCCACTTCCACTTCCACCTCGCCACTGGCGTCGCGGAACAGATAGTTCTCGCCGCCCAGGTGCTTGACCAGCTTCCCTTCCAGGGTGGCCCAGCTGTCATCGGCCAGATCCTTCAACTGTGCGACGGACACCTTGTTCTGCTCCTGCGGGCCGGTATAGGCCGCCATGGCGAAAGAAGAGATGGACATCAGGGTCAACAGACCGATTACGCTTGCCTTGTTCATTTCATGCTCCTGTCATTGGGTACGGGTGCAGTCTGCCTGCCGGGGCGTGAAACAAACGTGAAGCCTCCCCATCTGGGTGAAGGGGATGTGACCGTAATCGATTTAATCAGCCCGCACTGCTGCGAAATAAAATTCGGCCTTATACCCTGCAAGATGGCAAAACAGCTTCCCAGCACCTTTGCCTATCGAGGAACAGCCTGCAGGCACCACCTGCTTCCAATCAATGAGAACAACAAGATGAAGAAATGGTTTGTGTGTTTATTGGGACTCTTCGCGCTGACAGTTCAGGCAGCCGACAGTCGCCCCGCCTTCTCCCGGATCGTGATGTTTGGCGACAGCCTCTCCGACACCGGCAAGATGTACAGCAAGATGCGCGGTTATCTCCCTTCCAGCCCTCCCTACTATCAGGGCCGCTTCTCCAACGGGCCGGTCTGGCTGGAGCAGCTGACCCGGCAGTTCCCGGGGCTGACCATCGCCAACGAGGCGGAAGGGGGCGCCACCGCGGTGGCCTACAACAAGATCTCCTGGAATCCCAAGTATCAGGTCATCAACAACCTGGATTACGAGGTGACCCAGTTCCTGCAAAAGGACAGCTTCAAACCCGATGATCTGGTGATCCTCTGGGTCGGCGCCAACGACTACCTGGCCTATGGCTGGAACACCGAGCAGGATGCCAAGCGGGTGCGCGACGCCATCAGCGATGCGGCCAACCGCATGGTATTGAATGGCGCCAAGCAGATTCTGCTGTTCAACCTGCCGGATCTGGGCCAGAACCCCTCGGCCCGCAGCCAGAAGGTGGTCGAGGCGGCCAGCCATGTCTCTGCCTACCACAACCAGCTGCTGCTGAACCTGGCACGCCAGCTGGCCCCCACCGGCATCGTCAAACTGTTCGAGATCGACAAGCAGTTCGCCGAGATGCTACGCGAGCCGCAGAACTTCGGCCTGAGCGACACCGAGAACGCCTGCTACGGCGGCGGCTATGTGTGGAAGCCGTTTGCCTCCCGCAGTGCCACTAGTGTCGCCAGCGACAGCAGCCTCTCCGCCTTCAACCCGCAGGAACGCCTCGCCATCGCCGGCAACCCGCTGCTGGCCCAGGCCGTGGCCAGCCCCATGGTGCGGCGCAGCGCCAGTACCCTCGACTGCGAAGGCAAGATGTTCTGGGATCAGGTTCACCCCACCACCGTCGTGCACGCCGCCCTGAGCGAGCGGGCCGGTGCCTTCATCGAGGCTCAGTACGAGTTCCTCGCTCACTGATGACAAAGGGCCGACGACAGTTGGCCCTTTTTGTTGCGCAGCCCTCACAGGCTGGCACGGCTCAGCGGTAGCGCTTCACGATGCCGTCGTAGATGCCGTTCTGCTTGATGGTGGCCAGCGCCTCCTGCAACCGCTTGACCACCTCGGGCGAGGTTTTCAGACTCGCCGCCACGTAGAGATCCCCCCCGGTAAAATCCTCGATGTCGTGCACTATCTTGAGGGTGGACGGCCCATAGCCCGCCTGGCGCGCATAGTAGTAGGCCGTCTCCTGCGACACCGGCCAGAGATCGATGCGCCCCATCAACAGTTTGAGCAGATTGGCTTCATGGTTGTTGTTGCGCTGCAGGTTGGAAAAATTGCGGCTGATGAGGTACTGCTCCAGCGCGTCGTTGCGCACCGTGCCGATGGACCAGGCTCGCGCCTGTGACAGCTGGCTAAAGGGCTTGATGTCGTCGCGCTTGGCCAGGGCGAACACATGAAAGTCGATACGCGCTATCACCCCGATCCACTGGAACTGCGCCTCGCGCTCGGGGAAGCGGCTGATGCTGTAGATGAGCACGTTGGGGCGGCTGCGCGCCAGCGAGATGGCCCGCGCCCAGGGGTAGATGTCCAGACTGTATTCGAAGCCGGCCTCTTCCAGCATGGCCTCCACCACCTCGGTGCCCAGCCCCTTGACCTCGGCCTCTTCCAGATAGTTGTAGGGGGCATAGTCTTCGGTCACCACCTGCAGGGTCTCGGCCGCCCAGCCCGGCACCAGCCATAACGCCCAGCACAGCCATATCCACCTGATGTTCATGCTCACCTCGCTGCAGACCCGCCTCGATTAACTATTGCGTCCCCTCGGCAGAGCGCAAATCACGGCGGCAAATTGCGGCGATGAAAATCACATTATGTTTTATATCAGTTGCTTGAGAACCCGGAGAAAGCGACTACCCTTACTCTGTTGTGGCTGTGCTATAAGCCCGACCCATAAGGAGAGGCGACCCCGTCAACCTCCCCTCAACAATATGAAATTGCAGAGGCTCAACATGAATAAAACACTGATTACCTTGCTGGTTTCAGGCTTGCTTGCGGCCAACGCCCAGGCAGCCGGACAGGACAACACCTGGTATGGCGGTGCCAAGCTGGGTTGGTCCAACTTCTATGGCGTCGATCACAACCAGGATATCAAGGACAACTACGCCATCAGCGAAGAGGACAAGAACGCTGTCGGCGCCGGCGCCTTCCTCGGCTATCAGGTCAACCAGAACCTGGGCTTCGAACTGGGTTACGACTGGCTCGGCAAGTACAAATACACTGCGACCGACAATCTGGACCCCACCGACATCGGCCGGGACGAGATAAAAGCCCAGCTGGCCCAGCTCTCCATGAAGATCGGCATGCCGGTCAGTGACAGCCTGGATCTCTATACCCGCCTCGGTGGCGCTTACGCCTGGACCGACAGCAAGCAGTTCGACAATGACAACGGCGCCGCCTTTGTCGGGGCGTTGGGGGCGGAATACGCCTTCAACCGTGACTGGGCCGCCCGCCTCGAATACCAATACACCACCCCGCTCGGCGACAACTCGCTCGACAAGACCGGGGCCGAACTCGACAACGGCCTGCTGGCGGTCGCCGTGGTCTATCGCTTCGGCCAGGTCGCCCCCGTGGTGGCGGCGCCGATGCCGGCTCCGGCCCCCGAACCCGTGATGGTCGACAAGCAGTTCACCCTGAGCTCGGACGTGCTGTTCGACTTCAACAAGGCCACCCTCAAGCCGGCCGGTGGCCAGGCGCTGGATAACCTCTACAGCCAGATCGAGCAGGCCAGACCCAAGGATGGTGTCGCCACCGTGATCGGCTACACCGACCGCATCGGTTCCGATGCCTACAACCAGAAGCTCTCCGAGCAGCGTGCCCGGACCGTCGCCGACTACCTGGTCGGCAAGGGTCTGCCGGCAGACAAGGTCAACGTGGAAGGGCGCGGCAAGGGCAATCCGGTCACCGGCGACAGCTGCACCAGCAAGTCCAAGCGCGAGCTGATCGTCTGCCTGGCCCCGGATCGCCGGGTCGAGGTCAAGGTCGAAGGGATCTCGGAAGTTCAGCAGTGATCCTCAAGCGTGACTGACAGCCACGAATGAAAAAACGGGAGGCCAAGGCCTCCCGTTCCATTTTGAGTCAGTGCATCGGTACAGCGTCAGGCACTCTTGCGCACCTCGGCCGCAATCTGGTCGAGCAGCTGCTGCCAGCCAGCCCCCAGCTCGCTCACCAGAGTGCCGTAGCCATCGGCAGGCAGCACCCGCACCTGCTGGAAGGGGACGTCACGCAGGACAGTGCCCTCTTCGGTCAGCAGGCGCCAGCGGCCGCTCAGCACGGCGCGACCGTCGTGGCGGCCCTGGAAGCGCTCCACCGAGATGGTCAGCACAGGCCCCTTGCGGGCTCCATCCTGCCGCACCACCCAGCCCGGCAAGCGGCTGGAGAGGCCGTTCAGGGTCAGCTGATCGAGCTGGGCATCCAGCGACCCCGCCCAGCGGTGATACTCGGCGAAGTGCAGCTCCTTGCCCTCCAGCTGATAGACCAGGCTCATCCGATCCAGCTGACCGGACAGAGAGACAGGCTTGAGCACCAGCTGATGCTGCGGCTGCGCCACCACGGCGGCCGGTTGCTGCGCCTCGGCGTCGAGGGAGTAGTAGTGCAGCTGCGTCGGTGCCGCGCTGCAACCCGCCAGCAGGCCCAGCAAGGCCAGCGTCATCATCCGTTTCTTCATCATTGACCTCGCTTGGGCTCGGGATCACGGGGACGAGCCCGATCGAAAATCAACGAGCTCGGCTGCTCGTTGAGCGAATGTACCAACGGCTGCAACTCGCGCATCAGCTGGTTGAGCGACTGCACCGACTGCCGCAGATCCTGGTTGGTCTGGGAGTTGGCATCATACTCCTGCAGCGTGCTCTGCAGCTGTTTCAGGCTGTCGTTGAGGGACGCCGGCAACTGCTGGGTCGCGCTCTGACCGGTGAACTTGTTCAGGTTGGCACTCAACGCACTGACATTCTTCAGGGTTTGATCCAGGGTCGCCAGGGTGTGGTTGACCTGGTTCAGGGTCTGGGCGGTGTCCATGTCGACGAACTTGTCGAGGATCTGGTTCACCTTGCGTTCGATCTGATCCAGCCCTGCCTGCACGGTCGGGAACACCTGATAGCCAGCGAGCTTGATGGGCTGGAACTTGGGCGCATCGGGGTAGAAGTTCAGATCCACCACCTTGCCCCCGGTCAGCAGGCTGGAGGTCTTGAGCGTCGCCCGCAACCCCTCCTTGAACTGCTTGCCGAACAGGGCGCGCCACTGCTCCTTCTCCGCGTTGGCATAGCGGTGGGAGAGACGCTGCACCTCGATCCTCGCCAGTACCGGGATCTGCCGGCTCTGGAACATCTGCACCCCTTTCTCGTCGATGAGATAGGGCGCCGAGATGACGGTACCGACCCGGATGCCGCGATACTCCACCGCCGCGCCCGGGTGCAGGCCACCGACGCTGTCCTCGAACAGGAACACGTAGTCGATGAACTGATCCAGGCTACCGGCCAGCACGCTGGCCTGATCCTGGAACAGGGTGAAGTCGTC
This sequence comes from Aeromonas sp. QDB20, assembly GCF_027707805.1. NCBI lineage: Bacteria > Pseudomonadati > Pseudomonadota > Gammaproteobacteria > Aeromonadales > Aeromonadaceae > Aeromonas > Aeromonas sp. QDB20. Next base: position 144,293 of record NZ_JAPCJC010000003.1, on the reverse strand, counting down.
CATCTGCTTGACCGGCTCACCGGGTGCCCAGCCAGGGGGCAGCCCCATGGTGATGCCGCCGTCCAGCAGGCTCTCCAGCGAATCCATCTTCACCTTCATCCCCTCGCTGCTCATGGAAACTTCGAAGCCCGGGGTCATCCAGAAGCGGGAGTTGCTGCTCACCAACACGTCATAGGGGGCATTGATGAAGATCTGGTACTGCATCTCGCTCTTCTCGGGCAGGAACTTCGCCTCTTCCACCTGGCCTATGGTAAAGCCCTGGTAGTTGATGGGCGAACCCACCCCGAGTGCCCGGGTATCCCGGCTGCTCAGCGATAATCGCAGCCCCTTGGCGTCCTGCGAGGCCAGTGGCGGCTTGTCCAGCATGGCGTACTCGTCGCGCGCCTTGCCCTTCTTGCCGGGGGCCAGCTCGATGTAGGCGCCGGAGAGCAGGGTGCCTAGGCCCGACACCCCTTCGCGTCCCACCCGCGGCTTGACCACCCAGAACTGACTGTCCTTCTTGAGCATGCCGGCGGCGGCATTGGTCAGGCGGGCCTTCAGCACCGCGTGGCTGTAGTCATCGCTGAGCTCCACCGCCTCGATGCGACCCACCTCCACCTCGCGGGAGCGGATCATGGTCTTGCCCGCCACTATGCCTTCGGCCGTTGCCACCGTCAGGGTGAAGCTGGGACCTTGCGAATACCAGTGCTGGAACAGCATCCAGATCCCGATGAACAGCGCCAGCAGCGGCACCATCCAGATTGCGGCGGCCGAGCTCAGAAAGTCCGAGCCGGGTTTCCACCTCTTCTTACGCTCACTCACGTTCGCGTTCTCCTTGTTGTAAATCCCAGATCAGGCGGGAATCGAAACTCATGGCTGCCACCATGGTCACCAGCACCACACCTGCAAAAGCGACGGCCGCAGGGCCCGGATAGATGGTCATCAGGTTGTCGAGCCGGATCAGACCCGCCAGGATGGCCACAACGAAGACGTCGATCATCGACCAGCGCCCCACAAATTCAGTCATGCGATAGAGCTTGAGCTTGCCGAGCGGCGAGGTGCCCTGCCCGCGCTGCACCATGTAACAGAGCCACAACAGCGCCAGGATCTTCACCAGCGGCACCACCACGCTGGCGAAGAAGATCACCGCCGCGATGGGATAGGAGCCCATGGCCCACAGCACCAGCACCCCGCCCAGAATGGTGGAGGGGCTGTCATCCCCGAGGAAGACGGTATCCATGATGGGATAAAGGTTGGCCGGCACGTAGAGGATGATGGAGGTAAAGAGCAGGGCCCAGGTACGGTTCAGTCCGCCCGGCTTGCGGCTGTGCAGATGCTCGCCGCAGCGTTTGCAGCTGTCGGCACCGGCTTCGCTCAGGGCGCCGCAGATGTGGCAACCCACCAGGCCGGCGCTCATGGCGCTGGCCTCGTCGTCATCCACCGTCACGCCATGCGGCTCGCTCGGCCCGAACAGCCGCTGCCACAGCCACATCCTATCCAGCGACGAGATCATCTTGATCAGCAGCAGGGTGTAGCCAACGAAGGCCCAGAACGACAACCCCATCTTGATGTCGGCCATCCCCATCAGTTTGACCAGGGAGATGAGCACCCCGATGAGAAAGACATCCACCATCAGCCAGGGCTTGATCCGGCACAGCAGCCGACCGAGAGAGCGCAGGGCATTGCTGTGCAGATCCTTGTCGACCCGCCACAGCACCAGCATGATGGAGCCCATGTAGACCAGTGGCAGGCCGATGAGGGTCAGGCTCAGCACGGCCCCGAGGAACAGGTAGCCCTGATCCACCAGGGTGGTGATGCACTGCAGGAAGGTCATCTCCTGCCCCACCCCCTTGGCGGAGAAGGACATGAAGGTAAAGGCGTTGGAGAGCACGAACATGATGATGGCCGCAAAGCCGTAGGCGATGGGCCTGCGCTCCTGCTCCGGCAGATGGCGGCTCAGGGTATGGCCGCAGCGCGGACAGCTGCTCGCCTCCCCCACGGCCAGCGTGGTGGCCGGCACCAGCAGGTCGCACTCTTCGCACGCGGTGGCGTCATGGGTATAGGTGGGTTGATGTTGGTGTGAAACCGGATGCAAGATGAAACCCCAGCATGAGGCCCGCCACGGGGCCAGAACCGCCAATTATTACAGCAGCGGCCCGTGCCGACCAGCCCTCTCATTGCACCACCCCGACCGGGCGTGAGAATGACTTTGACAAGCAAGTGACCATTTAGCACAATCAAACGCCACTTTTTTTCCGCGGGACAATAATTTATGACAACTGAATCCCCAAGCTACTCCACGATCGAGCAAGCCTTCTCCCTCGGGAACGGGCAAGATTCTGCCCTCAACTGGTTGCGCAAAAACCGCAGTCAGGTCGCCATCTTCCTGGTGAGCGGCATCAAGCTGGAGGGGACCATCAGCGGTTTCGACCAGTACAGCGTGCTGCTGACCGATGCCCACGGCAACCAGCAGTTGGTCTACAAGGCCAAGATCTCCACCATCGCCATGCACTCCGGCCGGCCGCAGGTCAATATCCAGCGTGCTCGCAAGCCTCGCGTCTCCATGGCGCCGCGCCCCCACGGCGCACCTGGTCGTTACGACGACAATCAGGGCGGCAACAGCGGCCAGTAAGGCCATGCCCATGTCACCCCGCGACCATCGCTGCGTCAGAGGGTGACCGAGTCCATTCCCATTTGTCATGACAGTCCCGTATGGGAATGGACTTTCTACCTCAGCGCCAGTGCCGGCGCTCTCTGTCCAGATTCAATGCGGCAGCTTCAATACTGCAAGCCGACCGGTCTGCCCTCCTTGACCATGCAGGTCTGCATTCCCGCAGCCTGACCGGCCTGTACGCCAATCCCCGTATCCTCGAACACCAGACAACCCGCCGGCTCGACCCCCAGCTTGCTGGCCACCAGCAGGAAGGTATCCGGGTGGGGTTTGTGCAGCTCGACATCATCGGCCGTCACCACCACGGAGAAGTAGCGATCCAGCCCGGTATTGCACAGCACGGCGGCGGCGTTGACCCGCGGTGAGCCGGTGCCGATCCCCATGGGGATGCGGCCATGGTAACGCTCGACCAGTGTCTGCATGGCCGGGAAGACGGTTGCCTTGTGCAGGTTGGCCACGTAGTGCTCGGTCTTGCAACGGGTCACGATGAGCGGATCCAGCGCGATCTGCTGCTGCTCGGCCACCAGCAGGGCTATCTTGCGGCTCGGCATGCCACCCAGTTCATAGAACCAGTCGGGATCGAAGTGAAAGCCAAACTCCCGGGCCGTGTGCGCCCAGGCGGCGAGGTGCAGCGGCATGGAGTCCACCAGGGTGCCGTCGAGGTCGAATACCAGGCCTTGAAAGCCGGAGAGGGTCATGGTGCGGGATCCGTGTCTGAAAAAGGGCCCCCATTCTAGCCAGAGCCCCTCTATCTCGCCACGGCCTAGGTGGCGAGAAACGCTTGCCCCCACATTTGTGCCTGAAAATAGATGGGAGTCAGCTTGGCGGGATCCAGCTGATAAGTAGGCGCCAGCTGGGCCAACAGTGGCCAGTCGCCCTGTTCATAGCACTTCACCAGCTGAAACAGATGAAACAGCGGCCCCTCGCGGGACTCCAGCGCTCGCTTCACATCCTTGGGCAGATGGGCCTTGAGCTGTTCGGAAAGCAGCGAGCCATCCAGCACCAACCCCACCAGGAAGGCCCAGCTGGCGGCGGACTTGCCGAGCGCGCTCAGGGCGATCAGCTCGCAGAAGCGGCCGCGGGCAATGGCCATGCGGGTACAGGCCTCCGGGATGTGCTGGCTGACCCTGGCCAATCCGTAGATGAGCACGAACTTGCGGATCTCCTGCTCCCCCAGATAGGAGAGCGCCCGGTTAACCGAGACGATGGGGCTGGCATGATCGAAGCCGGGGGCGTTGACGTAGCTCAACAGCTGCCCCGGCAGCCAGGCATCCTGCTGCAGCAGGGTCGCCACCCGGGCGAAGGAGAACTCCTCGTGGCAGATGAGCTGCAGTATCTCCTGCACCAGCTTCATGTCCGGCTGGGCGGCGCGCTGGTTCACCAGCTCGGGGCGGGCGAGAAAACCGCCGGCGAAGAAGTCGACCCCCGCCTCCTTGAGCGGCAGAAAATCCCCCCAGCTCTCGATGCCGAGGGCCATCCGCTTGTGTTCGGTCGGCTGACGGATCCCCTCCTCCCCCATCCAGAACACCAGCAGACGGGAGGCGCTGAGCCAGCGCTGCTCGCGCTGGGCACCGTGCACCGCCAGCCGGCGCCGATAGTCGCGCCACTGCTCCAATACGGGAAAAGAGGTGGGCAACCGTTCGGCCGAAGCCTCTACCAGTGGAATGGTGTCCTGATCGAACAGCAGGGGGCGCAGTTCATCGAGCTGTTCGTGGGTGAAGGGCAGCAGATATTGGCGCCCCTGAGCCAGCAACCGGCACTGGGCGGCCAGCAGGGGCCATTCGGCAGGGTCGGCAAGCTGATAGTCAATGCCATAGGCCACGAGAGCGAGACGACGGTTGAAGATGGGATAACGACGTAACAACATGGGCTCACCGATAGGCTAGCGTACACGCCCTCCCCTGCGATTTGGCATGATAGAGCGCCTGATCGGCCTGTTCGGTCAGGCTCTGCCATGTTCCATCCAGCGAGGGAACCAGATAGCTAAAGCCTATGCTAACCGTAATGAAATCAGCAACTCGGGAGGCTGGATGCGGGATTTTTAATTCACTGAGCCCCTGGTGAATCTGTTCCGCCAGCCGCTCCGCCTCACCGGGTTGCGGACCGCACAGCAGGATCACGAACTCCTCGCCGCCGTAACGCGCCACCAGATTGGTACGCCGCCGTTCCGCATCCTGCAGCAGGGCGGCCACCTGTTGCAGACACTGATCCCCCTTGGCATGGCCGAAGTGGTCGTTGTAGGACTTGAACTCGTCCACGTCGATCATCAGCACCGCCAGCAGACTCTGGTGCCGGCGTGCCCACTCCCACTCCCGCTGCATGGTGAGATCCCACTGGCGACGGTTGGCGATGCCGGTGAGGGGATCTTCCAGCGACAGCATGGAGAGCCGTTTGTTGGCCTCCGCCAGTGCCCGGTTGCTCTCCGCCAGTTGCATGGTGCGCTCGCTGACGCGCTGCTCCAGCTCGCGGTTGAAACGCTCGAGTGCCGCCTGGGTACGCTGGCGGATCAGCAACTGGGAGAGCATGGCGGCATACTGCTTGAAGATCTCGCTCTGATAAGCCTTGAGCGGTCGGCGCCACAGCAGGTTGTCGGCGGCGATCCAGCCAATGGGGGTGGCCCCGTCCCACAGCGAGACCATGGCATTCCAGCCACGCCCCACCTCCTGCTTTTCGTAGTAGAGCGGCGCGTCCTCCAGCACCAGCACATAATCCTTGCGGCGCAGCGCCTCCTGCACCGTGGGGTGATCAGGGATCGGGCTGATGAAGTGGTGCTCGTCGATCAGCTCGCCCACCTCGTTGGTGCCCCAGGTGCCGTGCATGGTCTTGAACTCGGCATCCACCAGAAAGATGGCGATGCGGTCGAACTGCAGCTCCTGACGAGCCAGCGCCACCGCATCGTGCAGCAGCTGGTGTTCACTGTCACAACGCGCCAGCTTGACTCCCACCTGATGCAGCGCCTGCAGCATGCTGAGGAAAGAACCTTGCAGCGCCTGGCTGCGGATGAGGTCAGCCTGGGTGTGCAGCCGCTGATCCCGCTCCAGATCGACCTGGCTGGCCAGCAGCCGGCTCTCGAGCTCGGCGGCAAGATAGTGCATCAACAGCTGGATGCCCTGTTGCTGGCGCCGGGGCAGGCGATCGATGCGGCGGCGGGTCTCCAGGTAGACCACGGCCTCCAACCCCTTGTGGCGCTTGAGCGGGAAACAGGCGCGCAGGCGCACCGTCTGTGGCTCGACCGTTTCCCAGAGCTCGTTGTGCTGGGCGAGCGGCTCCACCATCAGTTGTCCCTTGTCGAGGGCGTGTTCGATGAAGAGGATCGGCAACTTGAGGGAGGCGACGGCATCGGCCGTCAGGCTGACCAGCCCCTGATCGAGCTGGAAGCTGTAGAGCTGCGACTCGGGGGCGCGCAGCCACAAATAGATCTGTTCGGCTTCGGTTTTTTCCCTGATTGCCGCCAGTGTCACTTCACAGAGGTGTTCAAAGCTGGTGAAGTGCTCTGGATCCCATTCCTGCATGCCTGCCATCCTTGGTTGTATCCAAGCGAGTATATCGGCAAAGCCTGCACTTTAATTGACTGGCCAGTCAAAAGCGCGATCCAGAGCCCATTTTTTATAACAAATTCAAGGCGTGCATCGCCTCGCGGATGCGGGTACGCGTTGCCTCGGAGAGCGGCATCACCGGCAGGCGGCACTCCTCGCTGCAAAAGCCCAGCAGGGAGACGGCATACTTGGCACCGGCCGGGCTCGGCTCGGCAAACATCGCCTGATGCAGCGGAATGAGTTTGTCTTGCAGTTCACGCGCAGCTTGCCACTGGCCGGCCAGCGCCAGGTTCTGCACCTCGGCCACCAGCTTGGGGGCCACGTTGGCCGTCACCGAGATACAACCCTGACCGCCGCCGATGTTGTAGACCACGGCGGTGGCATCTTCACCGGAGAGCCAGGCGAACGGCTTCTTGATCAGCTGGCGCTCCACCCAGGGGCGGGCCAGATCGCCGGTCGCATCCTTCACCCCGGCGATGCGCGGCAGCTCGGCCAGGCGGGCCAGGGTCGCCGGTTGCACGTCGACGATCGCGCGCGGCGGGATGTTGTAGACGATGATGGGCTTGCTGGTGGCGTCGTGCACCGCCTTGAAGTGGTGATAGAGCCCCTCCTGATTGGGGCGATTGTAGTAACCGGCCACGTGCAGGGTGGCATCGGCCCCCATCTGCTCGGCATAGCGGGTGTATTCGATGGCTTCAACCGGATTGTTGGAACCGGCCCCGGCAATCACCGGGATGCGGCCAGCCACCAGTTTGACCACCAGCTCCACCACCCGGCAATGCTCGTCGTGGGTCAGGGTCGGACTCTCGCCCGTGGTGCCCACCGGCACTATGCCGTGGGTACCCTGTTCGATATGCCACTCCACCAGACGCGCCAACGCCTCTTCATCCAGCTTGCCCTGTCGAAAGGGGGTGATCAGGGCGACGATTGAACCTTTGAACATGGAATTTCCTTCTCCGTTGACTCATGAATGTGGCAATAAAAAACCCCGGTACGATGTGCGCAACCGGGGTTTGAATCTGCTCAGGGATGAGAGGTTACGCGCGAACGTCGGCAGGCCCGAATGTCAGGCTTTTTTTATGCTTTCGTTTCAACCCGTTGAACCGCATTGCGTCATCTCTGCTCAAAAAATGGTGTCTGGGCATCTTTCGGGAACACGGCATAAATGTCAAGGCGAAAGCGGCTATGTATAATGGCCGCCCAAAATTGCGTGGAGAGACCCGATGAGCAGCCCGATCAGTGCCGTCAGCCAGATGCTGGAACGAAACCAAGCCCTCTTTGTCGGCAAGCGGCTGCTGGTGTGCGGCGCCCTGGAGGATGACTATCCGCGCCAGCTGGCAACCCTGACCCACTCCCTCACCGTGTTTACCACGGATTACTGCTATTACCGCAGCCAGCAGGCCGCGCTGGGCGAAGTCATCCTGTTCGATCACCAGCTGGGTGGCGCTCCCCGCTTCGATGCCCTGCTGCTGCTGATGCCCAAGGCCAAGGCCGAGGCCCAATACCTGCTGGCCATGATGACCCCGCTGCTGGAAGCAGGTGCCGAGCTGTTCCTCGCCGGCGAGAACCGCGGCGGCATCAACGGGGCCGACAAGCTGCTGGCTCCCTATGGCGAGAAGCCGGTCAAACGTGACTCGGCCCGTCGCTGCTCCCTCTATCACGGCGAACTGAGCAAACCAGTGGCCCCGTTCGAGCTGGACGCCTGGTTTGGCCGCTACCAGTGCCAGGCTGGCGATACCGAGCTGACCGTGCTGGCCCTGCCCGGCGTGTTCAGTGCATCCGAGCTGGATCTGGGCAGCCAGATGCTGCTGGCCAGCCTGCCGGCCATGCAGGGATCGCTGCTCGATTTCGGTTGCGGTGCCGGGGTGATCGGCTCTGTGCTGGCCAAGCGCAATCCTGAACTCAGGGTCACCATGGTGGACATCAACGCGCTGGCGCTGGAATCCAGCCGCCGTACCCTGGCCATCAACGGTCTGCAGGGCGAGGTGCGGGCGTCCGACGTCTATTCCGACATCCAGGAAAAATTTGACCGCATCGTCTCCAACCCGCCGTTCCACGCCGGTCTCAAGACCTTCTACGCGGCCACCGAGACCTTCCTGGCCAAGGCACCGGAGCATCTGTCGCCGCAGGGCACCCTCACCATAGTTGCCAACGCCTTTCTGCGATATCAGCCTATACTGGAGACGCACTTCAAACGGACGGAAGTGATCAGCAGCGATGCCAAATTCAAGGTCTATCTGAGCAAAGTGTAAATAAGTGTAAGCAGTCACCGGAAACAGGTAGAGAGCCCCATACGGGATCTGATAAGGTAATTGACACACCTCAAACCACCCCTTTAGGGGTGTTTTTTTGCAGCAAGATGAAAACCTTTTCATAGTATGAATTCAGGGAGAGAAATACGATGGCAGGCATACTTACCATGATCCTGGCGGGCGGCGAAGGTACTCGCCTCCAGCCACTCACCACCACCCGCAGCAAGCCCTCGGTTCCCTTTGGTGGCAGCTACCGACTGATCGACTTCGTGCTCAACAACTTCGTCAACGCCGACTTCCTGCGCATCTATGTGCTCACCCAGTTCAAGTCCCAGTCCCTCTATCTGCACATGAAGAAGGGCTGGAATATCGTCGGCATCACGGATCGCTTCATCGACCCGATTCCGGCCCAGATGCGGATGGGCAAACGCTGGTATGACGGCACCGCCGACGCCATCTACCAGAACCTGCGCTTCATCGAGATCTCCGACCCCGAGCACGTCTGCATCTTCGGCTCCGACCACATCTACAAGATGGATGTGAGCCAGATGGTAAGCTTCCACAAGCAGAAGGCCGCCGCTCTGACCGTCGCCGCCCTGCGCATGCCCATCGAGGAGGCGAGCGCCTTCGGGGTGATCGAGGTGGATCAGGAGGGCCGGATGATCGGCTTCGAGGAAAAACCCAAACGACCCAAGCACATCCCCGGCGATCCCACCCAGGCACTGGTCTCCATGGGCAACTACATCTTCGAGACCGAGTCGCTCTATCGCGAACTCAAGCGCGACGCCGCCGAGGAGAACTCCAGCCACGACTTCGGCAAGGACATCATTCCCAGCCTGTTCCCGCGTGCCCCCGTCTATGTCTACGACTACAGCACCAACGTGATCCCGGGCGAGAAGCCCAACGTCTACTGGCGCGACGTGGGGACGCTGGACTCCTACTGGCAGGCGCACATGGACCTGGTGGCCGACGATGCCCCCTTCTCCCTCTACAACCGCAAGTGGCCGCTGCATACCCACTATCCGCCGCTGCCGCCCGCCACCTTCGTCGACACCGACGACTGCAAGGTGAAGATCGCCAACTCCTTGATCTCCGGCGGCTGCTTCATCCAGGGCAGCCAGATCCAGCGCTCCATCCTGGGTTTTCGCTGCAACATAGGCCCTTGCAGCCACATCAGCGAGTCGGTTCTGCTCGGTGACGTGAAGATTGGCGAGGGCTGCTCCATCCGCCGCGCCATCATCGACAAGAACGTTGAAATTGCGCCCGGCACCGTGATCGGTGAAAATCTGGACCATGACAGAGAGCGATTTACCGTGTCCGAAGGCGGTATCGTCGTGGTACCTAAGGGAGCAAGAGTTGGCTATTAACCCACTGAAAATCCTGTTCGTTGCCTCGGAAGTTGAGGGGCTTGTGAAGACCGGGGGCCTGGCGGACGTGGCCAGAGCCCTGCCGCTGTACCTGGCCCAGAAGGGACATGATGTCAGGATCATGCTCCCTTTCTACAAGACGATAAAGCGACGGGATGAGGCCAAACTGCTGGTCTCGCGCTGGTTGCCAACCCACCCGGGCCTGCCGGATATCGGCTATCGCATCTATCAGATGGATCTCGAAGGGGTCTGTGTCTACCTGCTCGACTGCCCGCAGTACTTCGATCGCCCCCAGCTCTATGCCGAAAACAACCAGGCCTATCCGGACAACGGCGAGCGTTTCGCCTTCCTGGCCGCCGCCGCGCTGCACGCCTGCGAGCAGCTCGCCTTTGCCCCCGAGATAGTGCACTGCAACGACTGGCACACCGGCCTGCTGCCGCTGCTGCTGAAAACCCGACATGCCCACAACCCCTTCTTCCAGCACACTCACAGCGTGATCAGCATTCACAACGCGGCGTTCCAGGGGGTGTTCGAGCGCCAGCAGTTCTGGGCCGTGCCCGAGATTGCCGACTACGAACAGCGCATCAGCTATGACTACGGCCACGTCAACCTGCTCAAGTGCGGAGTGCTCTATGCCGACAAGATCAACGCGGTCAGCCCCAACTATGCCAGCGAATTGCTGACCCACCTGGGGGCCCACGGCATGGCCAGCGTCTTCCAGCAGCGGGCGGCGGATCTGCGTGGCATCCTCAACGGCTGCGACTATCAGGACTGGGATCCAGCCTTCGACGACTTCCTGCCAGCCACCTATGACGTCGACAACCTGACCGGCAAGGGCGTCTGCAAGCAGAGCCTGCAGCAGGAGCTGGGCCTGCCGGTGGTGGACCTGCCCATCTACGGCATGGTGTGCCGGCTGACCGAACAAAAAGGCGTGCATCTGCTGCTGCCGGTGCTGGACAAGTTTCTGCATCACAAGGTGCAGGTGGTGATCGTCGGCTCGGGAGATCCCTCCCTCGCCGCCCAGCTGCACACCCTGGCCCAGCAATTCCCGGACCGGCTCGCCTTCATCAATACCTATGACGACCGGCTCGCCCACCTGGTGGAGGCCGGTGCCGACTTCTTCCTGATGCCCTCCCTGTTCGAGCCGTGCGGCCTCAACCAGATGTACAGCCTGGCCTATGGCACCCTACCGCTGGTAAGGGCGGTCGGCGGCCTGAAGGATACGGTGGTGGACTGGGATGCCGATCCGGCACATGCGACCGGCTTCTGCTTCAACGATCCGACCGCCAACATACTGCTCGATGCCATGCGCCGCAGTCTGCTCTATTACCTGCAGGACCCCGAGCAGTTTGCCCGAGTTCAGCGCAATGCCATGAACACCCGCTTCAACTGGCCCGATTCGGTCATCCAGTACGAACAGATGTATCGGGACGCCCTGGCTCGCCAGTGACGCTAATTGCTGAAGTTTTGTCCCCTTGATGCTGCTTTGGGCGTCAACAGCGAAAAAAGTACCTTCTGGCTGTTGACGCCCCCCCAAAACTCTATAGAATCCCCCACCGCAGTGATGCGAAGGTGGCGGAATTGGTAGACGCGCTAGCTTCAGGTGTTAGTGTCCCACGGATGTGAGGGTTCGAGTCCCTCTCTTCGCACCATACTGCAACATGCTCTTATCAGACGGCATGTAAATCCAGACTGATAACCCGATGTGCGAAGGTGGCGGAATTGGTAGACGCGCTAGCTTCAGGTGTTAGTGCCCCCCGGGTGTGAGGGTTCGAGTCCCTCTCTTCGCACCATGCTTCTGGCATGTAAAACGCAGAAAATGCGCTCCAACCGCATTTAAAAACCAGCTGGAGAAAATCAGTGTGCGAAGGTGGCGGAATTGGTAGACGCGCTAGCTTCAGGTGTTAGTGCCCCCCGGGTGTGAGGGTTCGAGTCCCTCTCTTCGCACCATGCTTCGCTTATCAGACAGCATGTAAATCCAGACTGATAACCCGATGTGCGAAGGTGGCGGAATTGGTAGACGCGCTAGCTTCAGGTGTTAGTGCCCCCCGGGTGTGAGGGTTCGAGTCCCTCTCTTCGCACCATGCTTCTGGCATGTAAAACGCAGAAAATGCGCTCCAACCGCATTTAAAAACCAGCTGGAGAAAATCAGTGTGCGAAGGTGGCGGAATTGGTAGACGCGCTAGCTTCAGGTGTTAGTGTCCCACGGATGTGAGGGTTCGAGTCCCTCTCTTCGCACCATTCATCATGCAAAAGGCCCATCACGAAAGTGACGGGCCTTTTGTTTTTACCCCTTGTTATGACTATGCTTTTGACGACTCACCGCCCATCGTCATGCCAAGGAATGCATATGATACTGGATACCGACATTCACAACTTCTACGAGCATCTGGTGCTCAAGGAGATTGAGAAACAGGGGCTCAGCCAGACACTGAGCGCCAACCAGATGGCCGATCTCTGCTGCCTGACCCTGAACCAGCTCCCCTCCCACTATATTCGCCACGACGTCGACATGATCTACTTCCTGACCGATGCCAAACGCAACGAGATGGAGAAGAACGTCATCACCTCCCTCAAACAGGCGCTGGAAAAGGTGCAGAGCGCACCGGCCACCTCGTCATAACCAGGGCTGCTGCCAGACAAGGGCCGCCACACCGGTCATGCCGGCCACCGGCAACAGGATCAGCGCTGGTCTCAGCCTGGGTTCGAACATGACCCAGGCGGCCAGCAAGAAGCCCAGACTCCATACCCAGTACTCCCTCTCCTGACCCCAGATCAGGATGGCCAGCAGCCCGATCAGCAGCATGGCCCTCACTATCCATCTCATGACACACTCCCCTCCAACAACTGATAACAATTATCATTTGTATTTTAGGAGTATGCAATCGGACTTTCCTATCGGAGTCGAATGTCCCATCGGGGCAAACAGAGCACTCAAAAACGGGTTATGAGATCAACTAAATTGTAAGTTTTTCAATCAAAATTGCATTTTTGCCAAATCAGTTGGGATTTGTCCCCCCTGGTTTGTGGTAGATTGCGGCCTCTTTTTGGGTGGGCCCCTCGGGATACGTGTATCCACAGGACGAGAGGGACCGACCTTGGCGAGCAAGAGTTTAGGAAGTATCTATGCAAAACCAACACAACCACATCCGATTGCCGGGCATGTCGCAGGTGTTTGCCTGTCTGGCCATTTTCTTGGCCCTGGCCTTCTCCTTCACCAGCGTGCTCGACCTGCCAATCCAGTTGGCACTGTTCATCGCCTGGTTCGTCATCATGGGGCTCGGCATCAAGCTCGGCCATGATTACAAATCCCTGGAGCAGGCAGCCGTCGACGGTGTCGCCAAGGGGATGGGGGCCATCCTGATCCTGGTCTCCGTTGGCGCCCTGGTCGGCACCTGGATTGCCGGCGGCATAGTCCCCAGCATCATCTACTTCGGCCTCAAGGTGATACATCCGTCCATCTTTCTGCTGGCGACCCTGATCATCTGCTCGCTGACCTCGCTGGCCACCGGCACCTCCTGGGGCTCGGCCGCCACCGCCGGCATCGCCATGATGGGGATCGGCCACAGCCTGGGCGTACCCGCTCCGCTGGTAGCCGGTGCCGTGCTCTCCGGTGTCTACTTCGGTGACAAGCTCTCTCCGCTCTCCGACTCCGTGGTGCTGGCCTCGACCATGTCCAACGTCGACGTGATGGAGCACATCAAGGGGATGCTGCCCATCAGCCTGTTCTCCTATGTCATCACCGCCGCCCTGTTCACCGTGGTCGGCATGCAGTACTCCGGCAACGTCAGCCTGGAGCAGGTCAACCTGGTGATGGAGGCGCTCGACAAGCAGTTCAACATCACCCCGCTGGCCATAGTCCCGGTGGTGCTGGTGCTGGGCCTGTTGGCCAACCGCAAACCCGCCTTCCCCGTGATCAGCTTCGGCGCCCTGCTGGGCCTTGTCTGGGCCATCCTGTTCCAGGACATGGATCCGGTGAAGGCGATGCACTCCGCCTACAGCCCGTTCGCCATCACCTCCGGCGTCGACTTCATCGACAACATCCTGGGCCGTGGCGGCATGGAGTCCATGCTGGGCTCGGTGGCGGTCATCATCTTCGGTCTGGGCTTTGGCGGCCTGCTGGAGAAGGTCGGCATCCTGGAAGTGATCGCCAGCGCCTTCGAGAAACGCATCAAGGGTGCCGGCAGCCTGACTACCCACACCATAGGCACCGCCTTCCTGGCCAACGTGTTCGGCTCGGCCATGTATGTGTCGCTGATCCTGACCCCCAAGATCATGGCCAAGAACTACGACCGGCTGGGGCTGGCGCGCAAGAACCTCTCCCGCAACGCCGAGTTTGGCGGCACCCTCACCTGCGGCATGGTGCCTTGGAGCGACAACGGCATCTTCATGGCCGGGGTACTGGGAGTGGCCACCCTCGACTACCTGCCCTACATGTGGCTCAGCTTCACCTGCATCATTGTGACCATCACCCTCGCCTATCTGGGCAAGGCGGTGAACCGGATCCCGGTGATCGAAGCGGCCAGCTCCCGCTAACCGCCGGAAAAATCATGACAAAGGCGCCAACACGGCGCCTTTTGTCTGGGCGCGATTCGAGGTTAAGCTGGCAGTCACCTAGGTCGCACGCGGCAGGACGCCCAGATGAACTTCACCTTTCGACAGATCCGCTATTTCGTGGCGGTGGCCGACAGCTTCTCGGTCAGCCGCGCCGCTGCCGAGCTGCACATTTCCCAGTCGGCAGTCACCAGCGCCATCCGCGAGCTGGAGAGCGAGCTCGGCGCCCCCCTGTTCGATCGCAACCCGCGCGGGGTCAGCCTAACTACCCAGGGCCACCAGTTTCTGCTGCACGCCCGTCGCATCCTCGGCGCCATGACCGAGGCAAGCCACTCCCTCAAGGCGGTAGCCCAGCAGGATCAGGGGCGGCTCACCATAGGGGTGACGACCCTGGTGGCCGGCTACTACTTGTCGGAGGCCCTCGGCCGCTTTCGCCGCGCCTTCCCGGCGGTACAGATCGAGGTGAAGGAGGACGAGCAGCCCTATCTCGAGCACCAGATCGTCAACGGCGAGGTGGACGTGGGGATCCTGATGACCAACCGCACCATCCGCCAGGAGGCGTTCGATACCGAGCTGCTGACCCGCTCGCCGCTGCGGGTCTGGCTCGCCGCCAACCACCCGCTCTGCGCCGAGTCGACCCTCTCTCTCAAGGCGCTCGGCGAAGAGCCCATGATCTCGCTGACCGCCGACCAGCTGGACCAGATCATCGGTGGCGGCCTGCGCCGTTACGGCATAGCGCCGCGCATCGTGCTGCGGACCGCCTCGGTGGAAGCGGTGCGCAGCCTGGTGGCGAGCCAGCTCGGGCTCGCCCTGCTGCCGGACTTTGCCTACCGCCCCTGGTCGCTGGAGCAGGAGCGGGTCGAGGCCCGCGCCATCAAGGAGCCGATCCCCGCCATCGACATAGGCCTGGTGTGGCGGCGCGGTTCACGGCTGGAGTGGACCGCCCGCGAGTTCATCGACATAGTGCGGGATCAGAGCCGGCTGCGGGCCCGGCAGGCACTCCCTCGCTAGCCCTCTCTTGCCGAGCGACCACTAAAATTCAGATTCATCTGCACTCGATATCGATTTAGCAGATACCTCTGGCGTTAAAAATTGAAATTCTCATTGCTCAGCGCTTCTCCTACGCTCATGACTGGTTAACAGGATGTTAATTGTCAGCGAGGCATCACCACAGTGCCCGCCCCAGCAAGGAGAGCAAGATGAAACTGACCCCCCTCACCCTGGCCCTGATCCCCGCCCTGCTGGCAGGCAAGGCCCAAGCGGCACCATCCACCCTCAGCAAGGGGGAAGGCCAGCTCAACATCGTGGCCTGGGCCGGCTACGTGGAACGCGGCGAGACCGACAAGAATTACGACTGGGTGACCGGCTTCGAGAAAGAGACCGGCTGCAAGGTCAACGTCAAGACGGCCGCCACCTCGGACGAGATGGTGGCGCTGATGAACGAGGGGGGCTTCGATCTGGTGACCGCCTCCGGCGACGCCAGCCTGCGCCTCATCGCCGGTGGCAAGGTGCAGGCGCTCAACCTGGCGCTCATCCCGAGCTACGGCAAGATAGATCCCCGTCTGCAGAATGCTCCCTGGCACACGGTGGACGGCAAGCACTACGGCGTGCCCTACCAGTGGGGCGGCAACATCTTGATGTACAACACCAAGGTGTTCCCCAAGGCGCCTGACTCCTGGAGCGTGGTGTTCGAGGAGCAGACCCTGCCGGACGGCAAGTCCAACAAGGGACGGGTGCAGGCGTTCGACGGCCCGATCCACATCGCCGATGCGGCCCTCTATCTGATGAGCCACCAGCCGGCGCTCGGCATCAAGGATCCGTACGAACTCAACGAAGATCAGTACAAGACTGCCCTCGACCTGTTGCGCCAGCAGCGTCAGCTGGTGGGGCGCTACTGGCACGATGCCTTCGTCCAGATCGACGACTTCAAGAACGAGGGGGTGGTCGCCTCCGGCTCCTGGCCGTTCCAGGCCAATACCCTGATCGCCGACAAGCAGCCCATCGCCACTACCGTGCCCAAGGAAGGGGTCACCGGCTGGGCCGACACCAGCATGGTGCACAGCGAGGCCAAGAACCTCACCTGCGCCTACAAATGGCTGGAGCACTCCCTGAACAACAAGCTGCAGGGAGATCTCGCCTCCTGGTTCGGTTCCGTGCCCGTGGTGCCGGCCGCCTGCGAGGGCAATGCCCTGCTCGGGAAAGAGGGGTGCAAGACCAACGGCATCGACAACTTCGATCGGGTTCGCTTCTGGCGAACTCCCGTCTCCCAGTGCAAGAGCCAGGGAACCTGCGTGCCTTACTACCGCTGGGTCTCGGACTATATCGCTATCCTGGGTGGCCGCTGATTCTGGTAGAACAAGGCCGTATCCCAGCGGCAGGGGACCTGCGTGTCCTCTGTGCTATCGCTGGGTCTCGGACTATATCGCCATCCTGGGTGGTCGCTAAGGCTGGCTAACCACAGGGCCGGACAGGAGTCCGGCCCGCTTCCCACACAGACAAGGACGCCCCATGAATGCCGTACAATTTGACCGAGTCAGCCGCCACTATGGCGAGGTGAAGGCGGTCGACGACATCTCCTTCCAGATCCCCGCCGGCGAGTTCTTCACCCTGCTGGGGCCAAGCGGTTCCGGCAAGACCACCTGCCTGCGGATGATCGCGGGCTTCGAATACCCGAGCGAGGGGGAGATCCGGCTGTTCGGCGAACCCTGCTCTACCGTGCCCCCCTATGATCGCAACCTCAATACGGTGTTTCAGGACTATGCCCTGTTTCCCAACATGGATGTGCGCGACAACATAGGCTACGGCCTGATGCTCAAGGGCGTGGCCAAGGCGGAGCGTTACCGCAAGGTGGACGAGATGCTGGAGCTGGTGCGCCTGCCAGGCGTCGGCAACCGAAAGCCCGGTCAGCTCTCCGGCGGCCAGCGCCAGCGCATCGCCATCGCCCGCGCGCTGATCAACCAGCCGCGCATCCTCTTGCTGGACGAGCCGCTGGGGGCGCTCGACCTCAAGCTGCGCGAGCAGATGCAGCTCGAGCTCAAGGCCTTGCAGCGCCAGCTCGGCATCACCTTCATCTTCGTCACCCACGACCAGCAGGAGGCGCTCTCCATGAGCGACCGCATCTGCATCTTCAATCAGGGCAAGATCGAGCAGATCGCCGCGCCGGACACCATCTACGACGCCCCCGCCACCCCCTTCGTCGCCCGCTTCGTCGGCACCGTCAACCTGTTCGAGGGGGAGCAGGCCCGCCGCCTGTGCGGCGATGCGCGCCAGATGATGGTGCGCCCGGAGCGGATCCGGCTCGCCGAGGCCGGCACGCCCGGCTGGTCAGGGGAGGTGCGCGAAGTGGAGTACCTCGGCCCCTTCGTGCGCTACCGGGTCGATCTCGGCGAACAGCTCGAGCTTATCGTCAACCACCCCAACGAGGGCCAGGCCCGTCTGCCCCGTGGCACCCGGGTCAGCCTCAGCTGGCCGGAGCAGGCGATCCATCGCCTGCACACCGCCCCTCTGGGAGCTCAACCATGAGCGCCCCCCACAGTGCGAGCCTTGCCATGAGCCAAGCTACCGACTCCGTTCGCGTCAGGCCGCTGCGGCGCCTCTCCACCCTGCTCTATGGTCGCTCCGGCCTGCTGCTGGCCATCCTGCTCGGGCCGCCCCTGCTCTGGCTCGGCATCATCTATGTCGGCTCCCTGCTGATGCTGCTCTCCAACGCCTTCTTCGGGCTGGACGAGTTCAGCGGCCAGATCCGCCACGAGCTGGGCCTGCAGAACTTCGTCGCCCTGCTGCGGGCGGAGAACCTGGACGTGATCCTGCGCACCGTCGGCATGTCCCTGCTGGTGACCCTGGCCTGCGCCCTGCTCGGTTTCCCCGTCGCCTACTACATGGCGCGCTACACCAGCGGCAAGACCCGGGCCCTGTTCTACGTCGGCATCATGCTGCCGCTCTGGTCCAGCTATCTGGTGCGGGTCTACGCCTGGAAGCTGATCCTGGCCAAGGAGGGGGTCATCAGCTGGCTGGCAGACACCCTGGGACTGGACTGGCTGCTGGACGCCATCCTCTCGCTGCCAGTTATAGGGGGGCCGTCGCTGTCATTCTCGCGCATCGGCACCTTCATCGTGTTCGTCTACGTCTGGCTGCCCTTCATGATCCTGCCCATCCAGGCGGCGGTGGAGCGGATCCCGCGCTCCCTGCTGGAAGCGAGCGGCGATCTCGGCGCCACCCCGGCCCAGACCTTTCGCACCCTGATCCTGCCGCTGGCCCTGCCCGGCGTGGTGGCGGGCTCCATCTTCACCTTCTCCCTGACGCTCGGGGACTACATCATCCCCGGCATCATTGGCAACTCCACCATGTACATAGGTCAGGTGGTCTACATGCAGCAGGGCACGGCGGGCAACCTGCCCTTCGCCGCCGCCTTCTCGCTGGTGCCGATCCTTATCATCGCCATCTACCTCACCATCGCGAAACGCCTGGGGGCCTTCGATGCGCTCTAATACCTCCATGAAACGGGACCATGGCAGCCAGCCCTCCGGTCTGCTCAAGTACGCGGCCATCGGGGGCCTCCTGTTCCTGCACTTCCCGATCCTGTTCATCTTCCTCTACGCCTTCACCAGCGAGAGCAAGAGCTACCAGTTCCCGCCCCCCGGGCTCACCCTCAAGTGGTTCGAGGTGACCCTCAACCGCCCCGATGTGTGGCGCGCCATCCAGCTGTCGCTGGAGGTGGCCGGGCTCGCTACCCTGGTGGCCATGGTGCTTGGCACCCTGGCGGCGGGGGCCATCGCCCGCAGCCGCTTCTTCGGCCAGGAGGTGGTGTCGCTCTTGCTGGTACTGCCCATCGCTCTGCCCGGCATCGTCACCGGTATCGCGCTGCGCTCCGCCTATGGGGTGATGGAGATCCCCTTCAGCTTCTGGACCATCGTCATCGGCCACGCCACCTTCTGCGTGGTGGTGGTCTACAACAATGCCCTGGCGCGCTTTCGCCGCACCAACCAGAGCCTTATCGAGGCGTCGATGGATCTCGGTGCCGACGGCTTCCAGACTCTGCGCTACGTGATCCTGCCCAACCTCGCCACCGCCCTGCTGGCGGGTGGCATGCTGGCGTTTGCGCTGAGCTTTGACGAGGTGATCGTCACTACCTTCACCGCCGGCCAGCAGACCACGCTGCCGATCTGGATGTATCAGGAGCTGATCCGGCCACGGGACAGGCCGGTCACCAACGTGGTGGCGCTCATCATAGTGGCCTTCACCACCATTCCCATTCTGCTTGCCTACTACCTCACCCGCGACGGCCAGGACGTCGCCGGCAGTGGCAAATAACGACTCAACGCGTGCGCAAGGATGCAACCATGAAACTCTCTACCCAACTCTTGATCGACGGTCAGTTCGTCACCGGTGACGGCCCGGCCGAGCCCATCCTCAACCCAGCCACCGGGGAGCTTCTCGCCTCGGTGCCAGAAGCCTCGTTCGAGCAGGTGAACCGGGCGGTGAACGGCGCCCAGCGCGCCTTCGCCCAGTGGAGCCGCACCACGCCAGCCCAGCGCAGTACCCTGCTGCTGCGCCTGGCCGATGCCATCGAGCGCCACGCCGAGGAGTTTGCGGCGCTGGAATCCCTCAACTGCGGCAAGCCCTATCTGGCGGTGCTCAATGACGAGCTGCCGGCGGTGGTGGACTGTTTCCGCTTTTTCGCCGGCGCGGCTCGCTGCCTGCAGGGGCCACTCGCCGGGGAGTATATCGAGGGACACACCAGCATGATCCGCCGCGACCCCATCGGCGTGGTGGGCAGTATCGCCCCCTGGAACTATCCGCTGATGATGGCGGCCTGGAAGATGGCCCCGGTGCTCGCCGCCGGCAATACGGTGGTGCTCAAGCCCTCCGAGCAGACCCCCCTCACCGCCCTGCGCCTGGCGGAGCTCGCCAGCGAGCTCTTCCCGCGCGGCGTCATCAACATCGTCTGCGGCCGGGGCGAGAGCGTGGGGGCGCCGCTGGTGGAGCACCCGCTGGTGCGCATGGTGTCGCTGACCGGTGACATCGCCACCGGCCAGAAGATCCTGCAGAGCGCCGCCCGCACCATGAAGCGCACCCACCTGGAGCTGGGGGGCAAGGCGCCGGTCATCATCTTTGACGATGCGGATCTGGAGGCCGTGGTGGCGGGCATCCGCACCTTCGGCTTCTACAACGCCGGCCAGGATTGCACCGCCGCCTGCCGCATCTATGCCCAGGGCAAGATCTACGACAAATTTGTCGCCGCCATGACGGATGCGGTGGCCTCCATCAAGGTCGGCGGCCCGCGCGAGGAGGGGGTGGAGATGGGACCGCTCATCTCGGACCGGCAGCGCAACCGGGTGGCCAGCTTCGTGGAGCGGGCCCAGAGCAGCGGTCACGTGGAGGTGACGGCGGGGGGCAAGATCCGCCCCGGCAACGGCTTCTTCTTCGAGCCGACCCTGATCGCCCATGCCCGCCAGGAGGATGAAATCGTGCGCCGGGAGGTGTTCGGCCCGGTGGTGTCGGTGACCCGCTTCACAGACGCCGAGCAGGTGGTGCAGTGGGCCAACGACTCGGACTACGGCCTCGCCAGCTCGGTCTGGACCCGGGATCTCGGCCTTGCCAGCAAGGTGGCCAGCCACCTGCAGTACGGCTGCACCTGGATCAACACCCACTTCATGCTCACCTCCGAGATGCCCCACGGCGGCATGAAGATGTCCGGCTACGGCAAGGATCTCTCCCTCTACGCCCTGGAGGACTACACGGTGCCGCGGCATATCATGGTGAAGTTGTAGAGGCGTATCAGGAGGCGCTCGACCGAGTGCCTGGCCTGTGGCAAGCACGAGCCCTCCCTGGCCGGGAGGGCTCATTCGTCTTGGAAATACACCGGGTAAGGAAGATGCGGCTGCGCCGCATAAGGCAATAGGGGCACGGTATTGACTCCCCTGACCCTCGCCGAGGCGAGGTGTGCGACCAACCACCGAGACGCCCCCCGGTTGGGGATTGTCCCTTCCCTCATCCCAGGCCCCATAATGGCCGCTCATTGGAGGAGGCCTGCATGTTTATCCTTGAGACCGATCGCCTGAGGCTGCGCGATATGCGCCTCGACGACGAGGCGGCCTTCGTGGCCACCACCCAGGACGAGCACTATCAGCGCTTCTATAGCGAGGAGGATGGCCGGGCGCAGAAGAACCGGGAGCTGACCCGACTGTTGGTCGAGCAGGCCGGCGAGCGCCCCCGGCGCGCCTATCAGCTGGCGATCGAGCATAAGGCGACGAATGCCCTGATCGGCACAGTCTGCCTGCGTCTGGAGAGCGATGAGCAGGCCTCGATGGGGTGCGGCATGGCGCGCCACAGCCAGGGACGAGGACTGATGCAGGAGGCGGCCTCGGCCCTAACGGGCTTTGGGTTTGCATCGCTCGGGGTGCACCGCATCTATGCCGAGCCCCTGTCCCTGAACCGGGCAGCCATACGGTTCTGCTCCTCGCTCGGGATGCGCCAGGAGGCGCACTTTCGCGAGCATCGCTACTTCAAGGGGCAGTGGTGGGACACTGCGGTGTTTGCCCTGCTGCGAAGCGAATGGTCCCATCAGGGCCGCGCGGCGCCCACAGAGCCGGCCACTTGCGGCTCACCCCATCCCCCAACCGGGCCGACTGATGAGTCGGCCTGACCCCCACAGCGATGACCCACATAGGAAGATGATATGTTGAGCAACCGACACCTTGGCCTTCACGCGTTGAGGTCATCAGCGAGCCGACCAGTGCGCTGGCTGCTGTGGTCCAGCCTTGTGATGCTCTGCTGCCTCGCCGGCGAGGCCCAGAGCCAGCCACAGCTAGACGCCAATCCGACAGGCTACGCCCTGCTCTATACCGGCCCCATCTCGGACCCGGATAGCAACGAGGCGATCGCCGCCGTGGTCAAACAGGCTGGCCTCCCCGTGGTTTATCTCGACAACCTGAGCGAGCTCCCGGCCAAGCTGGCGGGCGCCCGTCTGTTTATCATCGGCGGGACCGAAGATGACGTAGAGCCCCTGGTTCATCGGTTCACCCCGGCCATCGCCGGGGCGCTCAAACGCTATCTGAGTCAGGGCGGGCGCTATCTGGGGATCTGCGGCGGTGCCTTTGTCGCGTCTCTGGGCTGGGCCGACGAGGGCAATTATGTGAAGGCGCTCGGTTTGGTGCCGGCAGAGTCTGACGACTACGACGGTGACTTCTCTCCCAAGATCCATGAGATTCGCTGGCTCGGGGAGGTGCGCCGCATGTACTACCAGGCCGGCCCTACCTTCGCCCTGCAGCCAGGCACCGAACCGGTGCGTGAACTTGCCTACTTCGACGATGGCCGGATCGCCGCATTGATGAGCGCCTACGGCAGGGGCAAGGTGGCCGTCTCCGGGCCCCATCCGGAAGCCCCCGACAGCTGGAAAGCCGAAGCACAAGATGGGGATACCATGGACACAAACATCCCGCTGGCCGTGCAGCTGGTGCAGGAGCTCCTCTCCGATCGCCCCGTCCTGACACCTCGCTAGCGCCGGCATCAGTTCGCCAGATCCCAGGGACACACCTTGGCCAGCCCCTCCTTGCCACTGCTGGCCAGGGCCTGCTGCACCATCCGCTTGTAGCGATTCTTGATGTGTGCAGGCAGGGCCGGCACCAGCAGGCGCTCGTCAAATTCAGGCAGGGCCTGCGGCGGCAACACGGCCTGCTCCTCCGGGGTCAGCGGGGGGCGGGCCGATCCATTGCTGCCGGAAACCGTCGGCGTGCCCATCAACATGCGGCTCTGCAGGGGTTCGCTCAACAGGAAGTCGATCAGCAGATAGGCCGCCTTGAGCCTGACCGGATCATCCCCGACATCCCGCGCAATCGAGAGGGCATCAAGGGCATAGATGGCCCCTTCCCTTACCATGGCGATGCGCCACTGCTGACCGTTTTGCCGATTGCACTCCACCAGCTCCAGCCCCCAGGTGGTGGCCAGGCGCTGATGGCGCAGATCCTCGCACCGATTGGCCTGATTGAACCAGAAGCCCCGGCTCGCCTTGAGCCGCCGGGTCAGTTGCCCTTCCACTTCATTTTGCAATGGGCTATCGGCCAGCATTTCACCGCTGGCAAAGAGGGCGGGTGACTTGCCAAGGGAGAGCAGTACGGAGAAGAGCAAGGGCTCAAACTGATCGCAGAAAACCGCAAATTGCCCCTGCCGCGTCGGCTCGGCCAACGCCTGCCAGCTGGTGGGCGGGGTGCTTTCCTGATTGCTGTCGTAAGCCAGGCTGAACATGGCATAGGAGAAGGGCACTGAATAGTTGCGCTCCCCCAACTTGTCATACTCGGTATTCTTGAGCGCTGGCCTCACCTCCTGGTAATGGCGCAAGCGGCCAAAGTCGATGGGCAGCAGCAGCTTGAAGAGGGGTTGATGATGCGCCTTGTAGAAGTACTGGTCGGCATCACCACGTCGGCACTGCGGGTACGCAGAGCACGATAGACGCTGTCAAAGTCGGTGAGCAGCGGCTCGATCCGGGTCACCGTCGCCTTCACCCCCTCGCGCTTGGCGTACTCGGCAAATTGCTGTTCATATCCGGCGGGCAGATACCCCCACTCCAGCAGCCTGAGCTGTACCGGGGCAGCCAGGGCCGACCCCATACAACAGCAGGCCAACAAGACGAGACTACGCATGATCACTACTCCCACAACTGGTTCTTCAGGGAGTATAGGCTTCTGTGGAACGGGAAAACGGCAGGCGGCAGGTTGCTGTCAGCAGATGGATATCGCCAAGCAGACCCGCGCAATGCATTGAACAGACAGAATGTGTGCAAGCTGCACGGCACCAACGGCATGGTCGGGCAGGGAAATGAAAGGCGGTCTATAGGAAGAGAGGATCTGTCACGCTTCGCGGCGCGAGAGTGTGGCGCAAGAGTGCGCTGCGAACTGGCCGCGCCGAGGATCTGCCGTATGGCGATCAACGGTCGGCTTGCACCTTTGAGCTCGGTAGCCAGAGCTGGAGCATCTTCTTGTCAACGACGATAGGGAGGCCTCGGCCTCCCTGTTTTGTCTCGCATGGGTGTCCGGTTGCCCGGGGAGCCCTTAGCGCTGACGCCCGCTGCCGATACCGAACGGAATGCGGTAGTCGCTGCTCTGCTCACCCAGGCTCACGGTCAGGTTGCCCTGGGTGCGGCTCGGGATCTGCACCTGCTGGCTGCCCATCAGGTTGGCGTGCACGGAGGCAACCACATCACCAGACTCGTCACGTACTTCCAGCATGGGGTTGGCCTTGCCTTCGACGGCAGCGGTGGCGTGCCAGTTCACAAACAGCACACCCGGGGCGGCGTTGAAGTCAGCCGGAACGGAAGCCTGGGCAAAACCTGCGGTCATCAGGCCTGCAACGGCCAGCATCTTGATTACGTTTTTCATGTTCATTCACTCTCTTGGTTTCTATGTCATTGCCTGGGCCGACGGCCCCGAATCAATGCATCCATGCAAGAGGTTATTCAAATAGTGTGTAGTTCTTTCACCAACATCAGACCTCCTATTTGAAGGTCTCACAGCCTTGAACGACCAGTTATTTGGCCGCTTGGCGTTCCTGCCTAAGCGTTGAGTGAATATTAAACATCCAGGCTTGCCATTGTTAGCGAGATAAACTGGCCTAGATGTTCAAAAAATCTGAAGTGGCTGTACATCCCGGGTTCAGCCAATGACGGGCAAGAAAAAGGGCAGGATAGCCTGCCCTTGGTGTTGGAAAGTGCGCGCTGGCGGGTACCACTAGCCACCAGCCAGCTCTGCTGCCGTCATGGGTCGCAGCACCTTGCAGGGGTTGCCGGCCGCCACCACGCCCGCCGGCACATCCTTGGTCACCACTGAGCCAGCGCCGATCACGCTGTTGTCCCCAATGGTCACGCCGGGGCAGATGACGACGCTGCCACCGATCCAGACGTTGTGGCCGATGCGCACCGGCTTGCCGAACTCCACCCCCTTGATGCGCGGCGCCACCGCCACCGGGTGAGCGGCCGTGTAGATCTGCACACCAGGCGCCAGCAGCACGTTGTCGCCGATGTGCACCTCGCACACATCGAGGATGGTGCAGTTAACGTTGGCGTAGAAGTTCTCGCCCACGAAGATGTTGGCCCCGTAGTCGCAAAAGAAGGGCGGGTTGATGGCGCACTCCTTGCCGCGGCTGCCCAGCAGTTCATGGAGCAGGGCATCGCGCGCCGGTTTCTCCTGCCAGCTGGTGTTGAAGGTGTGATAGAGCCTGCGGCAGCGCTCGCGCGCTGCTTTGAGCTCGGGGTCGCCCGCATCATAGGGCTCCCCCGCCACCATCTTCTGCCACTCGGGGCCACGCACCGCCGCCTTCATCATCACCTCGCTCATCGCCTACTCCACCAGCCAGATCAGGGATTCATAAGGGCGCAGCATACAGGATTGCGGCCGGGCCGGGCTATCGGGGTAGTTGCCAAGCAGCAGGCGCCCCTTGCCGGTGGCTAGCTCCTCCGGCAGTGCGAAGCTGATCGGCTCGCCGTAGAAGTTGCTCACCACCAGCAGGGTCTGACCGTTGGCTCGGCGGGCATAGGCCCAGATCTGCGGGTGCCCCGCCAGCAGCTCCTGATAATCCCCGTGAGTGAAGATGGGATGACTCTTGCGCAGGCGGATCAGATCCCGGTAGTGCCAGAACACCGAGTCGGTGTCGGCCAGCGCCGCCTCGGCATTGATCTCGGGATAGTTGGCGGCGGGCTTGAGCCAGGGGGTACCACTGGTGAAGCCGGCATTGGCCGCAGCGCTCCACTGCATCGGGGTACGCGAGTTGTCACGGGACTTGGCGCCGAGAATGGCCAGGATCTCGGCCTCACCCATCCCCTCGGCCTGCTTGATGGCGAAGATGTTGCGGCTCTCCACATCCTGATAGTCATCGATGCACTGATAGCCGGGGTTGGTCATGCCGATCTCCTCCCCCTGATAGATGTAGGGGGTACCCTGCAGGCCGTGCAGTGTGCTGGCCAGCATCTTGGCGGCAACCACCCTATGCTCGCCCTCGTCACCGAAGCGGGAGACGATGCGCGGCTGATCGTGGTTGCACCAGAACAGGGCCGACCACCCCTTGCCGTGCATGCCGCTCTGCCAGTGGTTGAAGATGCGCTTGAGTTCGAGGAAATCGAACGGCGCCTTGGTCCACTTGTCGCCATTGGGATAATCCACCTTGAGGTGGTGGAAGTTGAACACCATGGAGAGCTCGGAGCCGTCCAGCGCGCCATAGCGCTGGCAGTGCTCCAGGCTGGTGGAGGACATCTCCCCCACCGTCATGGCGCCCACCGGGGCGAACACGTCACGACTCACGTCCTGCAAAAATTCGTGGATGCGCGGCCCGTCGGTGTAGAAGCGGCGGCCATCGCCACTGTCGTCGCTCGGGAAGCGCTGATCCTTGGAGATGAGGTTGATGACGTCGAGGCGGAAACCGTCCACTCCCTTCTTGGCCCAGAAGTGGATGATCTTCTTCACCTCGGCGCGCACGGCCGGGTTCTCCCAGTTGAGATCCGCCTGCTCGCGGGCAAAGAGATGCAGGTAGTACTGGCCGGTGGCCTTATCCAGCTCCCAGGCGCTGCCGCCAAACTTGGATTGCCAGTTGTTCGGCACACCACCCTCCACCGGGTCTTTCCAGATGTAGTAGTCGCGGTAGGGGCTGTTCTTGTCCCCCAGCGCCGACTTGAACCAGGCGTGCTCGGTGGAGGTGTGGTTGACGACTATGTCCATCACGATCCGAATGTCGCGCGCGTGGGCGGCGGCCAAGAGCGCCTCGAAGTCGGCCATGGTGCCGTAGGCGGGATCAATATTCAGGTAGTCGGCGATGTCGTAGCCGTTGTCCACCTGCGGCGAGACGTACACCGGAGTCAGCCAGAGGGCGTCGACGCCGAGGGTCTTGAGATAGTCGAGGCGGGCCATGATCCCCTTGAGATCGCCAGTGCCGCGCGCGCCACTGTCCTGAAAGCTCTTGGGGTAGATCTGGTAAATCACGGCGCTCTGCCACCAGGGTGTTTGGCTCATGGGTCTTGCTCTTGTCTCGAATGAAAAAGGGAGAGGGCGACCCCTGCGGGTCGCCCTGATGCGTGGGATCAGGCGCTGGCCTGAGCCAGCTTGCCGGCTGCCTGCTGGCGCTGGTAAACCAGCAGAGTCAGCACGATAGGCACAACGATGGCCACCAGCATGGCGATGGCATAGACGGCCCAGTATTGCGGCTGGATGGAGAGGATGCCCGGCAGGCCCCCTACCCCGATGCCGTTGGCCATCACCCCGGCGAAGCCGCAGATGAGGGCCGCAAGGCTCGAGCCCACCATGGCGCACAGCATGGGGAACTTGTACTTGAGGTTGATGCCGTACATGGCCGGCTCGGTCACCCCCAGATAGGCGGAGATGGCGGCAGGCACCGAGATCTCCCGCTCGTTCTCCTTGCGGCTGATCAGAATGATGCCGACCACCGCAGAGGCCTGGGCGATGTTGGAGAGGGCGATCAGCGGCCAGATCGGGGTGCCACCCATGCTCTGCATCAGTTGCAGATCCACCGCGTTGGTGGTGTGGTGGATACCGGTGATGACCAGGGGCGCGTAGAGGAAGCCGAACAGGGCGGCACCAATGGGGGCAAACGAACCTGTCATGGCCGCCTTGGCAGCGAAACCGACGCCGTCACCCAGCCAGCGACCGAACGGGCCGATAAAGGCGTGGGCCACGATCACCGCCAGCAACAGGGAGATGAAGGGAACTATGACCAGGTAGAGGTAGGCCGGGATGATCCGCTTGAGATTGGTCTCCACCCAGGCGAGGAAGACACCAGCCAGCAGGGCCGGGATGACCTGCGCCTGATAACCCACCTTCTGGATCACGAACAGACCGAAGTCCCACACCTCGGGAGTCTGCTGGCCGATGCCGTAGGCGTTCATCAGCTGGGGCGACACCAGGGTGATACCGAGCACGATACCCAGGATCTCGGAGCCGCCCATCTTCTTCACCGCCGACCAGCAGACGCCCACCGGCAAGAAGTGGAAGATCGCCTCGCCCAGCAGCCAGAGGAAGGCGTGCACCTGAGCCCAGAACTGGCTGATCTCGGTGAGGGTGTGGGTGCCATCGTCGAACATCTTGATGTCGCCGATGACGTTGCGAAAGCCCAGGATCAGACCGCCGGTGATGATGGCCGGCAGCAGGGGCACGAAGATCTCCGCCAGGTGGGAGATGCCCCGCTCCAGCGGGTTCATGTTCTGGCGCGCCGCCTGCTTGGCGGCCTCCTTGCTGCCGCCGCTGACGCCGATCTCTTCGGTCAGCGCCTTGTACCACTGCTCCACCTCGTTGCCGATGACCACCTGGAACTGGCCGCCCTGAGTGAAGCTTCCCTTCACCGCCGGTATGGTTTCGATGGCCTTGCTGTCGGCCTTGGCCGGATCGTTGAGGACGAAGCGCAGCCGGGTCAGGCAGTGGCTGACGGTTGCGATGTTCTCCTTGCCACCGATCTTGTCGATGAGCGTGGCCAGATGTTGTGCGTTGATCTTGGACATGAGCCTTCCCTCTGTGACTCCATTGATATTGGTCTGCGTCGCCCTTTTGGGCCAGTCTGTGGGCCCGAGCGTTTTTGGTATCGTTCCCATTTAGCATGCCGCCAATTGGTCCCGATCAAAATGGGAACGTTCCCAATTCGTGGCCGAGGTCACAAAAAGCGCATTTTTTGTGCGGTGCTAGGTGATGGCGTTCACAAAGAGTGGCAGGGAGCTATGGTCGCCAGCGGGCGCTGATCCTGCTCGATCTGGCCGAGCAGCTGGCGCGCGGCCTGCTCCCCCGCCCCCTTGTAGCCGAGATCCAGGCTGAGGGCGTTGGGGAAGAGAAAGGTGAGCATGGGGTTGTTGCCAAGGCCGGTCACCAGCACCTCGCTGCGCCCCTGCTCCTGCAGGTACTTGGCGGCACCTATGGCCAGGGTGTCGCTGGCGCAGACCAGGGCGCCCGTGGTCGGGGTGAGCAACTCAGCCGCCAGCCGGTAGCCGCTCTGCAAGCTGAGATCGCCGAGGGCGCTGCGCGCCGTCAGCCCCTGTTCGGCGCAGTAGCCGAGGTAGGCATCGAGTCGACGCTGGCCGGTGGTGAGGTCGGCGGTGTCCACCCCCAGGTAGGCGATGTCGCGGATGCCGCGGTTAGCGAGCTGGCCCAGCATGGTGCGCACCGCACCGGCATCGTCGAAACAGACCGAGGAGAAACCGGGATGGTCGCGGGCCACCAGCACCAGCTTCTCCCTGAGCGGCGCCATGGCGGCATAGTCCAGATCGTTGAAGGCGAACAAAATGATGCCATCCACCCCGCGCCGCTCCAGCACCGCCAGATGCTCCTGCACCTTGGCGGGGGAGAACTTGCTCTCCATCAGCACGGCGTCGTAGCCGCGCCGGTAGAGGGTCTCCAGCATGCCGCGCACCGCCTGGTTTTCCGAGCTGGAGTCGAGCCGCGAGACGATGATCCCCACCACCTGCTGGCTCTGGCTGCGCATGGCCCGCGCCGACTTGCTCGGCACAAAGCCGTGCTCGGCGATGATCTGCTCCACCCGCTCGCGGGTCGCCTGCTTCACCTTGGGATCCTGGTTGAGCACCCGGGAGACGGTCGACTTGCCGACACCACTGAGTCGGGCGATATCGAGGATGGTCAGTTTTTTGTCCATGAAGTGGCTCACAGGGGCTCGGCGGTGGAATTGCCCACATTGTTGTGATTAACCCCTGTGAATACAAGCCCATGGCGTTAGAATGCCCTTTTGGCGCCGGCGCATGCCGTGCCACCCGCCATCGCACAGGACGCGCATCATGGGTCTATTCGCCAGTCTGCTTCCATCTCTCTCCGTCACGGGCCCCGTTTATCGCACAGGAGATCCATCATGACTCTGCTGGCCAGTCTGCACTTCTCCCTCTCCATCACGGGCCCCATCTGCGTGGTGCTGCTGCTCGGCATCTGGCTCAAGCAGCTGGGCCTGCTGCCGGACAGCTTCGTCGAGTCCGCTTCCCGCCTGGTGTTCCAGGTCACCCTGCCGGCGCTCCTGTTTCTCAGCATGGTGCGCACCGATTTCTCCACCATGCCGAGCCCCTGGCTCATCGTCTACGGCCTGCTCGGCACCCTCACCGGCTTTCTGGTGCTGGAGCTGCTGGCGGCCCGCTTCATCCCCGAGCGGCGCCAGCGCGGCATCTTCGTGCAGGGCAGCTTTCGCGGCAACATGGGGATCATGGGGCTGGCCTATGTGCAGAACGCCTACGGCGCCGAGGGGATCGGTGCCGCCGCCCTGCTGGTGGGCTCGGTCACCGTGCTCTACAACGTGCTTGCGGTGATCACCCTGACCCGCAGCCTGGGGGGCAGCAAGGGGATCAAACCGATCCTCAGGGGGATCGCCAAAAACCCGTTGATCATCGCCATCCTGGCGGCCCTGCCGTTCGGCCTGCTCGGCATCGAGCTGCCCCAGCTGGTGATCACCACGGGCAACTACTTCGCCAACATGACCCTGCCGCTGGCGCTGCTCTGCACCGGCGCCAGCCTCAACCTCAAGGCCCTGCGCGGCGGTGCCCTGCTGACCGGCTGGGCCACCGCCAACCGGCTGCTGTGCATCCCGGTGCTGCTGGTGATGGGCGCCTGGGCGCTCGGCTTCAGCCCGCAGGCCCTTGGCATCCTGTTTCTCATCAGCTCCACCCCCACCGCCGCCGCCAGCTATGTGATGACCCGCGCCATGGGGGGCGACAGCGCCCTGGCGGCCAACATCATCGCCACCACCACCCTTGGCTCGCTCGTCACCACCAGCCTGGGGGCCACCCTGATGAACTACCTGGGGCTGATGGGCTAGCCAGCAGCAAACCTGCTGGCCCTCACCCCTTCATCACCCCCTTGACCTTGCCGCGGGCGGCAGCTTTACGCTGACAGTCAATCAACAGAGGAGATATCCCATGACCATCGAACTCACCGTCTCCGGCATGTCCTGCGGTGGCTGCGCCGTCAGCCTGCAAAAAGCCCTGCTGGCCCAACCTGCCGTCAGCAGCGCCAGCGTCGACTTTGCCAGCAGCAAGGCCGTCATCGAGAGCGAGCTGAGCAAGGCCGAGCTGATCGCCCTGATCGAAACCAAAGGCTTCTCGGCGAGTTAAATTATCTCTATGTAGGTATAAAACAGGTTAAAGTTCTGTATCCAGCTGTTTTTTGGTGAGAGTCATCACAAACCCCTGCAACAGAAAGCGCAAACTTGCTGCAATTTTTATCACCCAGAAGGAATTGCAGCATGACTCTCCCGATCCGCAAGACCCTGCTCGCCGCCGTCCTCGGCCTGACCCTCTCCCCGATGGCCATGGCCCTGCCCAACGTCCATATCCTGGCCACCGGCGGCACCATTGCCGGGGCGGGGCAGTCCGCCACCCAGTCCAACTACGAGGCCGGCAAGGTGGCCATCGAGACGCTGATCGCCGCCGTGCCCGAGATGAAGAACGTGGCCGACGTGCAGGGTGAGCAGGTGGTGAAGATCGGCTCCCAGGACATGAACGACGAGGTATGGCTCAAGCTCGCCAAGCGGGTCAACGAGCTGCTGGCCAGGGATGACGTGGACGGCATCGTCATCACCCACGGCACCGACACCATGGAAGAGACCGCCTATTTCCTCAATCTGACCGTCAAGAGCGACAAGCCGGTGGTGCTGGTCGGCGCCATGCGCCCCTCCACCGCCATGAGCGCCGACGGCCCGATGAACCTCTACAACGCCGTGGTGACCGCCTCCGACCCCGCCTCCAAGGGGCGTGGCGTCATGGTGGCGATGAACGACACCGTGCTCGATGCCCGCGACGTCACCAAGACCAACACCACAGGGGTGCAGACCTTCGCCTCCCCCAACTTCGGCCCGCTCGGCTACATCCACAACGGCAAGATCGACTATCAGCGCAGCCCGGCCCGCCAGCACACCAGCAAGACCCCGTTTGACGTGAGCAAGCTCGACAAGCTGCCGCAGGTCGGCATCGTCTACAGCTACGCCAACGCCACCGATCTGCCGGCCAAGGCGATGGTGGATGCCAAGTTCGACGGCATCGTCAGCGCCGGGGTGGGCAACGGCAACCTCTACCACACCCTGTTAGACACCCTGGCCAAGGCGAGCAAGGACGGCATCCGGGTGGTGCGCTCCGCCCGCGTGCCGACCGGTTCCACCACCCTGGATGCCGAGATCGATGACGCCAAGTACGGCTTCGTCGCCGCCGAGACCCTCAACCCGCAGAAGGCGCGGGTCCTGCTGATGCTCGCCCTGACCCAGAGCAAGGATCCGGCCCAGATCCAGCGCTGGTTCCAGCAGTTCTGATCACCCTACCCGGCCTCGGCCGGCAGAGGGAATGACCATAAAAAGGGCGGGATGCTATCCCGCCCTTGTTCGTGGCACATCAGCCCATGACCAGCCAGCCGCAGAAGCCAAGATAGATAAGCCCCACCCAGGCGAGCCTGCCGGCCGTCATCCGCTCCCGACTGAATCCCCACCACAACAGCACGACCGCCAGCAGGGTCACCAGCGAGGAGACCATCATGGTGCTGTCCAGCAGCCAGGGGGTGAACAGCAGGCAGAACGCCTTGGGAATGGTGCCCTGGATCATCATGGCCCCCGAGATATTGGCCAGCGCCAGCCTGTGCTTGCCCTGCCGCACCCAGATCAGCACGTTCATCAGCTCAGGCATCTCGGTCGCCACCGGGCTCAGCAGCAGGGCCGCCAGCACCGGCGAGAGACCGAACAGCTCGCCCATGCTCTCCAGCTGGTGAACGAACAGCTGGGCCGCCAGCGCCACCACCACCAGCGCCACCAGGGTTTGCAGCAGCACCTTGCCGAGCGCCGGGATCTCGGCGCCCGGATCCAGCTTGAGGGGCTCTGGCAACTCGACCTCGTGGCTGTCGGTCTGTTTCAGCTCGCGCCGCACATAGACCAGATACACCAGCACGAACAGCGGAGCCAGCCAGGTTTTACCGGTGAAGGCCACCATGCCGAGGGCCACCGCCACCAGGAAGATGCCGACGAACCAGGCCTGATCACGGCCTATCTCGCGCTGCACCTCGCCATCGATGGCCCTGTGCTCCCGGCTCATGCACAACAGCAGGGTCACGCCGACGGCGGCATAACCTATGGTGGCCAACACCAGCGGGCCGCCGAGGGCGGCACCTATGCCTATCTGCTGCTGAGCGGGGGCATCCCCCATCAGCAAGGCGGTCAGGGTGACGATGCATTCGGGCAGGGCCGTGCCGAGGGCCGCCAGCAGGGAGCCGGTGGCACTCTGGGATAACTTGAAGTGGTGGCCGGTCCATTCGATGCCATTGACGAAATATTCGCAGGCCAGATAGATGGTGACGGCAGAGAGCAGAAATAACAGCAGGGTGATCAGCATGATGAGTAACCGCCAGGCGAGCAGAACAACCAATGGACCCGATACGGCTCGCCCGGCTGGCTTGCATATCGAGGCCAAAGGTCTTGCAGAGCGATGGATGCCATCGCCGCCCATGCCATGGATCTGAGGATCCAAGAATGTTGACATGAGCCCTGCCCGGATCACGGGCGGGTTGCTACTCCCCTATGACAGTGCGGGCTTTTTACCAAGTTGAGCGCCGCCTCACAAGGCAAACTAATGATCATTCGCTCAACAAGTTGTAAGGGAATGTAACCGTACTCTCCACCTGCTTTGTCGTCTGGATCCACTCCCCTGCCGGTGAACACCTCGCCTTGGCACACCGTTTGCTATGAGATGACTACTGTCCACACTGATTTGGGAAGGGTGAACGATGAAACGGTGGATCCAACATTTCTATCAACTGAACCGCCTCAACTGGCTGATGGTCTGGCTGCTGCTCTGCTGCAGCATCATCCTGCTGTTTCCGGCCGGTTTGATGAAGGGAGCCGTCAGCCAGTGGGCCGCCACACACGCCGCCTGGCTCGGCGTCGGCATGCTGATCGCCATCTCCTACTTCTGCAGTCAGGGCTTCCTGATCGCCTGGGAGTGGGCCTGCGACGAGTGGCAGTCCCGCCGCCAGCAGGATCAGCTGGCCCAGATGATCTCCTTTCTCGACTTCAACGAGAAGGCGGTGCTGCGCGAGTTCGTGCTGCAGCGCAAAAGCGTCATAAACTTGCCGATCACCGAGCCTGCCGTCAAAAACCTGATGGATGCCGGCGTACTGACCTATGCCTATGGCAAACCGGTACGCGAGAAAGAGGACGAGAACCAGATCCGCGCCCTGATGATCGCCCTGCCGGCCCGGCCGCTGCTCACCTACAAGGTATTGGGGCTGTCGCGCGGCAAGATGAGTGACGAGCAGGTGGAGCAGATCATGAATGCCAGACCCAAGTTCGCGCAGAAAAGCTTCCAGCGCTGATCTTCGTTCCCGCCAATAAAAAGAGCCGGCCCCATGGCCGGCTCTGTCTTTTCTGCCCCGTTACTGGGTTCTCGCCTTGAGATAGCCGGCGTAGTCCGGGATCTGCACGCTGAACGCCTGGCGCATGTGGGGGCAGTCCATGATGAAATCGGCGGTCGCCTCGTTGGTGGCGACCGGGATGTTCCAGACTGCCGCAAGGCGCAGCAAGGCCTTCACGTCCGGATCGTGCGGCACCGCATTGAGGGGATCCCAGAAGAAGATCAGCACGTCGATCTTGCCCTCGGCGATCAGGGCGCCGAGCTGCTGGTCGCCCCCCATAGGGCCGGAGAAGAGACAAGTGATGGGCAGTTGTGCCTGCTTGCCGAGCATGGTGCCGGTGGTGCCGGTGGCGTAGAGGTGGTGGAGCTTGAGCTCCTCCTTGCGCCGCATCACCCAGTTCAGCAGGGGGGTCTTCATGTTGTCGTGAGCCACCAGCGCCACTCGCTTGTGGGCCGCCATCTCACGGGCGATCTGTTCCATGGGCATCATCCGTAGCAGTGTTGTTTGAATAGAGCCGTATCCTAATCGAAAGCGGCGCCCGTTGCCTTGCCGGGCGCCGTAACTGTGATCACTTCGACTGTTCAATCCACTGCTTGTTCTTCTGCTCCAGCACCGAGATGGGCAGCATGCCGTATTCCAGCACATGGTGGTGGAACGCCTTGAGGTCAAAGCCTCCGCCCAGCGCCTGCTCAGCCGACTCCCGCATCCGGATCAGCGCCAGCTGGCCCGCCTTGTAGGAGGTCGCCTGGCCGGTGTAGGCCATGTAGCGCGGCACTTCGGAGCTGATGTCCCCCGCCCCCAGCGCCGAGTTCTCCTTCATGTAGTTGACGGCCTGGTCGTGGCTCCAGCCATACCAGTGGATGCCGGTATCCACCACCAGCCGCATGGCCCTCAGCATCTCCTCGTTGAGGCGACCGAAGTACTGCAACTGGTTGTTGAAGGCGGACGATCCCTCGACCTTCACGTCCCCCACCGCCGGATCATAGAGACCGCGCCCCTGATAGAGCCCCATGTCGTGATCCGCCAGGTATTCGGTGTAGAGCGCCCAGCCCTCCGCATAGGCGGTGTAGGAGGCGTTCGCCACGTACTGCGGGAAGTCGGGATCCTTGGCGGCCAACTCCTGGGCGATGGTGATCTGGAAGTGGTGGCCTGGCGCCGCCTCGTGGGCCAGCAGGGTGCTGATGTTCCAGCTCTGCAGACCATAGGGGTAGTAGGTGTTGAGGAAGAACTGCCCCTTGCGGCCGGTCTGCGGGTTGCCGTCCTGATACCAGGCCACCCCGCCGTATGGCGCATCCGCATAGGAGACGGGCACCACCTCGTAATCCAGCTTGGGAATGGTGCGCTCGGCATCGAAGAAGTCCGGCAGCACCAGCGCCGCCTTGCTCTTGAAGGCGTTGTACTCCTGCAGTGCCCGCTCATGTTCGGCCAGCGCCTGCTGCTGCGGCCCGCTCAGGGTCGCACCGGCTGCATTGTCCGGGTTGAGGCCGGCGGACCAGACCGCCAGCGGATTCTGGTAGAAGAAGGCCGGCTCGTTCAGATAGCGGAAGAAGGCGTAAATCTGGCCACTCTGCTTGCTCTGGGTCACGTCGTCGCTGTCACACTTGCCGACGGTATGGCACACCTTGACCATGGCGCCGAAGATCCGATCCACCTCGCTCAGCCCCAGCGCATGCACCTGCTCCGGCGTCATGTCGGTGGTGGTGTGCTTCTTCAGCAGCCAGCGATACCAGTCGCGCCCATTGGTCATGCCGCAGAAACCGTCGTCGCACTCGCCGCTGCCAAGGCGCACCGCATAGGCGCCGCCGTGCTGGTAATCCAGGTAGTCGCGCAGCGCCAGATAGCGGCCGTTGATGCTGTCCAGCACCCCCTTGTACTCGCTGCGCAGCGCCTCGTCCGCCTCTCCCGGCAGCTGCTGCCAGCCGAGGTAGGAACCGGCGATCGCCTCGCCCTCCAGCTTGCTGTCGAGCTGGGCCAGCAGCCGGTCCACCAGCTCGTCCGGCAGGGTGTTGCCCTGGGCGCTGCCCAGTTCGAACTGGTGCTTCACCTCGGCAAGGTAGCCGTCATAGGCCTTGAGCCAGCTGAGATGCTCCTGATACCAGGCCAGTGGTGCGGTGGCGACCCTCGCCTTGCTGGCCACAACCGGTGCCGCTGCCGGGCGATCGATGTCGCGCCGCCAGGTGGCATCCCCCGGCGCGACCCGCTCGGCCGAGCTCTGCTCGAAGTAGTCGAAGCCGGGCTCGACGGTGCGGGCAGCTTTGCCGCTGGCCGGGGAGGCCCCTACCTCATCGGCCAGGTCCACCACCCGGTTGCTGAAGTGGTGGATCGGGATCTGGGACTGTGGCAGATCGTAACCGGTCAGGTTGATCTGCAGATCCCAGCGGATCATGTCGTAGAACAACCGGTCCCGTTCGCTCAGCACGCTCGCGTCCAGGGCATCCAGCCGCTTGAGCAGGGCGCTGTCGAGGGCCTTGCGCTTGGCGATGCTGGCGGCATCGATGGCAAAACCGTAGGGGTCGAGCGCCTGGCTCTCGCGCAGGGCCTCGTCCATGGTCTGCATCAGGGAGGTCTTGGTGGCGGCGGGATCCGCCGGCGCGTTGGAGCTGTTGTCATTGCAGGCAGTAAGCGAGAGTGCGATGGCACAAGCCAGCGCCAGTTTGTTGGGCAAGAAGTGCATGGTGTAGTCCTTTAACCGTTGTTATTGTTTGCCCCCGAAAAGGGGTTCCAATAGTGCACCTCTCTTGCTCGCTTTTTTGCGACATGATTAACAAAAATAAGCTTACTTTTCATGATGATAAGCCTCATGAAAAGCTATGCAGACGGACATTAAAAAACCCGCCTGAGCGGGTTTTTTAATCGTTTTTTCATGCCATAACTATTCAGGACGAGCCGTGATGCAGCTGGGACTGCTGATAGTTCTCCAGCCCGATGCGATCGATGAGATCGAGCTGGGTCTCCAGCCAGTCCACGTGCTCCTCCTCGTCTTCCAGAATATCCTGGAACAGGTCGCGGCTGATGTAGTCCTGCACCGACTCGGCGTAGGCGATGGCCACCTTCAGATCCGGGATGGCATCCATCTCCAGCGACAAGTCGCAGCGCAGCATCTCCTCCACCGTTTCGCCGATGCGCAGCTTGCCCAGATCCTGCAAGTTGGGCAGCCCTTCCAGAAACAGCACCCGCTTGACCAGCTCGTCGGCGTGTTTCATCTCATCGATGGATTCGTGATACTCCTTGTGCCCGAGCGCCTTGAGGCCCCAGTCATCGTAGATGCGGGCATGCAGAAAATATTGGTTGATGGCTATCAGCTCATTGGCCAGCACCTTGTTGAGGTGGGCGATGATCTTGGGATCTCCTTTCATCGACAGTGCTCCTTGGTTCGTGCCTGAGGCTTAGATCCTTAGAGCTTAGTCCAGAAAGATGACAACAAGAGGTCCGGCGAGCTTGCTCGCCAGCGGGAAGGGATTGAAAAGACGGGCCGGTTTTGCCGGCGACAGGCTCTGCTCAGGCCACCTCGTAGTAGAGCGGCGCCTGCTCCAGCTCGGCCTTGTCGAGTTCGGCGGCGATGATCTCCATGGTCATGCGCACGCATTTGCCGCACTGGGCGCCGACGTCGAGCGACTGCTTGAGCTGGCGAAACTCGGTCTTGCCTGCCTGTAC
Source organism: Aeromonas sp. QDB20 (assembly GCF_027707805.1). Lineage (NCBI taxonomy): Bacteria > Pseudomonadati > Pseudomonadota > Gammaproteobacteria > Aeromonadales > Aeromonadaceae > Aeromonas > Aeromonas sp. QDB20. Next base: position 105,920 of record NZ_JAPCJC010000003.1, on the reverse strand, counting down.
CGCCTTGCGGATCTGGGAATCTGTGATGCCGCGGCACAAACAGACGTACATAGTGTTTACCTCATGCTGAATTGCCATGAAATCTAAATGAGAATGGTTCGTAGTGCAAATAACGATTGGTAATAAGATCCCCCGCTTGCCAGCCATCAACCCCTTGGTGACAATGCCCTGTCACTGAGGGAAACATCATGCTCAAGAAACTGTTCACTGCCCTGTTTGGCGGCCAGCCCGCTCCGGTCGCCGAAGTCACCCCCACCGAATATGCCGGCTACCTCATCTATCCCGAGCCCATGGCCGAAGGGGGTCAGTATCGGCTGGCGGGCCGCATCACCAAGGAGCTGGACGGCGTGCTGCAGACCCACCGCTTCATCCGCTCCGATCTGTTTGCCAACCCCGCCGATGCGGAGCGCTTCATGGTGCAGAAGGCGCACACCTTCATCGACCAGATGGGGGATCGCATGTTCGAGCCCCGCAAACCGGCCGACAACGCAGCCTCATGATGCCGGCTGCGCTCGACGAGCTGCACCAGGCGCTGGCCCGCGCCGGCGAACGGCGGCTGATCTGGCTGGAAGGTGATGAAGCTGATTGCATCGCCCGGGCCGAGGCGTTGCTTGGCGGCGTCAGCTACTGGCTGGGGAATGGCCCGGCCGAGCACCACCCGCAGCCGGCGGCCAAGGCGCTGCAGCGACTCGGTCAGGAGTGCGACACGCTTGTATTCAATGCGTTCAGCGGTTTTCACCCCGATGCGTTCGGGGCGCTGGCGGGCACCTTGCGGGCGGGCGGCCTGCTGCTGCTGCTGACCCCGCCGCGAGCCCAATGGCCTGCCTGGCCGGATCCGGACCGGGTGCGGCTGGTGGCACAACCGGAAGATATGGCGCTGGCGGGCCACGGCTTTCTCGCCCGGCTGGTGCGGCAGCTTGCGGGCGACCCTGCCCTCGAGCTAGCCCCTCCTGCAACGGCAACCCAGTGGCAGCCGGTTGGGCCGGCGCGGCCATTGAGCTGCGATCAGGCGCGCGCCCTGCCCGCCATCCACAAGGTGTTGCACGGTCACCGCCGCCGCCCGCTGGTGTTGAGTGCGGATCGGGGCCGCGGCAAGAGCAGCCTGCTGGGGCTGGCCGCCGCCGAGCTGCTGCGCCAACAACCCGATCTGCAGATCCTGGTGACGGCCCCCTCCCAGGCCACGGTCGCCACCCTGTTTGCCCACGCGGCCCATGCCCTTGAAGACGCGCCGCAACTGCTGACTGGGCTCAGCTACTGCTCGCCGGATCGGCTGGTACACGAACCGCTGCAACCCGACCTGCTGCTGGTAGACGAAGCCGCCGCCATTCCCACCCCGCTGCTGGAGGCCATGCTGGCCCGGCACGGTCGCATCGTCTTCGCCACCACGGAGCACGGCTACGAGGGCACGGGGCGCGGTTTTCACCTGCGTTTCAAGCGGGTGCTGGATCGCGAGACGCCCGGCTGGCAGGAGATCCACCTGGCCGAGCCGCTCCGCTGGAGCAGCCTGGATCCGCTGGAGCCACTGGTGTTCCGGCTGCTCGGCCTCAACGCCGAGGTCGAGACTCCGCCTGCCCCCACCCAGCCTGGCTGGCGCCGGCTCGAGCAGGATGCACTGGCTGCCGACGAGGGACTGCTCCATCAGGTGTTCGGCCTGCTGGTGCTGGCCCACTACCAGACCACGCCGAGCGATCTGCGCTACCTGCTGGAGAGCCCCGCCCTCGACATCCACCTGCTGGAGCAGGGTCCGCATCTGCTCGGGGTGGCGCTGGTGGCCCGGGAAGGAGAGATAGATCCTGAGCTGGCCGAGGCGATCTGGGCCGGACGGCGGCGCCCGCGCGGCCATCTGCTGCCCCAGTCGCTGCTGGCGCACGCCGGCTTCAAGACCGCAGGTGCGCGCAGCTACGCCCGGGTGATGCGCATCGCCATCCACCCGACTCTCCATCGCCACGGGCTGGGGTCGCTCCTGCTGGCCCACCTCGAACAGCATTATCAGGCGGCAGGGCTCGACTATCTGGGCTCGGCCTTCTCGGCCAGCGCCGATCTGCTGCCTTTCTGGCGCAAGGCCGGGCTCAGGGTGCTGCGCATCGGCCTGCAGCGGGATGCCGCCAGCGGCAGCCACGCCGCCCTGCTGCTCAAGGCGCTGCAACCGGCCCGCGCCGCCGAGCTGGCCGAGTGGCACCAACGCTTCGTGTGCCAGCTGCCCACCCTGCTGGCAGGCGAGCTGAAAACCCTTGAATCCGAGCTGGTGTGGCAGTGCCTGCAGGATGCGGAGGCCAGCTCGAGCGGGCTCGATGGCTTTGATAAGGATGAGCTGGCCTGCTTTGCCCACCACCACAAGCCGTTCGAGCTGTGCCAACCCAGCCTGCAACGCTGGCTGGCGGGCAACCTGACGAAACTGGCACAGCTTGATCCCGCCGAGCGGCAACTGCTGATCGCCACCATCTGGCAATATGCCGACTGGGGAGCGCTGGCGGCCAGGCTGCAACTGGCGGGCAAGACGGCGGTCATCAAGGCGCTGCGCAGCCTGCTGGCCCGGTTGTTGCCGCCCACTACCATTCGATAGGCGTGCCTCGCCAGTCGAGGTAGCTCAGTTCGCCATCCGGCATCAGCAGCGCCATCAGCGTCACCAGATCCGCGGCAGCCTGTTGCGGGCTGTGCAGGCTGCCGGCGGCCAGGTTGCCGTGAAACGGTCGCGAGAGCGGGGTATCCACCGTGCCCGGATGAAACGCCAGCAGCTTGACGCCGGGCGCCCGTCTGGCGAGCTCGATGGCGGCGCACTTGAGCAGCATGTTGAGGGCTGCCTTGGCGGCGCGATAGCCATACCAGCCCCCGGCGCGGTTGTCGCCAATGCTGCCGACCCGGGCACTGAGCACGGCCAGGGTACAGGGGCTCGACCCCAGCAGGGGCAGCAGCTGGCTGATCCAGCGCAGCGGCAGCAGGGCGTTGGTCTGGTAGAGCTGGGTCATGGCCTCGAGGTTGAGCGCCTCTAACCGTTTCTCCGGCCGGATGCCTCCCTGCTGCAGCAGACCGTTGCATATCACCAGCCAGCGCGGCCTCGGTGCCAGCTCACCGATGCGGGCCACCGCCTCTGCCAGCTGTTCATCACTGTAATCGCAGCGCAGCCAGTGCAGCTTGCTGCTGTCGAGCCCCGCCGGTTGCGGCTGGCGGCTGATGGCGATGACAGGCGCGGCACCTGCCGCCAGCCAGTGCGCCACTAGGGCGCTCCCCAGCCCACCGCCGGCACCGATCACCACGACACTCTCTTCCATGACTCCCCCTTGCGGCGAGTGTGATGGCCTTCTCCATCGCCCCGCGCTTTTCCTGATAGGCTGATACGCGCCTTCCAGCCTGCGGGATCAAGCGGTTATGGAGGCGATCTTGTGTGGATCCCGTCGTCAGCGGCAGATCCATTCCTATACTGAGGGAAAACCGCAGCGGCTGCTGCCAGCGCAACCAGAAGCACGAGAGTGACCATGATGGCCAAAGACGGGGAAGAGCGTAAATCCATTCTGACCGAGAGCGGCACCAACGAGCTCGAGATCATCGAATTCCACCTCAAGAAGCAGCTGCCCGATGGCCGCGAGAAAATAGCCTACTACGGCATCAACGTCGCCAAGGTGCGCGAGGTGATCCGGGTGCCGGAGACCACCGACTACCCCAACGCCCAGCGTCACATGGTGGGGGTCTTCTCCCTGCGCGAGCGGCTGATCCCGCTGGTGGATCTGGCCGGCTGGCTTGGCATCAAAACCAACCCGGACAACAGCAACAAGGTGGTCATCGTCACCGATTTCAACAAGATGGCGAACGGCTTCCTCATCGACAGCGTCAGCAGGATCCACCGGGTCTCCTGGGAGGATGTGGAGTCCCCCAGCCAGTTCCTGGAGGCGGGCGAGAATGACTGCGTGGTGGCGGTGGTCAGGCGCGACGGCAACCTCATCATGATCCTCGACTTCGAGAAGATCATCGCCGACATCAACCCCGAGCTGAGCATGGAGAAGTACGATGTGACCCAGGATCGCAAGGTCATCATCGACGATCGCATGATGGCCATGCGCCAGGCCAAAACCATCCTGGTGGTGGACGACTCCGCCTTCATCCGCAAGATGATCGAGACCACCCTGCGCACCGCGGGCTACAACGTGGTGACCGCCAAGGACGGAGGCGACGGGCTGGAGATGTTGATGGAGTTCGATCGCCTGTCGCAGGAGGAGAAGATCCCGGTGGCCGAGTTCGTCAGCGGCATCATCACCGACGTGGAGATGCCCCGCATGGACGGCATGCACCTGCTCAAACGGCTGCGCGACACCCCCGCCTTCAAGACCATCCCCATCGTCATGTTCTCGTCGCTGATGAGCGATGACAACCGCCAGAAGGCGCTGCAGCTGGGGGCCAACGACACCATCACCAAACCGGAGCTGGGCCGCATGGTCGGCATGATGGACAACTTCCTGCTCGGTATCCCCATTCCCAAACCGGGCAACCTGTGAGGCCGCCGGTCGGCCACGCAAGCAAAAGGGCGCCTCGGCGCCCTTTTGCTGCGTGATGGATCAGCCCAGCCAGAGGTAGAGCTGGTGAGCCGCCACCCCGGCGCACAGGCCACCGACGGTGTGGGCCACGATGGCGCGGGAGGTGAGATGACGATAGCCGAGCGCATCCAGCATGGCGGTGTGGGTGCTCAAGAAACCGCTCCAGCACATGCCCATGGCGGTGAACACCGCCACCTCGTTGCCGGTGATCCAGCCCTTGCCGATGAAGGGAGGCACCAGCGACATGGCCGCCCCGACCGCCCCCAGCGAGGTGACCGGGAAGGCCACCAGCTCGGCGTGGGTGAAGCCGAACAGCAGCTCGAACAGCCAGCCCACCTTGGCCGCCAGCACCGGCAGCAGCGCCACCCCTTGGAAGGCCTCGCCGGTATACCCCTTCTCACCAGGGCCGAAAGTCAGCAGCATCACGAAGGTGCTGATGATGAGCACCCCGGGGATCACCGCCATCCCCAGCTCCACCCCGGATTTGCCGCCGTCCAGCAGGGCGTTGAGCACCCGCAGCCAGGTGGGAGCGGCCTCCCGGCTCAGACCCGGTTTGGCCCCCACGCTCGCCACCTCGTCGGCGATCGGGGTCTCCCCCACCAGCGGGCGGATCATCCGCTGCATCAGACGGGTCGATACCACGGAGCCGATGAGGGCGCCGAGCAGGCCGATCAGCGCGGCACTGGCGGTAGACTCGTCCCCCGGCAGCTGCAGGGTGGCCATGAAGGTCACCACGATCAGCCCCATGCCGAAGGCGGTGCCGAAGTTGGTGAGCGAGACCAGCTGCCAGGGGGTGAAACCCTTGCGAAAGCGGCTGTCCCTGGCGAGGCTGATCACCGCCGGGTTGTCGGAGAAGAAGGTCATCAGGGCCGCCAATGCGGTGCGGCCCGGCAGCCGGAACACCGGCTTCATCAGCGGCGCCAGCAGCACCTCCAGCAGGCGGATCACCCCGAATTCGCTGAGCAGCTGGCTGAGCGCGCCCGACAGCACGGTAATGCCCATGATGAAGAGCACGGTGTTGAGCAGCAGCTGGTGGGCGGTGTTGAACAGGGTGTTGACCAGGGCGGAGAGGCCCATCTGGCTGCCGAGGTAGCCAAAGAGGCTGCCGAGGATGGCCAGCACCAATACCGGCTCCAGCCAGCGGCGAAGGGAGGCCGCCCCCTGGTGAGAATCTTTAACTGCTTGATTTTCCATACCAATCCTGAAATCTGTCGCTGTGTGGTGAGTATTGTTGTTATGGCACCCATAAAGCAGGAGCCCTTGTCTTGCGACAAGGGCTCCTTGCATTGATTCTTCTGCCAGGCTCGAACTGTGCCATGCGGGCTGACTGCCCACCACGCTGGCGACTGAACCGGGGAGGAGAAAACGGGTGGCTGGACGATCCTGTCCAGTCTGCCTGTCTCGCGCCAGCGCACCGGCACCACGGCCTGCCCGGCGACGAAACGGGGCAGCAGTATAGCAACTGGGGCCGGTCGGCGAAACAAGGGGCGACCGGAGCGGATTGCCGCCCAGCGCCTGCGCGGGTAAGCTTCCCCATCGGCAATCGACTCCGTCATTCACCATCCGGCAGCAACATAGGCAGCACCATGAACGACCTCGTGACCTATATCAGGGCCATCCATCGCCAGGCAGGACCGGCGATACTCGTTCGCCAGCAGAGCGAACAACACAGCGAGCAGGACGAGAGCGGCACCCTGACCCACCACCGGCAGACCCATTACTGGTTCGCCAACGGCGTGGTCATCTGCCACCAGCTGGAGCTGGACGAAGAGCCCTCGCCACAAGTCTGCCCGGAGTGCTGGATCAGCTACCGGGTGGTCGCCAGCCCCATCCCCATCACCCCTGTGCGCAAGCTGTTCCACAACCCCTGCCAGGAGGCCTTCTGGCTCAAGATGCAGGAGATCACGCCAGCCGGCTGACCTGCTCGATCAGTGACCGGCGAGCCGTCAATACTGCTTGGTCTTGGAGGCAAACCCCGCCAGGAACAGCCCGGTCAGGAACATGCCGCAGAAGGCCTCGATGGCCGACAGCAGCTGGAGCGGGGAGGAGGTTTGGGAGATGTCGCCATAGCCCAGGGTCACGAAGGTGACGATGCTGAAATAGAGCGAGCGCCCAAGATGGTCATGGGTGACCGATCCCGGCGCCAGATAATAGGTCAGGGTCGCCAGCAGGATCACCCCCATCGACAGCAGCAGGCTGCGGATCGGCCGCTCGCCGAAGCCCCAGGTGATGAAGCTGATGAACTTGGCGGCGCACTTCAGGTAGCACAGCAGGGTGAGCCAGCCTTTCTTGAGCCAGCCGCTGCGCAGCCAGCACTCCTTGAACAGCTCCCTGGGGCTCGCCAGCGACTTCATCTCGTGCAACTTCTCCTTGTAGTAGCACTCGCCGGCATCGACGGTGTCGCCCACGCTGGAGAAGAGCCGCTTGGCGTTGCGATAGAGCTTGCTGGCCTCGCTGTGATCGACCCGGCCATTCTCGTTGTAGGCCACCTGCACCTTGTCCAGGTTGGTGTGCTCCATGGTGGCGTCGAAGTTCTTGGCCCGCACGTTGAAGTTTTTCAGCACCGCCCGGGAGGAGTGAAAGCGGATCTCCTCGCACTCTATGGTGAAGTCCTGAAACACCCCGTCCTCCAGCGCCAGCTCCCGCTTCTTGGCCCAGGCCCTGTGGTCCCACAACAGGGAGTCGAACAGATCGAGCCCGATCACCCCGCCGTTGACCCTCACCCCCTTGGCCGAGCAGTGCCACAGATAGACCTTGGAGTTGTTGACGGCGCCATCCAGCGAGAGCTCGTCCAGGCAGGTGAAGTCGAGCAGCCGGCCGGAGATGATGGGGCTTTTCAACTCGACACCGCCGATGTTGAGCAACCGGTGCCTGCCCAGTACCTGGGCCTCCCCCTTGTTGTTCTCGGAGACAGAGAGCAGGCTCTGTACCCGCTTCACCTCGTCCTTGCCATGCTTGCCGGCCAGCCACATGCAGTAGGGTTCAAAGCGCGTCTCGGCGCGGATCAGCCCGCTCTTGCGCAGGGACTCCAGCGCGCTCGAGGCTGTCTCATAGAGTCTGATCTTGTCGTCGCTCATGTAGAGACACAGGCTCAGCACGCAGCGGGAGCTGATGAAGCGGGCGATGCCGATCTGGAAGATCACCTGCTTGTCGATCTTCTGCTCCGTCATCCAGTCGTCGAAATGGGGCAGCGACGCCACCAGCAGATCCCAGATCAGGGGGTAGTCGTTGGCCCGGCGCCACTCGTTGAACTGTTCGGGGGAAAGCTGCCAAAGCTCTGTTGCATTCATGCATGACCTCACTCAAGAAAGCGGTCCCGTTCTCCTGCGCCCACCGATGCGGCAGAGGCCGCCAGGGCAAGATGGGCAGAATAGGGACTCATCACGCCATCATACTAGGCGGGCGGGGGAAGTCACTGGCGGGAACGATACGGCAGGAGCGCTGCGACAACTTGCCGTCGAGCTGGAGAGATCTTGCTCAATGGGGCACCGGAGGCCGGAAAACGGGCAAAGAAAAAGCCCAGCATTGCTGCTGGGCTTTTGAATTGGCTCCTCCTGCTGGGCTCGAACCAGCGACCTGCGGATTAACAGTCCGTCGCTCTACCGACTGAGCTAAGGAGGAATTATAAGTGGTGCCCAGAGACGGAATCGAACCGCCGACACGGGGATTTTCAATCCCCTGCTCTACCGACTGAGCTATCTGGGCAAATGGTGCCGGCTACCGGAATCGAACTGGTGACCTACTGATTACAAGTCAGTTGCTCTACCTACTGAGCTAAGCCGGCACACTTTAAACCATTGTGCATGAACAAGTTTTTCTTTCACGACACCAAAATTTGGTGCCCAGAGACGGAATCGAACCGCCGACACGGGGATTTTCAATCCCCTGCTCTACCGACTGAGCTATCTGGGCGTGGGCGCTATTAAACGGATTTTAAGGCAGGTGGTCAACGGGAAATTTCACTTTTTGTCTCGTTCGTCTCTTTTTTGCTCAGGATCATCCATTTCCAGCACTTCTTCCTGCTCGGCGCGGTTCTGGCGGCCCCAGACTCTGGGCTCCTCCCCTTTCAGCAGGCGGGCGATGTTCTCGTGATGGCGGATCAGAATGAGGCAGGAGAGCAGCGACACCGGCAGCGTGTATTCCGGCTTGAGCAGGTAGGTAAAGAGCGGGGTCAGCAGCACGGTAATGATGGAGGCCAGCGACGAATAGCCGCTCACCAGCAGCACCAGCAGCCAGGTGCCGATCACCGCGCCCCCCATGGTGAAGCCGATGGGCATCATGGTGCCGAGCGCCGTGGCCACCCCCTTGCCGCCACGAAAGTGGAAGAAGATGGGGTACATGTGGCCGAGACAGGCAGCCACCCCGATGAAGCCGAGGTAGACGGGTTTGATCTGCAGATACCAGGCGAGGTAGACGGGAGCCGTGCCCTTGAGCACATCGAGCAGCAGCACCACCACGGCCGCCAGCCGACCACCGAGGCGCAGCACATTGGTGGCCCCCGGGTTGTGGGAGCCATGATCACGGGGATCCGGCAGACCCGTGATGCGGGAAACCAGCACAGCACTGGACAGCGAGCCGCCCAGGTAGGCCAGAATAATCATCAAAATCGTCAGGGCCGTCATCTTGGTCGTTTTTACCACGATATGAATGGGGTATGATGCGGGCCACATTCTCTGGCGCCTGCGTGGGGTTGCCCACCGCGTGTCGCCCAAACCGGCCGCCGGCACTCATCCGCTGGCCAAGCCTGCATCCCTGCGCTGTCATCACAGCCCATCAAGAGTAAAGAAGAAGTACTGTCATGGACAAGGTGTTTATTCGCGGACTCGAGGTTTTGACCACTATCGGTGTATACGAGTGGGAGAAAGGCATTCGCCAGAAGCTCTGTTTCGACCTCGAGATGGGGTTCGACAACCGCCCCGCCGCCGCAACCGACGATATCAATCTGGCACTGGATTACGCCACCCTCTCTCGCAAGATCTGTGATCACGTCGCCAGCAAGGTGGTGGAGCTGGTCGAAACCATGGCCGAACAGGTCGCCATGCTGGTGCTGGCCGACGAACGGGTGCAGTGGGTCAAGGTCACCCTGACCAAGCCGGGTGCCGTCCCCAATGCCGCCGGCGTCGGGGTCGAGATCCTGCGTCACCGCACCCCGGCCGCGAGCGCCAACTGATGACCCGCATCTATATCAGCCTGGGATCCAACATCGAGCGGGAACGCCATATCCGCGCCGGCCTCGATGCGCTGCAGGCCGAGTTTGGCGAGCTGCAGGTCTCCCGGGTGTTCGAGAGCGAGGCGGTAGGCTTCAACGGCCGCCCCTTCTACAACCTGGTGGTGGGTGCCGACACCGAGCTGCCGCTGGCGACCCTGTGCCAACGGCTGCGCGCCATGGAGTTCGCCCACGGCCGCGAGCCGGATGCCAAGAAGTTCGCCCCGCGCACCCTGGATCTCGATCTGCTGCTCTACGGCGAGCTGGTCTGCGAGACGCCGCTGGTGCTGCCGCGCGGCGAGATCCTCACCAACGCCTTCGTGCTCTGGCCACTGGCCGAGCTGGCGCCCAAGTTCTACCACCCCGTCGATGGCCGCACCATTGGCGAGCTGTGGGCGTGCTACGACAAGGCCTCCCAACGGCTCTGCCCCATTCCCTTTCACTGGGAAGCGGGCGCATTGCAGCACCACTGAACGACAAGGGCACCCACGGGTGCCCTTGTTGCTGATGGACGGAGCTGATAACGGATAAGAAACCGTGATTGGGCCTGTGCCGCGGCAAGTGGCAGGATGGCTGCCATCACAGGAGAACCCCATGCCACTCGATACCATTCACGACTTCAACTGCCGGCTGCTGGCCGGGCTGCCCCATCAGCGTTTCGAGCACGAGCCCATCCTCGACTACGCCACCGATGAAAAGGTGAGAGCCCGCCTCGGCTGGCAGGCCGAGTTCAGCAAGACCCTGTTTCTCAAGTTCAAGGATGGCCGCTTTGCGCTGCTGCTGACCCACAGGGACGGCCGGCTCGACAACAAGGCGGTCAAGGCGGCGCTCGGCGCCAAGCCCTCCATCTGCACCGCCGACGAGATGCAGGCCGAGATCGGCTGCCTGCCGGGCGCGGTCTGCCCCTTCCTGCCCCGCGCCGACATCCCGCTGCTGGTGGATCCTGTGCTCATGGCCCACCACGCCTTTACCTGGACGCCGGGCCACCCCGAGCAGACCTTCCTGCTGGAAACCGCCCACCTGGCCGGACTGCTGACCCAACTACCCTGCCAGGTGAGCTACCTCCCGGCCCCCTGAGCCCGCGGCTCAGCGCTTGTCCCGCGCCAGCTGGGCAAAGATCAGCGCCGCCAGCATCGACATCAGGCCGATGCAGAGGTAGGTGAGGTGAAAGCCTCCCAGCCACTGGCCATCCGCCGCCGCCGAGCCGGCAGAGAAGAGCCCCAGCAGACTGGCGGCGATGGCCACCCCCAGGCTCATGGAGAGCTGCATCACCACCGACAGCAGGCCGTTGCCGCTGCTGGCGAACTCCGGGCTGAGATCCTGCAGGGTCAGGGTGTTCATGGCGGAGAACTGCAGCGAGTTGATGGCGCCGAACACCATCAGCCAGCCCAGCAGCACCCCGTAGGGGAGCTGGTTGTCGATGAGGGAGAAGCTGGCGATCATCACCCCGAGCGCCAGGGTGTTGCCGATCAGGATGCGGCGATAGCCGATGCGCGGAATGAGCTTGTTCACCAGCGTCTTGGTCAGCATGGCCCCCAGCACGGTGGGGATCATGGTCATCCCCGCCTTGCTCGGCGAGAAGCCGAGCCCCAGTTGCAGAAACAGCGGGGTGAGAAACGGCATGGCGCCGCTGCCGAGGCGGGCGAACAGGTTGCCCCAGATGCCGATGGCGAAGGTGCTGGTCTTGAACAGCCCCAGCCCGAACAGCGGCTCCTCGGCATTGGCGGCGTAGAGCCAGTAACTCGCCATGGCGGCCAGCCCGAACAGCAGGGCAAACAGCGCCCAGCCGGTGGAGATGCTGTGCTCCCCCAGCCCCTGCAGGCCCACCGACACCAGCACCATGCCGGCGCTGAACATCACGAATCCCTGCCAGTCGAACTTGGCCGTGCTCTGGCGCAAGTCCGGCATGAAGTACCAGCTGGCGATGAAGCCGAGCAACCCCACCGGCAGGTTGATGAGAAACACCCAGTGCCAGCTCGCCACTTCCACCAGCCAGCCACCCAGTGCCGGGCCGATCAGCGGCCCTACCAGGCCGGGGATGGTGACGAACGACATCACCCGCAGCAGCTCGTGCTTGCTGTAGACCCGCAGTACCGCCAGCCTGCCGACCGGCATCAGCAGGGCGCCACCGATCCCCTGCAGCACCCGGGCGGCCACCAGCACCGGCAGGGAGTTGGCGGCGGCGCAGGCCAGAGAGCCCAGGGTAAACAGCAGGATGGCGGCCAGATAGATGCGGCGGGTACCGAATCGGTCCGCCAGCCAGCCGGAGGCGGGAATGAGCAGCGCCACCGTCAGCATGTAGGCGATGATCACCGACTGCATCTGCAGCGGGCTCTCGCCCAGGGTCTCGGCCATGCTGGGCAGGGCGGTGTTGAGGATGGTGCCATCCAGCGTCTGCATGAAGAAACCGACCGCCGTGAGTGGCGGCAGCCATTTGCGCTGGGCAGGGGTCACCATGTGTGTGCTATCGGGCATCTGCAGCCACCTCCTCTTCAGACAAAAAAAGACCCGCACAAGCGCGGGTCATCTCATTACATCAGGCATCAGGCTGGCCGAGCATGGCTCTGAGCTGCTCTTCCAGGCTGGGCTCGGGTGCCTTGAGGGTATCAAGAAACAACCGCTCTATGCCCGCCTTGTCCTGACTCTTCACGATGAACACCAGCCGGGACTGGGCCTTGCCTTCCGGCCACTCTCCCAGCGCCTGCAGCGGATAGAGCTGGCCGTGGACGCCGTGGATCACCACCGGCTGGCTCTCCCCCTCCAACTGCAATATGCCCTTGAGCCGCAGCAGCGCATCGCCGTATTGCGCCTGCACCGCGTCAATGGCGGCCAGCAGGCGGGAGGGCTTGAGCGGCTCGCCGATGCGCAGGGAGAAACTCTCGATATTGCCGTGCTCGAAGTGGGTCGGCGCGGCCGTGCCCACCTTGGCGGCGAACGGCTTCATCTTCGGCTGCATCGGCGACGCCAGCCCCTGTTTCGGGGATTCGGTGCGCAGCCAGGCCAGCAGCTGACGCACGTCGCGCCCCGCCTCCTCGTTGTAGGCGCCCAATTTTTCAAGCGCGGCGGGCGACAGCTCGCCGTTGATCACCCGCTCGATGGGCGCCGCCGGGTTGAGGGTCGCCAGCTGGGCTTCGACCCGTGCCAGCGTCTCCTCATCCACCAGGTCGCCCTTGCTCACCACCAGCAGATCCGCCAGCGCCACCTGTTTCACCGCTTCATACTGAGCCGCCAGCTGCAGCTCGATATGGCCGGCATCCACCACGGTGACGGTGCCGTCGAAGCGGTAACGCTGGGCGATAAAGCCCTCCTCCCTCAACGTGAACAGCACGGGGGCCGGATCGGCGAGGCCTGTGGTCTCGATAATGAGTCGTTTAAAAGGCTTAATTTTCCGCTGGATAGCCTTCATAAACAGCCCTTGCAGCGCCTCCACCAGGGAGCCCTGCACCGAGCAGCAGATGCAGCCGGAATCGAGCAGCACCACCTGCTCGTCCACCTGCTGCACCAGGTGGTGATCCAGCCCCACCGAGCCGAACTCGTTGATCAGTACAGCGCACTCGCCAAGCTCGGGCTGCTTGACCCAGTGGTTGAGCAAGGTGGTCTTGCCGCTGCCGAGAAAGCCGGTCAGCAGGGTCACTGGGATGCGGGTATCTTGCATATCGGTCATGTCAGATCCTTACCGGTTGGCAAACAGGTCGGCGAGCCAGCGGTTTTCGAAGCGGCCGTGGGGGTCGAGCTCGCCCTTGAGGGCCAGGAAGTCGTGCCAGCGCGGCAGCAGGGCCGGGAAGTCGTAGAGATCCATCGCCAGGTGCTTGCCAAAGTGTGGGATGCCGCCGAGCGGCACCAGCAGTTGCTGCAGCTCGCGCATCTGCTCCATGGAGCCGTTGACGAAGGTGCCGTCCGCCGCGAGATAGACCAGGAACCCGATCCAGCAGACCGACTGGTCGTAGGCGGCGCTGAGCCAGGCCTCGGAGGGGCCGGTGCAGCGCAGAATAAAGGGGTAATGCAGCACGCCGGGGTTGGCCTGCTGCCACGCTTGCAGGGTCTCCAGCGCCTCGTTCATTCGATGCAGCGGCACCGCCACTTCACAGTTGATCTGGGGCGCCGGGATCCCCTTGCAGAGGATCTGGTAGACGTTGCCCACCAGATCGGAGGCATCCTTGAAGCGGCGCACCGTCTCGAAGTGCTCGCCGGCCAGCGCCTCATCCTTGGTGTCCTTGGCCATCTTCTGCAGAGTCGCATCTATGGTGGCATTCATGCGGGCGTCGATGTCGCCCTCCAGCAGCAGCGGCTCGCTGCCACCGGCGCGGTAGCGGGCCACCTCCTCCTCGGAGGCGGGGTCCACCAGCCAGATGTGGCTCTCGCCGGTCCAGGCGAACCACCAGCTTTTCACGAAGGCGTGCTCGCGGTTGAGCCGCTCGTTGTGTTCCAGCAGGAAGGGGTAGTCGGTGGTGAACTTGGTGCAGCGCATGATGCGGTTGGGCACGGTCTGCAGGGTGACGTCGAGCAGGATGCCGAGCATGCCCATCCCCATCACGAAGGCACCGAAGCGGGAGTCGGTACGATCCACCCGGATGATGTCGCCACTGGCCAACATCACGGTCAGGGCCGCCACCGCATCACAGAGGGCGGACTGGTGCAGCCCCTGGCCGTGAGTGCCGGTGCTGAGCGCACCGCCCAGGGTCTGGATGCCGATGACGCCGGGGGAAGCCGGCAGCATACGCTCCATGGCGATGAGATCGGCGTAGACGGTGTCGAGCGGGGTGCCCGCCTGATAGGTGACGGTGTCGGCGGTCTGCCCTAGCTGACCGCGCAGGTGGTGCAAGTCTACCAGCAGCGCCTGGCTGCCCTCGGCATAGACGCTGTGGATGGGTTCGAAGGAGAGACCGGAGCCGATGAGGCGCAGCTTGCGCTCGGGATTTTCCCGCAGCAGTTGCTGCAGTTCGTCGCGATTCTTCGGACGCCACACCTGCTCCAGTGCGCCGAGGGGATTGGTCCTGGACCAGTTGAACAGCACCTCCCGCTGACCTATCGCCTTGATGCTGTGAAATGCCTGGAACCTGACCGTCATACCGCCCCTCATCTTTATTGACGTCAAAATGAGCGCCAATTCTACCGAAAAGCGGACCACAAGGCATGAAAAACAAGCCCCTACAGTCGGGGGTGGATAGGGGAGAGCGCCTCTCCCCTCGCCTCAGCGCGTCTGCTGGGTCAGTGCCAGCAGCATGCCGAATCCCACCAGCAGAGCGCCAAACACCCGATCAATCCAGTGGCGCACCGCCAGCAGCCGACCCCGTACCGAGTCGGTGGAGAAGAAGATCGCCACCGCGCTGAACCAGACGGCGTGGGCCAGCACGATGAAGGCGCCGTAACCGAGCTGGACCGCCAGCGGCGTCTGCGGCTGCACCACCTGCATGAACAGGCTGACGATGAAGATGGTGGTCTTTGGGTTGAGCACATTGGTCAGAAAACCGGTGCGCAGCGCCCCCAGGCTGGAGAGGGCGGGCTGCTCGGCCAGCACCTCGGCGGTCGCCGGTTTGGCCCGCAGCATCTTGATGCCGAGAAAGATGAGGTAGGCGGCCCCCGCCAGCTTGATGAGATTGAACAGCCAGAGCGACTGCTGGATCAGCAGCCCCACCCCGAGCAGGGTGTAGGTGACGTGCACGCAGACCCCGGCGCCGATGCCGAGCGCCGTCAGCACCCCGCTGCGGCGCGAGAGCAGCAGGCTGTTGCGCGACACCATGGCGAAGTCGGGCCCGGGGCTGATGACGGCAAAGAAGGTAATGGCCACTACGGCTAACAGTTCGGTCATGAAAACAGTCCTAATCAGATGGAATATCGGCTATTTTATTTGGCCATAGCACCAATAACGAACGATAACTTCTGACATGAACGGTGAGAATAATTCACAGAAAAGCCTGTCGCTGCCGGCCCTGACTGCGCTGCGCTGTTTCGAGGTGGCGGCCCGCACCGAACACTTCAGCCGCGCCGCCGACGAGCTGCACCTCACCCACGGCGCAGTCAGCCGGGCGGTGCGCCTGCTGGAGGAGGATCTGGGGGTCATGCTGTTCGAGCGGCGCCAGCGCCGGGTCTTTCTGACCGAGGCGGGCGAACGGCTCTATCAGGCGGTCAGGGAGGGGCTGGGCGGCATCCGCCAGACGGCGCAGGCACTGCGCCAGCAGGGGCGACCATCCTCATTGGTCATCTCCTGCGAGCCGACCCTGCTGATGCGCTGGCTGATCCCGCGCTGGCCCGCCTTCCAGGCCCTGCACCCCGAGCTGGACGTGCATCTGATGGCCGGTGGCGGTGCCCTCAACTTCGGCAGCGGCATCGATCTCGCCATCCGGCGCAACGACTTCCAGTGGCCCGCCGAGCTCTACAGCCAGCCGCTGTTCGAGGAGCTGACCGGGCCGGTCTGCCAGCCGGGCAAGGTGGCACAGTTCTTCGAAACGGGGGCCAACGGCCCGGCCCTGCGCCCTGGCGCCCCCCGCCTGCACACCAAGACCCGGCCGGGGGCCTGGCAGGAGTGGCTGCAGCACGCCGGCCAGTCCGCCGGCGAGGAGGCACCGGGGCAGACCTTCGAGCACTTCTACTTCAGCCTGCAGGCGGCGGTTGCCGGGCTGGGAGTCGCCATCGGCCCCTACCGGCAGGTGTGCGACGACATAGAAGCCGGCCTGCTGGTGGCGCCGCTCGGCTTCATTGCGGATGGTACCGGCTATCACCTGCTCGCCCCCGCGCCTCCCACCCCCGGCAGTGCCCACGCCAGGCTCGCGGAGTGGCTGCACGCCCTCACCTGACGACTCAGGCCGAGAGCGCCTGCCGCGCGGGATCGACGCAGGAGTGGCGCAGCACCTCCTGAAATTCGCGCAGCGGCAGCGGGCGGCCAAACAGATAGCCCTGCAGGTAGTCGACCCCCTTGCCCCTCAGATAGTCGGCCTGCCGGCGCGTCTCCACCCCCTCGGCCACCAGCGCGAGGCCGAGCCGGGTTCCCAGATCGATCACGTTGTCGACTATGCGCTCGGAGAGGGATTCGGTGCCGATCCTGCCGATAAATGACTTGTCTATCTTGAGATAGTCCACATGGAACTGCTGCAGATAGTGCAGGCTGGAGTGGCCGGTACCAAAGTCGTCGATGGCCAGCCTGACCCCCATCTCGTCGAGCCGGCGAAACAGCGCCAGCGTCCTGGGATCCGCCACCAGCAACTCCCGCTCGGTCAGCTCCAGCACCAGCACCACCTGGCCAGGCGCGAAGTGATCGAGGAAGCGCCGGCACCCGGCAAGCAGCGTCATGTCGCGGCAGTGGACGGCACTGATGTTGAAGCTGATGTGAAAGCCGTGGGGTACCAGCTCTCGCGCCATGCTCAGCTCGCGGGCCACCTCCTCCATCAGCAGGGTGGTCATCGGCACGATCAGTCCGCTCGCCTCCGCCTGGGGGATGAAGAGATCGGGGCGGATCAGCCCGGCCGTCGGGTGCTGCCAGCGCATCAACACCTCGCCTCCCATCACCCGACCACTCCCCGCCTCCACCAGTGGTTGCAGATAGGGTACGAACTCCCGGTTGCGCAGGGCACGGGCCAGCTCGATTCCGGGGGAACGGGGTCGCCCCAGCAACCACCAGATGAGCAGGGCAAAACCGAAGCAGATCCCCAGCAACAGCAGGATGGCCCAGGGGCGGGTCTGCCAGAGGGAGCGCCAGAGCGAAGGGAGATCGTGCCCGGCATAGATGGAGAGCGGGTAGCGGGCAGAGCGGATCTCATGGCCGGCCAGCATGGAGGGCGCCTGCGGCTCTTCACTCAGCACGCCCCGCTCATCCAGCCACTGTTTGCCTACGTGCAGCAGCAGGGTGCAGGGGTGGCCACTCAGCACCAGCATAAAGCGCAGGTAGTCGCCGTCTATGGTGCTGAAGATGGCGCCCTTGCCCTCGCTGTCGCGCAGCGCCAGCAGGGGGTGATCGGCCCTCACCTGATTGCCGGCCATCAACCGCAGTCGGCCACCGCTGTAGTGCTCGAGCCGATCCGGCCACTGGATAGCACCAAACAGCGAGTTGCAGTAGATCCCCTGCTCCCCCACCAGGTTGACGGTGCGCACGAAGGGCACCAGCGCCACCTGCTGGCGCAGGGTGAACAGGGCCTGCTCGCACGGTTTGTCAACGAAGGGACGCAAGGCCTGGTTGGCCCCCTCTGCGTGGGTCAGCATGGTCTCCATCAGGGTGACCGCCTGCCGGGCCGAGCGTTGCGACTGGCGATCCAGCGTCTGCAGATGACCGAGGTAGATGGTCCACAGCCCGAGCGAAAAGGGCAGCATGAACAGCAGCAAGGTGCATCCGAACCTTAGCCAGGTGCGGGAGAAATCCAGGTTGAGCGGCGACATCGACATGGCGGGACCATACAGCAAACATGGCAGCCCACCTTAACAGCCGATGCTGAATCAGGCCCTAACATGCGCAAAGATTGACCAGCTGCTGACAGCGAGACAAACAAAAGCCCCGGCACGGGCCGGGGCTTGGAGTCAGTACGGATGCGCCCTGTCGGCGCCTCCCCTTATACCGCTTGCTGCAGGATCACCGCATCGGCCTTCTTGGTGTAGGAGGCGATCTCGTTGAAGTTGAGGTAGCGATAGGTGTCGGCGGCAGTGGCATCCAGCGACTTGGCATACTGCAGGTACTCGGCCACGGTCGGGATCTTGCCGAGGATGGCGGCAACCGCAGCCAGTTCGGCAGAAGCCAGATAGACGTTGGCACCCTTGCCCAGACGGTTCGGGAAGTTGCGGGTGGAGGTGGAAACCACGGAGGCCCCTTCCGCTACCCGCGCCTGGTTGCCCATGCAGAGGGAGCAGCCCGGGATCTCGATGCGGGCACCGACCCGGCCGAAGATGCCGTAGTAGCCCTCTTCGGTCAGCTGATCCTTGTCCATCTTGGTGGGCGGGGCGATCCACATGCGGGTCGGCAGCTCGCCCTGGTACTTCTCGAGCAGTTTGCCGGCGGCGCGGAAGTGGCCGATGTTGGTCATGCAGGAACCGATGAACACCTCGTCGATCTGGTCGCCGGCCACGCTGCTCAGCAGGCGGGCATCGTCCGGATCGTTCGGCGCACACAGGATCGGCTCCTTGATGGTGGCCAGATCGATCTCGATGATCTCGGCGTACTCGGCGTCCTTGTCCGCTTCCATCAGCACCGGATTCGCCAGCCACTCTTCCATCCCCTTGATGCGGCGGGTAATGGTGCGCACGTCGCCGTAGCCTTCGGAGAGCATCCATTTCAGCATCACGATGTTGGACTTCAGATACTCGATGATCGGCTCTTTATCCAGCTTGATGGTGCAACCGGCGGCGGAGCGCTCGGCGCTGGCGTCCGCCAGCTCGAATGCCTGCTCCACTTTGAGGGTCGGCAGACCTTCGATCTCGAGGATGCGGCCGGAGAAGATGTTCTTCTTGCCCGCTTTCTCGACGGTCAGCAGCCCTTTCTGGATGGCGGCATACGGGATGGCATGGACCAGGTCACGCAGGGTGATGCCCGGCTGCAGCTCGCCCTTGAAGCGCACCAGCACGGATTCCGGCATGTCCAGCGGCATCACGCCAGTGGCGGCGGCGAAGGCCACCAGGCCAGAGCCCGCCGGGAAGGAGATCCCGATGGGGAAACGGGTGTGGGAGTCACCACCGGTACCCACGGTATCCGGCAGCAGCATGCGGTTCAGCCAGGAGTGGATGACGCCGTCACCCGGACGCAAGCTCACGCCGCCGCGGTTCATGATGAAGTCCGGCAGGGTGTGGTGGGTCTGCACGTCGATGGGCTTGGGATAGGCCGCGGTGTGGCAGAAGGACTGCATGGTCAGGTCGGCGGAGAAGCCAAGACAGGCCAGGTCTTTCAGCTCGTCGCGGGTCATCGGGCCCGTGGTGTCTTGGGAACCGACCGTGGTCATCTTGGGTTCACAGTAGGTGCCCGGGCGGATGCCCTTCACGCCGCACGCCTTGCCCACCATCTTCTGGGCTAGGGTGAAGCCCTTGCCGGTGTCGGCGACAGGCTGCGGACGACGGAACACGGTGGAGAACGGCAGACCCAGCGCTTCGCGGGCCTTGTCGGTCAGGCCACGGCCAATGATCAGCGGAATCCGGCCACCGGCACGCACTTCGTCGATCAGCACGTCGGTCTTCAGTTCAAACTGGGCCAGCACCTGGTCGGTGCCGTGCTTGCAGATCTTGCCCTGGTACGGGTAGATGTCGATCACATCGCCCATTTCCAGCTTGGAGACATCCACTTCGATGGGCAGGGCGCCGGCATCTTCCATGGTGTTGAAGAAGATGGGGGCAATCTTGCCACCGAGGCAAACGCCGCCGGCGCGCTTGTTCGGCACGAACGGAATGTCGTCGCCCATGAACCAGAGCACCGAGTTGGTGGCGGATTTACGGGAAGAGCCGGTACCGACCACGTCACCCACGTAAGCCAGCGGGAAACCTTTCTCTTTCAGGGCATCGATGGTCTTGATCGGGCCGATGACGCCATCCTTGTCCGGGGTGATGCCGGGACGGGCGTTCTTCAGCATGGCCAGGGCGTGCAGCGGAATGTCCGGGCGGGACCAGGCGTCCGGCGCCGGTGACAGATCGTCGGTGTTGGTTTCGCCGGTCACCTTGAACACGGTGACGGTGATCTTCTCGGCCAATTCGGGGCGGGAGAGGAACCACTCGGCGTCGGCCCAGGATTGCATCACCTGCTTGGCGTGGGCATTGCCGGCCTTGGCCTTCTCTTCCACGTCGTGGAAGGAGTCGAACATCAGCAGGGTGTGGGAGAGGCCCTTGGCGGCAAGAGGAGCCAGGGTCGCGTCGTCCAGCAGGTCGATCAACGGCTGAATGTTGTAACCACCCTGCATGGTACCGAGCAGCTCGACGGCTTCGGCAGCGGTGAGGATGGGAGAGTGGGCTTCGCCCTTGGCGACGGCGGTGAGGAAACCGGCTTTGACATAGGCCGCTTCATCAACGCCTGGGGGAATACGGGAGGACAACAGCTCTTTCAGAAAGTCTTGTTCACCGGCGGGCGGGTTCTTGAGCAGTTCAACCAGGGCGGCGACCTGCTCTGCGTCCAGAGGTTTGGCAACCACGCCTTCGGCGGCACGTTCTGCGACGTGTTTACGGTATGTTTCAAGCACGACTAATTCCTCTTTGGTCTTTTTTTGGGGTTCGCCCACGCTCGCGGCGATCGTCCTTGCGGGACACCCGTAGGGTGCCCCCCACTATATAAGTTTTAACGACTAATTAAAATCCAAAGCCTGTACAGATATTCATCAAAACGACATAACCATCTAAACTTGCTGATGTTTTACAAGTGGATAAATGGCACACCAGAAATAAGTTAACAAAAAGGCATCATTTTCCCGTTATTCGAACGTGCTGCCCAATTGCAGATAGAACATGTCGTTGCCCCCCTCCGCCATGCCGTAGCCGAGGAAGATGGGGCCGAGGAAGCTCTCCACCCCGACGTAGACGGAGCCGGCGGTGAAAGAGCTCTCCACGCTGATATCCCTGCCGCTGTTCCACACCCCACCCTGCTCGATGGAGCCCCCCAGATAGAGTGGGGCCCGCAGCGCGCCGAAGTCGTTGTCAGCCACCCGGTAGATGTAGCGCAGCCCGCCAAACAGGCTGTAGCGGCCGCTCAGCTGGTAGCGCTGGAAGCCGGACATGCGGAACAGTCCGCCCAGATCCTGCACGAACAGCGGGTACTCCTCCTGGGAGGTGGAGCCCCCTCCCTCCAGCAGCAGGTTGAGGCTGTGTCTGTCCCAGGACCAGGGCTTGATCATCGCCAGGTGGTAGTTGACCCCCTCGTAGCGATCATTGATGTCACTGCTGTCATCCAGCCGGACGGCGGAGTAACCCCCCTTGATGTCCCAGTAGGCGCCCTGATAGGGGAAGTAGCGGCTGTCGAGGGTGTCGTGCTCGAAACGGACATAGGGGCCCCAGGAGGAGGCATCCACCTTGGCATCCGCCACGTTGCGAATGTCTATATCCCCCATTTTTCCCTCCAGCCCGAGCGAGAGACGGCTCCAGGGCTGACGATTCCAGCCCACCGCCAGATCGACGCTGGTGAAGCTGTATTCGGAGTCGACATAGCTCACCCCATCGGCCGCCCGCGTCTCCTCGGGCATGAAGATGCGGCGCTGGGTCTTGTCATAGGCCAGGCTCGCCTCACCGAAGAAGGTCTGGGAGGGCTCCAGCGGGGTATAGAAGTCGGTCTTGAAGTGCTTGGCGGTACCGAGCGATGCCTCGGTCAGCCACTCGCCCCCCCAGTCGTTGACGTTGGTGAGGGTGTAGGACATGCCCACGTTGTAGTTGGAGCTGCTCTCGAAGTCATCGGAGAAGCCGAACTGGAAGTTGAGGTAACCCGGCCCCCAGTTCTTCTCGCTGGCGTCAACCACCAGCACGTTCTCGCCACCCCGCTCCACCACCTCGTAGGTGATGCGATCGAACGACTCCAGCGCATAGAGCCGGCGAATGCCTGCCTCCAGGCTCTCGTTGGTCTGGATCTTGTCGGGACGCACCTTCAGCATGGCGCGCACCGTCTCGTCGGAGAGACGGGACTTGTTGATGATCTCCACCTTGTCGATGTAGTAGGCGGGCTGGCCGCTGCGCTCGGCACGCCGGCTCAGCTTCTGGTTGCGATAGGCGGCATAGGCGGCCGGCGAGAGGGAGAGCTTGTCGAGCCGGGCCGAGGCGCGGTTGGCCACCTCCTCCCCGAGCTTGATCCCCTCCGGCATCAGGGCGAAGTCGGCGATGCCCATGTTGCCAAACTCGGGCGTCAGCAGAATGTCGTCTGACCCCATCAGCGCCTTCTGTTTCTCGGTGCCAACCTGGGTCATGTAGGTGGTGAGCTGGTCGATCATGGCGAGCCCCGACTTCAGGGACTCGCGGGTGCGCAGCCTGGCGCTGATGTCCACCGCGATCACCACGTCGGCCCCCATCGCCTTGGCCACGTCCACCGGCATGTTGTTGACGGTACCGCCATCGGCCAGGATGTGCCCCTCCCACTCCACCGGTTTGAGGGCGCCGGGAATGGACATGGAGGCCTGCATCGCCTTGGCCAGGCTGCCGTGGTCCAGCACGAAGGGGGTCACCGTCTCCATGTCGGTGGCCATGGCGCGGTAGGGAATGGGCAGATCGTTGAAGCTCTTCTGTACCGGCAGGTTGGAGGTGGCGTGGCGCAGCAGGCTGGCCATGGACTGGCCCTGGAAGAAGCCGTCGGGGAACTGGACCGAGTCGCCGTTGATGCCGATGTCGGTGCGCAGCTGGTACTGTTCGCTCTGCTGCTTCTTGCGCAGGGAGAGTTCGTCGCGCCCTACCTTGTCCTGATAGCCCTTGTTCCAGTCGATGGCCAGGGTGGTGCGCTCCACCTCTTCGGCGCTGAGCCCCATGGCGTACATGCCCGCCACGTAGGAGCCCATGCTGGTGCCCACTATGATGTCGACCGGGATGCGCTTCTGCTCCAGCACCTTGAGGATGCCGATGTGGGCCGACCCTTTGGCGCCGCCGCCGCTGAGTACCAGGGCAATTTTGGGCCGCTCGGACTGGGCCGCCGCCATCAGCGGCAGGCAGGCCAGCAAAATCAGGAACAGGGGGTTCCATCCTCGACGAAAGATGCGCATATGATTTTCCATTGAATCCAGGGCGAGCCAGCTAGGCAGTGAAGCCTACTATAAGGTGCGCAAAGCGAACCGCAACAGTTGGCAGGGTTATCGGCGCGCATTCCGACGCAGGCGGGTACGGCCCGGTCAGGCGGCAATGTGAGCGCAAACGTAATCCATCAATAAAATGGGCCGGCCTATCAAGGGTGGCGCCGGGCTGCCGCTAATATGTGCTCAATCCCGCGTTCATCCATCCGAGTCACTCTTATGCTTGCAAGCCTGACACTCAAACAGAAAATCCTGGCCACGGTCACCCTCGCCGTGGTGCTCTCCTGCCTGCTGGTAGGCTACTTCAGCCAGCGTTCGGCCCAGCAACTGATCGAAACCCGCATGTTCGAGCAGGAGCTGCCCAACCTGACCCAGCGCATCGGCAAGGAGATCGAGAAGGATCTCACCTCGGTCGCCGGCGCCGCCAGGCAACTGGCCAACGATCGCTTCGTGCTGGACTGGGTCGAGCGCGGCATGCCCAAGGAGCAGGAGTCCATCCTCATCAACCAGCTCAAGGATATGACGAGCCAGTATGGTCTGGTCACCGCCTCCTTCGCCGATCGCCAGAGCGCCGCCTACTACAACCAAGATGGCTTCCTGCGCAACCTCACCCCGGAGCAGGACGCCTGGTTCTACGGCTACACCAAGAGCCAGCAAGACCTGATGCTCAGCATCTTTCGCGAGAGCAACGGCGAGGTGAAGCTGTTCGTCAACTTCCAGCAACTCAATGGCCGCGGCCTGGCCGGTCTCGCCAAGTCCCTCGACAGCATGGTCAGCATGCTCGCCAACTTCCGCATCGGTGACAGCGGCTTCGTCTTCATGACCGATGGCAGCGGCAAGGTGAAGCTGCACCCCGACGCCAGCCGCATCGACCGGGACAGCCTGACCCAGCTGGCAAGCGGCAGCGGCAACCTGCTCAACAAGCAGCCCTTTGCCGCCACCCACGCCGAGGTGGATGGTCAGCCGGTGGTGCTGGCCAGCAGCTACATCCCCCTGCTCGACTGGTACCTGGTGGCCCAGGTGCCAGAAGCGGAGATCTATGCCGAACTGGATCGGGCCCGCCTGCACATCCTGCTGGTAAGCCTGGCCATCGCCGCCGGCATGGGCCTGCTCGGCATGCTGCTGGCCGGCTCGGTGAGCCGCCCGCTCAACCAGCTGGCCCGCCTGTTCCGCGAACTCGGCAGCGGCGACGGCGACCTGACCCAGCGCCTCAAGGTGGAAGGGCGGGATGAACTGGCCCAGGTGGCCACCGGTTTCAACAACTTCGTCGCCAAGATCCACGGCTCCATCGAGCAGGTGGCCGACAACTCCCGCCAGCTCGCCGCAACTGCCAACGAGGTGGCCGCCAAGGCCCAGCTGACCCAGCACAACTGCACCGCCCAGCGCGATCGCACCGTGCAGGTAGCCACCGCAATCCACGAGATGGGGGCTACCGTGAGTGAAATCGCCGGCAATGCCTCGCTGGCGGCTGACGTGGCCAAGCAGGCCAACGAGCAGGCCGACGCCGGCGCCGTGGTGGTGGCCCAGGCCCGTCATGGCATCGTCGGCCTCTCCGGCGAGATTGAAGGGGTGGCCGGGGTCATCGAGTCGCTGGCCAGTCAGACCGACTCCATCGGCAGCATCCTCGACACCATCCGCAGCATCTCGGAGCAGACCAACCTGCTGGCGCTCAACGCCGCCATCGAGGCGGCCCGTGCCGGCGAGCAGGGCCGTGGCTTCGCGGTGGTGGCCGACGAGGTGCGCAACCTCGCCAGCCGCTCCGCCGCCTCCACCGCCGAGATCCAGGGCATGATCAACCGGCTGCAGGAGCAGAGCGCCCGCGCGGTCAGCGCCATGGCCCAGGGCCGCAACCAGAGCCTGGAAGTGGTCACCCAGGCCGATGCCGCCAACGGCGCCCTCAGCCAGATCACCGCCCACATCACCCAGATCAGCGACATGAACATCCAGGTCGCCACCGCCACCGAGGAGCAATCGAGCGTGGTGGGCGAGATCAACCGCAACGTGGAGGACATCAACCAGCTCACCATGGAGACCGCCGACATCGCCCACCAGCTGACCGAGTCGAGTCGCAGCCTGCAGCACCTCTCCGGCGAGCTGGACAAGCTGGTCGGCAACTTCCGACTTTGAGGTTTTTGATATCACAAGGGGCGCATGGCGCCCCTTTTTGTTGGCCGTTTGTTAACAAAGGCTCAAGTTGGCGCCAGATCCGTCGATTTATACTGTGATAATTCACATCGTCATGATCAGCGAGGAGAACCCATGCTAGAGGGTAAACTGACAATCAAGAGCCAGTTGATACTGGCTGTCGCCGTGCCCTGCCTGGCGCTGCTGCTGGTAGGCGCCGCCAGCCTTCGCAGCATGGGCGCTATCGAACGACAGGCCACCGAGCTCTACGAGAACACTGCCACCCCGATGCGGGCCATGGCAGAGGTAGTGTCGCGCATCCCCCGCATGCGGGTGGGGCTCGACATGATGCTGTTACAAGAAACCTCGCTCA
Source organism: Aeromonas sp. QDB20 (assembly GCF_027707805.1). NCBI lineage: Bacteria > Pseudomonadati > Pseudomonadota > Gammaproteobacteria > Aeromonadales > Aeromonadaceae > Aeromonas > Aeromonas sp. QDB20. Next base: position 80,042 of record NZ_JAPCJC010000003.1, on the reverse strand, counting down.
AGGATGAAAAAGGGGTGTTGACCCGGGTCAAGGAGACACGGGAAGAGGACATCCCCGAGATGCGCCAAGCCATGCAGCTGGCGGTCAACGCCCAGGTCGATCCTGCCGCGCGGCAAAATGCCCAGCAGCTGTTCGAACAATTCGAAGCGATGGAAAAGAGCGAGTTGCAGCCCATGCTGGCCGCCATGGAACAGGGGGACATGGAGAGTGCACGGCGCATCTACAAGGAGCGCTACGCGGTAACCTACGGCACCATGCGCAAGAGTGCCAATACCCAGCTCGACGAACTGATGAAGCTGGCCCAGCAGCGTCACGCCATCAGTCAGCAGAGCTTCGCACGGGGCGAAAGCCAGATGCTCGCCATCATAGGAGGCGCACTCGTCATCTGCCTGCTGGTCTCCTTTCTGGTACTGCGTGGCCTGCGCAATCGCGTCAGCTTCCTGCAACAGTACATTGGCTATGCCGCCGAACACCTGGCGCTGGATTCCCGTGCCCAGCTGAAGGGCAATGACGAGCTGGCGGAGATCACGGTGAGCTTCAATCACTTCGTCAGCAAGATCCACAGCGCCATCGAGCAGGTAGCCCGCAACTCCCATCAACTGGCCGCCACCGCCGACGAGGTGGCCGCCAAGGCCCAGCTCACCCAGCACAACTGCACCGCCCAGCGGGATCGCACCGTGCAGGTGGCCACCGCCATCCACGAGATGGGGGCTACCGTGAGCGAAATCGCCGGCAATGCCTCCCTCGCCGCAGAAGTGGCGAGACAGGCCAACGAGCAGGCGGATGCGGGGGCCGGCGTGGTGGCTCAGGCCCGTCATGGCATCGTCGGCCTCTCCGGCGAAATTGAAGGGGTGGCCGGAGTCATCGAGTCGCTGGCCAGCCAGACCGACTCCATTGGCAGCATCCTCGACACCATCCGCAGCATCTCGGAGCAGACCAACCTGCTGGCGCTCAACGCCGCCATCGAGGCCGCCCGTGCCGGCGAGCAGGGCCGCGGCTTCGCGGTGGTGGCCGACGAGGTGCGCAACCTCGCCAGTCGCTCCGCCGCCTCCACCGCCGAGATCCAGGGCATGATCAACCGGCTGCAGGAGCAGAGCGCCCGCGCCGTCAGCGCCATGACCCAGGGCCGCAACCAGAGCCTGGAAGTGGTCACCCAGGCCGATGCCGCCAACGGCGCCCTCGGCCAGATCACCGCCCACATCACCCAGATCAGCGACATGAACATCCAGGTCGCCACCGCCACCGAGGAGCAGTCCAGTGTGGTGGGCGAGATCAACCGCAACGTGGAAGACATCAACCAGCTCACCATGGAGACCGCCGACATCGCCCACCAGCTCACCGAGTCGAGCCGCAGCCTGCAGCACCTCTCCGGCGAGCTGGACAAGCTGGTCGGCAACTTCCGGCTGTAACTTTTGGCGCTCACTTCATCACCCGACAGAGGGTGCTGCGGCGCCCTCTGTCGCCACCACGGCAAGCCGTGACGCAGGCGCTTTTGCGCCGCCTCCACCGACTTCTGAAAATGCCCCATAATCAGGAAAATGAGAGGAGGAGTTATGGGCAAGCTGGTAGTGATGATAGTGCTGGGGGGGCTGCTCAGCGCCTGCAGCAGCGGGCCGGTGCGGGTGCACGGTGCCGACGTGAGCGTGGACGATACCCGGATCCGGGTCAGCGACGGGGATCGGGGGGGCTACGGCACCTTCTGCCCGCCCGGCCAGGCGAAGAAGGGGCGCTGCTGACAACCAGCCGTCTGCCGCTGAAAAACAAAAAGCCGCTCGATTGAGCGGCTTTTTCATGGTGCGGGAAGAGAATTACTTCTTCTTCTTGGCCTTGGCGTTCGGCAGGTCGGTGATGGAGCCTTCGAACACTTCGGCAGCCAGGCCCACGGACTCGTGCAGAGTCGGGTGAGCGTGGATGGTCAGCGCGATGTCTTCGGCGTCGGCCCCCATCTCGATGGCCAGACCGATTTCACCCAGCAGTTCACCGCCGTTGGTACCCACGATGGCACCACCGATGACGCGGCCGCTCTCCTTGTCGAAGATCAGCTTGGTCATGCCGTCGGAGCAGTCGGACGCGATGGCGCGACCGGAAGCAGCCCACGGGAAGGTGGCGACTTCGAAGTTCAGGCCCTGTTGCTTGGCTTCTTTCTCGGTCAGGCCAACCCAGGCCATCTCCGGCTCGGTGTAGGCGATGGACGGGATCACTTTCGGGTCGAAGTAGTGCTTCTTGCCGGCGATGACTTCGGCAGCCACGTGGCCTTCGTGCACACCCTTGTGCGCCAGCATCGGCTGACCGACGATGTCGCCGATGGCGTGGATGTGCGCCACGTTGGTACGCAGCTGCTTGTCCACCTCGATGAAACCGCGCTCGGTCACGGCAACGCCGGCCTTCTCGGCATCCAGCATCTTGCCGTTCGGCACGCGACCTACGGCAACCAGCACGTTGTCGTAACGAACCGGCTCGGCCGGGGCGTGCTTGCCTTCGTAGGATACGTACAGGCCGTCTTCACGAGCTTCAACTGCGGTGACCTTGGTCTCCAGCATGATGTTGAATTTCTTGGCAACGCGCTTGGTGTAGATCTTGACGATGTCTTTGTCGGCAGCCGGTACCAGCTGGTCGGCAAATTCCACCACGTCGATCTCGGAGCCCAGGGAGGAGTACACGGTACCCATCTCCAGACCGATGATGCCGCCACCGATGACCAGCAGCTTGCCCGGAACGGTAGTCAGTTCCAGCGCATCGGTAGAGTCCCATACGCGCGGGTCGTCATGGGGGATGAACGGCAGCTTAACCGGACGGGAACCGGCGGCGATGATGGCGTTGTCGAAGGTGACGGTGGTCTTGCCGTCGGCGCCTTCCACTTCCAGGGTATTCGGGCCGGTGAACTTGCCGAAGCCGTTCACAACCTGGACTTTACGCATCTTGGCCATGCCGGCCAGACCGCCGGTCAGCTGGTTGATGACCTTCTCTTTCCACAGACGCACCTTGTCGATGTCGGTCTGCGGGGCACCGAAGACGATGCCGTGCTCGGCCAGCGCCTTGGCTTCTTCAATGACTTTGGCGACGTGCAGCAGAGCCTTGGACGGGATGCAGCCCACGTTCAGGCAGACGCCCCCCAGGGTGGAGTAACGCTCGACGATAATGGTATCCAGACCCAAGTCAGCCGCACGGAAGGCAGCGGAATAACCGGCAGGGCCAGCACCCAGTACTACGACCTGGGTTTTGATTTCTTTACTCATCATGACCTCTTTGTCGTTCTTATATCCCCGGACAGCGCAGTCTTAAGCCAGGACAAGGCGGCTGCAGCCGTGAAAAAAACGGGGCAAGTTTACAATCCTGTTAACGAAATGAGAAGTAAAAAGGGCAGGCTCTGGGCCCGCCCTCTCACTTACAGGACCAGTCGACGGATGTCGGACAGCACGCCGTTCATGGTGGTGATGAAGCGGGCTCCATCGGCACCATCGATGACGCGGTGGTCGTAGCTCAGGGCCAGCGGCAGCATCAGGCGTGGCGCGAACTCTTTGCCGTTCCACTTCGGCTTCATCTCGGACTTGGAGACGCCCAGGATGGCCACTTCCGGCGCGTTGACGATCGGGGTAAAGCTGGTACCACCGATGCCACCCAGGCTGGAGATGGTGAAGCAACCGCCCTGCATGTCGGCAGCGGTCAGCTTGCCGGCACGAGCCTTCTTGGAGATCTCGGCCAGATCGCGAGACAGCTCCATGATGCCCTTCTTGTTGACATCGCGCACCACGGGCACAACCAGACCGTTGGGGGTATCCACCGCCACACCGATATGGATGTACTTCTTCATGATCAGCTTGCTGCCATCTTCGGACAGGGAGCTGCAGAAGCGCGGATGGGCTTCCAGCGCCTTGGCGGCGGCTTTCAGGATGAACACCAGCGGGGTGATCTTCACGTCTGCCTTCTGCTTCTCGAGCATCGCGTTCTGCTCTTTGCGGAACGCTTCCAGCTCGGTGGTATCGGCTTCGTCGAACTGGGTGACATGGGGGATCATGACCCAGTTGCGGTGCAGGTTCGGACCGGAGATCTTCTGGATGCGGGTCAGATCGACCTCTTCCACATCACCGAACTTGCTGAAATCGACCTTCGGCCACGCCAGCACACTCATGCCGTTGCCAGTGCCTTGACCTGCAGCCGGAGCGGACTCGGCGCGCTTGACCGCATCCTTCACGTAGGCCTGCACGTCTTCTTTGACGATGCGGCCCTTGCGACCGGAGGCTTTCACCTTGGCCAGGTTGACACCGAACTCGCGAGCCAGACGGCGTACCGCCGGAGAGGCGTGGACGTAGGCATCGTTGGCAACGAAGTCGGAGGCGGCAGCAGCCTGGGCAACCGGCGCAGGAGCAGCGGCAGCCGGAGCGGCAACAGGTGCAGCGGCAGGAGCCGGAGCCGCCACGACAGCCGGAGCGGCACCAGCCACTTCGAATACCATGATCAAGGAACCGGTGGAGACCTTGTCACCCGCCTTCACCTTGATCTCTTTGACCACACCGGCGAACGGCGCAGGCACTTCCATGGAGGCCTTGTCACCTTCCACGGCGATCAGGGACTGGTCGGCTTCAACCTTGTCACCCACGGCGACCATGATCTCGGTGACTTCGACTTCGTCGCCACCGATATCCGGTACATTGACCTCTTTGGCAGCGGCGGCAACCGGGGCAGCAGCCACGGGAGCGGCAGCCTGGGCCGGTGCAGCAGCAACGGCAGGAGCGGCACCAGCCACTTCAAACACCATCACCAGGGAACCGGTAGAGACCTTGGCGCCAGCGGCAACCTTGATCTCGACCACGCGGCCCGCGAACGGTGCTGGCACTTCCATGGAGGCCTTGTCACCTTCCACGGCGATGATGGACTGGTCGGCTTCAACCATGTCGCCCACGGCAACCATGATCTCGGTCACGTCCACTTCGTCGTCACCGATGTCCGGCACGTGCACGTCTTTGCGAGCGGCAGCAGCAGGAGCGGCGGCCGGTGCGGCTGCAACCGGTGCAGCGGCCTGAGCAGGCGCAGGTGCGGCAGCACCCTCGGCTTCGAAGATCATGATCTGGGAACCGGTGGCAACCTTGTCGCCCACCTTGATCAGGATCTCTTTGACGATACCGGCGGACGGGGCCGGGACTTCCATGGAGGCCTTGTCGCCTTCTACCGCGATGATGGACTGGTCCAGCTCGACCTTGTCACCCACGGCCACCATGATCTCGGTGACTTCAACTTCATCGGCGCCGATATCCGGCACCATAATCTGTTTGGACATTGTGCTTTATCCTCTTGCGTGCATCCGCGTGACCGACTGCTGTCACACGTCTTTCGCGTTAACCTTTGCAAGGCCGTGCCGGGCAGCGAGTCCCGGCACGGCACTTGATCCTCTTACGCGTACAGCGGGTTGACCTTGTCGGCATCGATGCCGTACTTGGCGATGGCCTCGGCCACAACCTGCTTGTCTACCTCGCCGCGCTTGGCCAGTTCGGTCAGGGCAGCAACCACTACGTAGAACTCGTTCACTTCGAAGTGACGACGCAGGTTGGCACGGCTGTCGGAACGGCCGTAACCGTCGGTACCCAGCACGCGGTAGTTTTCGGTCGGCACGAAGGCACGCACCTGATCGGCGAAGGACTTCATGTAGTCGGTCGCGGCGATGGTGGCTTCGCTGCCCAGTACCTGAGCGATGTAGGGGACGCGAGCCTCGGCAGTCGGGTGCAGCATGTTCCAGCGATCCGCGTCCTGACCGTCACGAGCCAGCTCGTTGAAGGAGGTGACGCTGAACACATCGGAACCGATGCCGTATTCGCTGGCCAGGATCTGGGCGGCGGTGCGCACGTGACCCAGGATGGAGCCACAACCCAGCAGCTGTACCTTGGCCTTGGTGCCGGCCACGGTTTCCAGCTTGTAGATACCCTTGCGGATGCCTTCCTCGGCGCCTTCCGGCATGGCCGGCATGGCGTAGTTCTCGTTCAGAGTGGTGATGTAGTAGAACACGTTCTCCGGGTTCTCACCGTACATGCGACGCAGACCGTCCTGTACGATCACCGCTACTTCATAGGCGTAGGACGGGTCGTAGGAGACGCAGTTAGGGATGGTGTTGGCCAGGATGTGGCTGTGACCATCTTCGTGCTGCAGACCTTCGCCGTTCAGGGTAGTACGACCGGAGGTCGCACCCAGCAGGAAGCCACGGGCTTGCTGGTCACCGGCTGCCCACGCCATGTCGCCGATCCGCTGGAAGCCGAACATGGAGTAGTAGATGTAGAACGGGATCATCGGGCAGTCGTTGGTGCTGTAAGAGGTCGCAGCAGCCAGCCAGGAGGACATGGCGCCCAGCTCGTTGATACCGTCTTGCAGAACCTGACCCTGCTTGTCTTCCTTGTAGTAGGAGACGATGTCGCGGTCTTGCGGGGTGTACTGCTGACCGTGCGGGCTGTAGATACCGATCTGGCGGAACAGGCCTTCCATACCGAAGGTACGGGCTTCGTCAGCCAGGATCGGCACGATGCGCTTGCCGATGGACTTGTCTTTCAGCATCACGTTCAGGGAACGCACGAACGCCATGGTGGTGGAGATTTCGCGCGCCTGTTCACCCAGCAGCGGACCGAAGGCATCCAGCGCCGGGATTTCCAGCTTGGTGGTGCTCTCGCGCAGACGGGTCGGAACATAACCCTTCAGCGCGGCACGACGGGCGTGCAGGTACTTGTGCTCTTCGGTACCCTCTTCGATCTTCAGGTACGGCAGGTTTTCCAGTTGCTCGTCGGTCACCGGCAGGTTGAAACGATCGCGCAGGTGACGCACTGAGCCCAGATCCATCTTCTTGACCTGGTGAGCGATGTTCTTGCCTTCGGCCGCTTCGCCCATGCCATAGCCCTTGATGGTCTTGGCCAGGATCACGGTCGGCTTGCCCTTGGTCTGTGCAGCCTTGGAGAAGGCGGCAAACAGTTTGCGAGGATCGTGACCACCGCGGTTCAGGGCGAAGATCTCCTCGTCAGTCATGTCTTTGACCAGCGCGGCGGTTTCCGGGTAACGGTTGAAGAAGTGCTCACGCACGTAGCCGCCATCGCGGGACTTCATGGTCTGGTAGTCACCATCCACGGTCTCGTTCATCAGCTGGATCAGCTTGCCGGAAGTGTCTTTCTTCAGCAGCTCATCCCACTTGCGACCCCAGATAACCTTGGTGACGTCCCAGCCGGCGCCGGCGAACAGGCCTTCCAGCTCGTTGATGACTTTGCCGTTGCCGACAACCGGGCCATCCAGACGCTGCAGGTTGCAGTTGACCACGAACACCAGGTTGTCGAGCTTTTCACGCACGGCAACGGTCAGGGCGCCCTTGGCTTCCGGCTCGTCCATCTCACCGTCACCCAGGAAGGCGTAAACGGTCTGCTCGGAGCAATCCTTGATGCCACGGTCGGTCAGGTACTTCAGGAAGCGGGCCTGATAGATGGCGGCGATGGGGCCCAGACCCATGGAGACGGTCGGGAACTGCCAGAATTCCGGCATCAGTTTCGGGTGCGGGTAGGAAGGGATACCCTTGCCATCCACTTCCTGACGGAAGTTGTCCAGCTGCTCTTCGGTCAGGCGACCTTCTGCAAATGCACGGGCGTAGATGCCCGGGGAGATGTGACCCTGGAAGTAAACCAGGTCGCCACCGTCCTTCTCGTTGCGGGCACGGAAGAAGTGGTTGTAGCAGACTTCGTAGATGGTCGCGGAAGAGGCGAAGGAAGACATGTGACCACCCAGGTCCAGGTCTTTCTTGGAGGCGCGCAACACGATCATCATGGCGTTCCAGCGGATGATGGCGCGAATGCGGCGCTCCATCTCCAGGTCGCCCGGGTAAGCCGGCTCGTCGCTGGACTGGATGGTGTTGATGTAGTCGCGATTTGCCTTGGCAGCCACGTCCACACCGCTTGCGCGGGCTTTCTCGGCCAACTGTTCAAGGATGAACTGAGCGCGTTGCGGACCCTCTTCACGCAGCAGGGATTCCAGAGAGGCAAGCCACTCCAGCGTTTCTATCGGGTCCACATCGTTCTTCAGGATATCAGACATGGCTGGTTCCTATTATGTTGTGATTGCACGGCATTGCACGGCGAAGGGCGCAAGCATTCGACAATAAAGCCTTGTGGGATTAGTTTTCCTGCTGACGGATCCGACGCATGGATCGCTGGATCCGGCTGTCTTCCCTCTGCATATCCAACAAGGTGTCCTCGATAAAGGCCAGGTGCTCATGACAAGCTGCCCTGGCCCGCTCCGGAGCCCCCGACAGGATAGCCTCGATCAGATGCGCGCGATGGCGACGGATCTTGGCGACCACTCCCGGACGGCGATTCAGAATTTCGTTATTGCGTAAAATGTTCTGCTCAAGCATGGGGCCCATGGCCCGCAGCAGATGCAGCAGCACCACGTTGTGGGACGCCTCGGCCACCGCCAGATAGAACTGGGTGACGGCAGCGGATTCGGCTACCAGCGAGCCTTGCTGGCCAGCCTCCTCGATGGCGGACTGCACCTGACGGATCCGCTCGAAATCGGCTTCCGTTCCCCGCAATGCAGCATAGTAGGCACAGATGCCTTCCAGCGCATGGCGAAACTCCAGCAGGTCGTACTGGGCTTCCGGGTGGGTGCTGAGCAGCTCGAACAGGGGATCGGCGATCCCTTTGCTCAAGGCATTCTGTACGTAAGTGCCGCCGCCCTGACGACGATACAAGAGTCCTCTTGCCTCGAGGCGCTGGATGGCTTCGCGCAGCGAAGGGCGCGAAACCTGAAACTGGATGGCCAGTTCCCGCTCAGGCGGCAACTTCTGGCCCGGCTGCAAACTGCCTTCCAGAATCATCTGTTCCAGCTCGGCGACAATGGCGTCGGCCAACTTGGGTTGAGTAATCTTGAGATAGGGCATGAGGCTGCTTTGTTAAATTGGTATTACCAATTTCATGAATGGGGCGAAAATTAGCAGAGGGCATGGGAAAAGTCCACCCAAAAGATGATCTGAATCAAGAATCAACCTTGCCACTTAAGGGGTAAATAGAGGGATTTATGATTTGCCTCATAGAAATTGGTCAGACCAATATTTTTGACGTGGCTCACAGGCAACATTTGATCAACAGCGAATAAAAATGGCCTGCCATAGAGGCAAGCCATTGTTTTAAAAACACAAACTTATTTTTAGAATATTTACTTAAAGTTGAGTTCCTGGCGATATCGCTGCCATTCGAAACTCTCACCCGGATCCGTCTTGCGCCCCGGCGCTATGTCGCAATGGCCGACGATGCGATCCGCCGTGATGGCGGGATAATGACTCGACAAGGTTCGGCTGAGCCCAACCAATACCTCATACTGTGCGTCCGTGTAGGGCAGTTCGTCGGTCCCTTCCAGCTCGATGCCGATGGAGAAGTCGTTGCACGCCTCCCTCCCCTGCCAGCTCGAGACCCCGGCATGCCAGGCTCTGGCACCAAACGGCACATACTGCACCAGTTCACCATCGCGCCGGATCAGGCAGTGGGCCGAGACCCGCAGTTGATGAATGTCGGCAAAGTAGGGATGAGCCGCGGGATCCAGCCTGCCCATAAAGAGATCGTCGATGAAGGGGCCGCCGAACTCGCCTGGCGGCAGGCTGATGCCATGCACCACCAGCAGAGATATGTCGCTCGGGCTGGCCCGCTCGTTGTGGTGGGGAGAGGGCACCTGGCGAGCCTCCCGGCACCAGCCGGCGGCGTCGATGGAAAACGTGAGGTCAGGATGGGTCATCGGCTACTCGATACGAGTTGAGGGGAAAAGCGCGATCCGGGCCGGCATCTTGTCACCAAGCCGCTGAATCAGTGGAAAATTGTGTGTTAGGCTGGGTCATCTTTGGCTCGATATGGATGAGGTATGCAGCAAACGGCGCGCTGGTTCTGGCTACTGGCCTGGCTCTCTTTGATGGGCCTGCTGACCCTCTACTTTCACTCCCGCACCCAACCGAGTGTCACCGCCAGCGGCGAACTCCTGCTGAGGGCCGACCAGAGCGGCCACTATCGACTGGAGGGTGCCATCAACGGCCAGCCGGTGCAACTGCTGCTCGATACCGGCGCAACGCGCATCACAGTGCCGCAACGGGTCGCCGAGCGGCTCGGCCTGACCGCCCACGGCAGCAGCCAGGTGAATACGGCTGCCGGCTTTATCCGGGTCGGCAACGGCTCCATCGAAACGCTGGCGATGGGACCATTGACCTTGTACGATCTGGCCATCTTTATCAACCCGGCGGCGGCTGGCGACGAGGTGCTGGTAGGCATGAATGCCCTCGGCCGGCTGGAGCTGGTTCAAAAGGAGCGGCAGTTGCTGCTCAGACCTTTGCAGGAATAAAGGCATGCTACAACAGGACATCCGTCGCGCCGTGCGCGCCGCACTACTCGAAGATTTGGGCGACGCCCTCACCGCGCTGGACCAACCGGATGCCAGCGCCGATATCACGGCCCAGCTGATCCCGGCGGATCGCATCTCGACGGCCCGCGTCATCACCCGCGAAGCCGGCGTCTTCTGTGGCCAACCCTGGGTAGACGAGGTATTCACCCAGCTTGGCGGCGATGTGCAAGTGGAGTGGCTGGTGCAGGATGGTGAAGTGCTCACCCCCAATCAGGAGCTGTTTCGTCTGCACGGCCCGGCTCGCACCCTGCTGACCGGCGAGCGCAATGCGCTGAACTTCGTGCAGACCCTCTCCGGCGTCGCCACCCTCACCGCCCGCTACGTGGCCGAGCTGGCTGGCACAGATTGCCGTCTGCTTGACACCCGCAAGACCATTCCCGGCCTGCGCAGCGCCCAGAAGTATGCAGTCACCTGCGGCGGCGGCAAGAACCACCGCATCGGCCTCTATGACGCCTATCTCATCAAGGAGAACCATATTCTCGCCTGTGGTGGCATAGCGCAGGCCATTGCCGAGGCTCGCCGGCTCAATCCGGGCAAACCGGTGGAAGTCGAGGTCGAATCGCTGGTAGAACTGGAACAGGCACTGGCAGCCCAGGCAGACATAGTAATGCTGGACAACTTCGACGTGCCCATGATGCGCGAGGCCGTTGCTCTCAATCAGGGGCGGGCCAAGCTGGAAGTGTCCGGCAACGTCACGCTGGACACCCTGGCCGAATATGCTGCTACCGGTGTCGACTTCATTTCGGTCGGTGCCCTGACCAAACATGTGCGGGCCCTTGATCTCTCGATGCGTTTTATCTAGCCGAAGGGCGTTCACCATGCCCCGTCAGGCCGGTGACATATAACAAGATGAAGGACTTGCAAAAGGCGCCATGGGCGCCTTTTCTTTAAGGCAGGATCCCTCGGCAAAGGAGTGTGAGATGGACCCATCCCCGCCAGCTAAAAAGAGTCGATAGGGGCTCTTCATCCATGATTTATATCAAATTTTTCGCAAATGACAGAAAGATTGTTAACAAAGACCCCGACCTCTGTTGCCAAGTCGGACAGCTCGGATAAGATACTGACGTGTGGATAGTTTTCCACCGGCACTTCCCAGGAACCAAGGACAAAAAGGATATTTGAAATGAAGAAACAATCAGGCTTTACCCTTATCGAATTGATGATCGTGGTCGCGATCGTCGCCATCCTGGCCGCCATCGCGCTGCCGGCGTATCAGACATATACCCAAAAAGCTCGGTTCACTGAAGTGGTCTCCGCGACGGGCCCCTATAAAACGGCTATTGAGGTATGTATTCAAAGCAATGCAATTACTGCACTGACTGCAACAGAGAATTGCAATCAGGCGACCAGAGGGGTACCGGCAAACATAGCAACAACGGTAGGAAATGTAGCAACGGTGGCGGTAACTGATACGACTAACGTCATCACTGCAACAGGAACCGCAGCCGTAGGTGGTTTTACCTATATTTTAACTCCAACTATCGCGGCATCAGGAAAAGTAACCTGGGCGCAATCAGGAACCTGCCAAGCTGCTGGTGTTTGTTGATTTAACATGACCTCTAGCCCCAATAGCGGCCTGGCGTTAAGCCTGGCCGCCTCTTCCCTGCTCAGTGAGTCAGACTCACAGCGCTATCTGAGCCAGGCCAAGGCGCAGCGCAAGCCCTTTGTGACCTTTCTGATCGAGAACGAGATCCTCGACAGCAAGGCGCTGGCCGACTTCTGCGAGCTGGAATATGGGGTACCTCTGCTGGATCTTGCCGCCTTCGACTTGGCCGAGATCCCGCAGAAGTACCTCAATCAGAAGCTGATTGAGAAACACCATGTGCTGCCCATCTACACCCAGGGCCACACCCTCTATATCGCCATGTCCGACCCGACCAATGTCTCGGCACTGGAGGATTTTGGTTTCAGCTTCGGGCTGCACACCGAGGCCCTGCTGGTCGAGGAGAACAAGCTGACCGCCGCCATCAGCAAGCTGATGGAGAGCGATCAGGACGCCCTCGGCATGGAGGACATCGACGAATCCGAGATCTCCGAGCTGGAGGTGTCTGACGAAGGGTCACGACTCGACGAGAGCGTCAACACGGCGGACGATGACGCCCCCATCGTCAAATACATCAACAAGATCATGATGGATGCCATCAAGCGCGGTGCATCCGACCTCCACTTCGAACCCTATGAGACCAAGTACCGTATTCGCTTTCGGATAGACGGGATCCTGCATGAGGTAGCGACGCCGCCGGTCAATCTGGCCAACCGCTTCTCGGCCCGCCTCAAGGTGATGGCGCGCCTGGACATCGCCGAACGACGGCTACCCCAGGATGGCCGCATCAAATTGAAAATGTCGCGCAACAAGTCGATGGACATGCGGGTCAACACCCTGCCTACCATGTGGGGCGAGAAGATCGTTATCCGTCTGCTCGACTCTTCCGCTGCGCGCCTCAATATCGAGCAGCTCGGCTTCGACGATCGGCAGAAGGCGCAATATCTGCGTGCGCTTTCGAAGCCTCAGGGCATGATCCTGGTGACCGGTCCGACCGGCTCGGGCAAGACGGTGTCGCTCTACACCGGCCTGAACATCCTCAATACCACAGAGGTGAATATTTCGACCGCCGAAGACCCGGTGGAGATCAACCTGCCAGGAGTCAATCAGGTGCAGGTCAACCCCAAGGCTGGACTGACCTTCGCCAGTGCCCTGCGCTCCTTCCTGCGCCAGGATCCCGACGTGGTGATGGTTGGTGAAATACGGGATCTTGAAACCGCCGAGATCGCCATCAAGGCGGCGCAAACCGGCCACCTGGTGCTCTCCACATTGCACACCAACTCGGCGGCCGAGACGCTGACCCGGATGATGAACATGGGGGTGCCCGCCTTTAACATCGCCTCCTCGGTAACCCTGATCATGGCTCAGCGACTGGCACGCAAGCTGTGCGACCACTGCAAGGCCCCCGAGGTGGTGCCGGAAGCTGAACTGCTGGAGTTGGGGTTCACCCAACAGCAACTGGCCGCAGGCTTGCGGCTGTTCAAGCCGGTTGGTTGCAAGGAGTGTTCGGGCGGCTACAAGGGGCGGGTCGGCATCTACGAGATCCTGTTGATGTCAGAAAATATTGCAAAATTGATCATGCAGGGAGCCAACTCCATGCAGATTGCGGCCATCGCCCAGAAGGAGGGCATGCGCACCTTGCGGACCTCCGGTCTTGAGAAGGCCCGACTGGGGGTGACCAGCCTGGCCGAGATAAACCGGGTAACAACCAACTGACAGAGTCTATCGCTCAGCCGATTCATCCAGGTGCCGCCGGCCCTGGCGATTTCCATCAGGCCGAGGCTGCTTCTCTTAGCGACAAGCAAGCCGGGCCCCATTGCAGGACGCAGTGATGGCAACGCTAACCCAGAAACAGAATGCCCCCAAGAAAGTCTTCGCCTTTCGCTGGAGCGGGGTGAACCGCAAGGGCCAGAAGGTCTCCGGCGAGTTGCAGGCCGACAGCATCAACACGGTCAAGGCCGAGCTGCGCAAGCAGGGCGTCAACGTCACCAAGGTGAGCAAGAAGAGCCAGGGGCTCTTCTCCAAGGGTGGCGCCAAGATAAAGCCGATGGATATTGCCGTCGTCTCCCGTCAGATCACCACCATGCTGTCGGCCGGCGTACCTCTGGTCCAGAGCCTGCAGATCATCGCCCGCAGCCACGAGAAGGCGGCCATGCGCGAGCTGATGGGCCAGATAGCCGCCGATGTGGAGACCGGCACCCCCATGTCCGAGGCGCTGCGCCGCCATCCCCGCCACTTCGATGATCTCTATTGCGACCTGGTCGAGGCGGGCGAGCAGTCCGGCGCCCTGGAGACCATCTACGACCGCATCGCGACTTATCGCGAAAAGTCCGAAGCGCTCAAATCCAAGATCAAGAAGGCCATGTTCTACCCCACCATGGTCATCCTGGTCGCCATTGTCGTCACCTCCATTCTGTTGCTGTTTGTCATTCCGCAGTTTGAGGACATCTTCAAGAGTTTCGGCGCCGAGCTGCCCGCCTTTACCCAGTTCGTCATCGGCATCTCCCGCTTCATGCAGAACTGGTGGTATATGATCTTTGGCGGGGTTGCACTTGCCATCTTCCTCTACGTGCGAACCTGGCGCGCCTCGCAGAAAGTCAGAGACAACACCGACAAGTTCATTCTGACCATCCCGGTGGTCGGCATGATATTGCACAAGGCCGCCATGGCCCGCTTCGCCCGCACCCTCTCCACCACCTTTTCTGCCGGTATCCCGCTGGTGGATGCCCTGATCTCCGCCGCAGGCGCCTCCGGCAACTATGTCTATCGCACCGCCGTCATGGCGATTCGCAACGAGGTGGTGGCCGGCATGCAGATCAACGTGGCCATGCGCACTGTTGATCTGTTCCCCGACATGGTGATCCAGATGGTGATGATTGGCGAGGAGTCAGGCGCCATCGATGATATGCTCTCCAAGGTCGCCACCATCTTCGAACAGGAGGTGGACGATCTGGTCGACGGCCTCACCAGCCTGCTGGAACCTCTCATCATGGTGGTGCTGGGGGTACTGGTCGGCGGCATGGTGGTCGCCATGTACCTGCCCATCTTCAAACTGGGGTCGGTCATCCACTGACCCCCAACCAATCCGGAACCCGATGTTGCTGATCACTGACGTTTTTCACAGCCTGCCCTGGCTCTATTTTTCGCTGGTATTCCTCTTCTCTCTGATGATCGGCAGTTTTCTCAACGTGGTGATCCATCGCCTGCCCATCATGCTGGAACGGGAGTGGCAGGCCGAATACCTCAGCTATTTCAACCCAGAGACACAACTGCAGCAGGAAGAACGCTACAACCTGATGGTGCCGCGTTCTGCCTGCCCCCATTGCGGCCACGCCATCACGGCCATGGAGAATATCCCCCTGCTCAGCTGGCTCTGGCTCAAAGGTCGCTGCCGTGAATGTCAGGCCCCCATCTCGCCCCGTTATCCGCTGGTGGAGCTGTTGACCGCCCTGCTCTCGCTGGTCGTCGCCGCAACATTTCCACCGGGCTGGGGCTTGCTGGCCGCCCTGCTGCTCACCTGGGTGCTGGTGGCGCTCACTTTCATCGATCTGGACAAGATGCTGCTGCCGGATCAGCTGACCCTGCCACTGCTGTGGGGTGGCCTGCTGTTCAATCTGGCAGGGGGATTCGTTCCGCTGGCCGATGCGGTGATCGGTGCCATGGCGGGCTATCTGGTGCTCTGGAGCCTCTACTGGGCCTTCAAGCTGCTGACCGGCAAGGAAGGGATGGGCTACGGCGACTTCAAGCTGCTGGCGGCGCTGGGGGCCTGGCTGGGCTGGCAGGCCCTGCCCATCGTGTTACTGCTCTCTTCCCTGGTCGGCGCCATCATAGGGATCAGTCTCATCCTGCTGCGCAACCACCATCAGAACAAACCCATCCCCTTCGGCCCCTACCTGGCGATCGCCGGCTGGATCGCGTTGCTGTGGGGCGATACCATCACCCGCTGGTACCTCACGACGTTTCTCTGATCAAAGGCAGCACTGACCCATGTATGTAGTCGCAATTACCGGCGGGATTGGCAGCGGCAAGACCACGGTTGCCAATCAGTTTGCCGAGCTGGGCATCGAAGTAGTGGATGCGGACATCATCGCCCGCGAGGTAGTGGAACCCGGCACCCCAGCCCTGGCCGCCATCGCCGCCCATTTTGGCGCAAACGTCATCGCCCCCGATGGCCGGCTCGATCGCCGCCAGCTGCGTGAGCGGGTCTTCACTAACCCGCAGGCCAAGGGCTGGCTCAACGCCCTGCTCCATCCCCTCATTCGCAGCGAGATGCAGCGCCAGTGCGCGGCCGCGCGCTCCCCCTATTGCCTGCTGGTGGTGCCCCTGCTAGTGGAAAACCGGCTCACCGCACTGGCCAACCGGGTACTGGTGATCGACGTGGACGAAGCGACCCAGATTGAGCGTACCTGTCGCCGGGACGGCGTGAGCCGGGAGCAGGCTGAGGCCATCCTGGCCGCCCAGGCGAGCCGGACCGAGCGGCTGGCGGCAGCCGACGATGTGCTGGACAACCGGAACGGCACGCCCGAGGCAATAAAGAGCCGAATTTTCGCGCTGCACGAGACATATCTGGCATTTGCCTCTCAACAAGCCCGCCAACTGTGAGTACACTAGGCCGGTTTATGGCTGGCCAGGATTAGGCATGATTTACGATTTTCCCCTCAATGAAAAAAGCCGGACCTATCTTCGTCTGGAGTCCCTGTTTTCCCAGATCCGCGACAATCTGGAGAGCGACCAGCCCTGGGCACACATCGCCTTTTTCAAGGGCCTGTTCGACCTGCAGGAGTTGCTGGAGCGCGGTGACCTGCGCGCCGATCTCATCAAGGATCTGGAGCGCCTCAGCCAGCGCCTGAGCCACTGGGCCAGTCTGCCAGACGTCGACCTTGAGCAGATCAACCTGATGCAGCAGGAGAGCACCCAGCTCTCCCGCAACCTGCTGAGTGCACCGCGTCCCGGTGCCCGCCTGAAAGAGGACCGGCTGCTTGGCTCCATCCGCCAGCGCTTCTCCATCCCGGGCGGGCTCTGTGCCTTCGACGTGCCGCAACTGCACCACTGGCTGGCCACCCCGGCCATCACGCGCCATCAGCAGATGCAGCTGTGGCTGAGCGACATCAACCTGTTGATGAACGCCATCTCCCTGCTGCTGCGCCTGTGGCGTGAATCCGGCAACTTCAGCGAACAGGTGGCCGTCAACGGCTTCTTCCAGGATACCGCCGAGAGTGCCGAGCTGATCCGCATTCGCCTGAGCAGCACCCAGCAGTGCTACCCGACCCTGAGCGGCCACAAGAACCGGTTCGCCCTGCGCTTTTTGCCAACCGCGGAGCAGCAGATCGGTGACGTGCCCTTCCAGCTGGCCTGCTGCTAAGGAGCATCCATGGTGACCAAGGTAAAGTGCCCGACCTGCCAGACCGAGCTGAAATGGGGCCCGCAGAGCCCGTTTCGCCCGTTCTGCAGCAAGCGCTGCCAGCTGATCGATCTCGGCGAGTGGGCCGACGAGCAGAAGTGCATCCCGGGTGAAGTGGATCCCGAGCTGCTGCCCTACCCCGAAGAAGGGGAGCAGTGGCAGTAAGCCAGCAAGCAAAAAGGGCCGATACGGCCCTTTTTATTTTGGTATGCACTGCGGCTCACATCAGCCCTGTGCGGCCAGCGATGCCTGCAGGCGCGTCACGATCGGGCCATTGGCGTCGGGAAAGTGGTACTCGTGCAGCGAGGCCAGCGGCACCCAGCGACACTCCTGCCCCTCCTTGCCAAACGGCTCGCCACTGAAGCGGGTCACCTTCCAGATATCCAGCAGTACCTGCTTGTCCGGGTAGTCGTGATGCAGCTCCATGAAGGGAGCGCAATCCTGCACCCGGATCCCGATCTCTTCCCACAGCTCCCTGTCCAGCGCGGTGAGCAGATCCTCTCCGGCCTCCACCTTGCCGCCAGGGAATTCCCAGCGATCCCCCTGATGACGATCGGCGGAGCGTCTGGCGATGAAGATATCGCCCCGTTCGTTCTCGATGACGCCAACCGCCACCCAGATCCGTTTCTTCTGTTCCATCATTGTCCTCAGCGTAAACATGGCAAACGGGCAATCCAGGGCGCCAGCCGGCGGGCCTGTGTTTCCCCTTGTGCCGTAAAGATATCCTGCCCCACATGCTCGCTCCCGTCCGGGGCGGGCAGCGGCCAGGGGGTGGCGCCAGACGGCGTAAAGCAGCGGTCATGCACCAGACAGCTCTGCGAGAGATAACCCCAGAGCCGGTCGCGCAAAAACCACTGGTCGATATTCGGCGTCTCCATGACGTCCGGCTGATAGGCTTCGAGCAGGGGCGCCAGTGGCGGCAACATACCGGCCACTCCACCCCACATACCCGCCAGCACCAGATCGGTATGACTCCACCAGTCGCGCATGATATGAAACCAGCGCGTCGATGCAAGCCACTCCTGTACCGCCAGCCGCTCGCGTACACCCGGTACCGAATCCACATCCCGCACCAGAAAGCGTCCCACCCGCGGATCGTTGGCTACCTGAAAACGCCAGCAGAGGCGCCGACCCAAAGATTGACCGGCGGGTTGCAGCAACAGCTCGGCCCCCAGTTCGCGCAGCGCAGCGAGCAGCTCGGCAGGCACGCTCTCATCCACGTAGAAACGCACCCGCCAACCCGGATAGAGATAGGCGGCCGCCAGCACATTGTCGATGGCGCCCCGCAGGTAACGAGGGGCACTGCCCCACAGCGAGAAGGCGATGACATCCGGTTTGTCTGCCGCCAGCCAGGCCGACGGTGCGACTGCCGGCAGAGTCCAGTCTGACGGCGCCTTGTCGCTCACCCGAGCCTTTAGCTCCAGCGAGCGGGTTCCCGCCACGGCAGCCTCGGCGTGGCGCTCCAGCTTGGCCAGCGAGGCGCAGAGAGCATCCAGCGCATGGAAGTCGTCGGGGAGACGCTGCAACAGGATCTGCAGCCGCGCCACCGCCTGTTCGTATTGACCGGACCGTGACAGACAAGAGCAGAGGTTGCGCAGCACCTCGTCGTTGCCAGGTTCGGCCTTGTGAGCCATCTCCAGTACCTGGGCCGCCGACGCCGGGTCACCGCACAAAAAGAGGTAATAGGCAAACTGCAGCTGCAGAGCCACCGGCTTGACCGCGTTGGCATTGAGTCTCGCCAGCAGTTGCTGGATGGCACCCTGACGCTGGCCAGCCAGCCAGCTGGTGTGGGCCGCGGCATCCCAGCCCGTCGGCATCTTGCTCATTACGCTTCTCCTCCCTTGCCAGAAATGAATGCACCGCCCGGAGGCGGTGCATCATGGTCATGGCGCTATCAGGTCAACTGACCGTGGCAGTGCTTGTATTTCTTGCCGGAGCCACAGGGGCAGGGATCGTTGCGCCCCACCTTCTGCTCGTCCCGCACGAAGGTGACCGGGCCCGCTTCGGCCTGCTCTTCATCGGCCAGCTGGTTGTCGGCCGTCGCGTGGGTGTAGGTACGGGGAGCGGCTTCGGCCTGCTGGCGCTGCTGCTCTTCCATCGCCTCCACGTCGCGCTCCTGCACCTGTACCCGGCTCAGGATGCTGACCACGTCGCGCTTGAGGGTCTCCAGCATCTGGGTGAACAGATCGAAGGACTCGCGCTTGTACTCCTGCTTGGGGTTCTTCTGGGCGTAACCGCGCAGATGGATGCCCTGACGCAGGTGATCCATGGCCGCCAGATGCTCTTTCCACAGGCCGTCCAGGGTCTGCAGCATGACCGCCTTCTCGAAGTTGCGCAGCACCTCTTTACCAACCAGCTCTTCCTTGTGGGTATAGAGCTTGGTGGCTTCATCCAGGATGCGCTCGCGCAGCTTCTCTTCATACAGCTTGTCGTCTTCCGCCAGCCACTGCTGCAGCGGCAGATCCAGCGCGAAGTCGGACTTCAGGCGGGCTTCCAGACCCGGCACGTCCCACATCTCTTCCAGAGACTGGGGCGGGATGTACTCGTCGATGATGGCGCCGTAGACGTCGTCACGGATGACGTGGATGGTCTCGGAGATGTCGCTGGTGTCCAGCAGCTCGTTGCGCTGCTCATAGACCACCTTGCGCTGGTCGTTGGCCACGTCGTCAAATTCCAGCAGGCTCTTGCGGATGTCGAAGTTGCGACCTTCCACCTTGCGCTGGGCGTTCTCGATGGCCTTGGTCACCCAGGGGTGCTCGATGGCTTCGCCCTCTTCCATGCCCAGCTTCTTCATCATGCCGGTCACGCGATCGGAGGCGAAGATCCGCATCAAGGTATCTTCCATGGAGAGGTAGAAGCGAGAGGAGCCCGGGTCACCCTGACGACCGGAACGGCCGCGCAGCTGGTTGTCGATACGACGGGATTCGTGACGCTCGGTACCGATAATGTGCAGACCGCCGGCGGCCAGCACCGCATCGTGGCGCACCTGCCAGGCGGCCTTCAGTTCGGCGATCTGCTCTTCGGTCGGGTTCTCCAGCTGGGCGATTTCCGCTTGCCAGTTGCCACCCAGCACTATGTCGGTACCACGACCGGCCATGTTGGTGGCGATGGTGACGGCGCCGGTCTGGCCAGCCTGGGCAACGATCTCCGCCTCCATGGCGTGGAACTTGGCGTTCAACACCTTGTGCGGGATCTTCTCCTTGGTCAGGATGCCGGAGAGCAGCTCGGAGTTCTCGATGGAGACGGTACCGACCAGCACCGGCTGGCCGCGTTCGACGCAACCACGGATGTCTTCGATGATGGCGGCATACTTCTCGTTGGCGGTCAGGTAGACCAGATCGCCCATGTCCTTGCGCACCATCGGCTTGTTGGTCGGGATAACCACGGTATCCAGGCCATAAATCTGCTGGAATTCAAAGGCTTCGGTATCGGCAGTACCCGTCATGCCCGCCAGCTTGTCGTACAGACGGAAGTAGTTCTGGAAGGTGATGGAGGCCAGCGTCTGGTTCTCGTTCTGGATCTTGACCCCTTCCTTCGCCTCGACCGCCTGGTGCAGACCGTCGGACCAGCGACGACCCGGCATGGTACGGCCGGTGTGCTCGTCGACGATGACGATCTCGTCCTTCTGGACTATGTAGTCGACGTTGCGTTCAAACAGGGTGTGCGCACGCAGGCCGGCGTTGACGTGGTGCAGCAGGCTGATGTTGGTGGCGGAGAACAGGGAGTCGTCTTCGGCCAGCAGCCCCTCTTTCTTGAGCAGCTCTTCCACGAAGATCTGGCCGTTTTCGGTCAGCAGCGCCTGACGGTTCTTCTCGTCCACCGTGTAGTGGCCGTCGCCGGTGTACTCTTCAGAGTCTTCTTTGTCCTGCTTCACCAGCAGCGGGATCAGCTTGTTGACGCGGATATAGAGCTCGGAGCTGTCTTCGGCCGGGCCGGAGATGATGAGCGGGGTACGGGCTTCATCGATGAGCACCGAGTCCACCTCATCCACCAGCGCGTAGTTGAGCGGACGCTGCACGCGCTGCTCGGGCGAGAACGCCATGTTGTCGCGCAGGTAGTCGAAACCGAATTCGTTGTTGGTACCGTAGGTGATGTCGGCAGCGTAGGCGTCGCGCTTCTGGGACGCATCCATGCCAGGCACGTTGCAGTCGACCGTCATGCCGAGGAAGGCAAACAGCGGGCGGTTCGCCTCGGCGTCACGCTTGGCCAGATAGTCGTTCACCGTCACCACGTGCACACCGCGGCCGCTCAGGGCATTCAGGTAGGCCGGCAGGGTGGCGGTGAGGGTTTTACCTTCACCCGTTTTCATTTCGGCGATACGGTTGGAGTTCAGCACCATGCCGCCGATCAGCTGCACGTCGAAATGACGCATGCCGAACACCCGACGGGAGGCTTCACGCACGGTGGCAAAGGCCTCCGGCAGCAGCTGCTCCAGCGTCTCACCCTGCTCCAGACGCTGACGATACTCGGCCGTCTTGGCCTGCAGCTGTGCATCGGACAGAGCTTCGAACTGCGGCTCCATCGCGTTGATCTGTTTTACAATTTTACGCAAAGCCTTGAGCGTTCTGTCGTTCCGGCTGCCGATAATCTTGGTAAGCAGTGTGCTAATCATGGGTACCAACTATTTCTGGTTATATAAGCGTTCCGTCACTGGAACCTGGAGAAAAAAACCTAACCCCGTCTGGCATTGAGAAAACGCGCGGGGTCCACCTGACGACCATCTTTCAACACTTCGTAATGCAAATGGACCCCGGTCGCGCGACCGGTGCGTCCCATCAAGGCAATTTTCTGGCCCTCATCGACCAAGGTGCCCACTTCGACCAGCAACTTGGAGTTGTGGGCATAGCGGGTCACCAGACCATTGCCGTGGTTGATCTCCACCATGTTGCCAAATTCCGGATGACGGCCCGCCCAGCTTACAACGCCTGGGCCCGTTGCCAGGATGGGGGTGCCGGGCTTGCCACGGAAATCCACCCCTTTGTGCATCTTGGCACGACCATTGAACGGATCGACCCGGCCACCGAAGCCAGAGGAGACCCAAACCCGCTCCTGCTTGACCGGTGTTCCGGAGATGAAACCGGCATCGGTTATATGGTGATTCATGATGAAAGATTCAAGTACCGACAGCTGCTCTTCACGACTACTGAGCTGTTGGCTGAGATGCTTCATGGAGTCCTGCAGCTCGTTGAGACTGACTTCCAGATCCGCATCATAGGAGGGACCGCCCATGGGGGGCAGCTCCTTGAAATTGAACTCCTCGGGGTCGAGGTCGGCTTTTTCGGTCAGCCGCTCTCCGAGTGCATTGAGTCGACCCAGCTGCCCCTGCATGGTGCCCACCTGGGCGGCCAGCATGGCAAGCTGTTCGCGGGCTTCGTCAGCCCCTTGCGTGGATTTTTGCTGTTCGGCCATGGCCAGCGCCACTTCCAGCGCGTCCATCTTTTGCTGCCAGCTCTGCCAGAGCCAGCCGCCCCCCAGGGCCAATACAGTGAAGAGGATACCGCCGACCCAGGCCAGACGTTGTTTGGGCAAGTGCAACCTGCGTCGCTGCTTACCGTGGAGGATCAGGGTAATGCTCATAGAAATCAGTCTGCTCGGTCAGGTGTGGCCATGGGCCGACACGGAAAATAAAACCGGGAGATAATCGGTATTACAGAATGGAGTAAACAAATGACGGAACGTCGGTGCGGAGAGAGGACCGACGTTCCGTTGCACGGCTATCAGGCCAGAACCAGACCGTTATCGTAGTAAGCGATAGGCGCTTTGTCGCCCTCACCCTCGAAGGTCACCAGTTCCCAGGCCTCCTGCTTGGCCAGCAAGGCACGCAGCAGTTTGTTGTTCAGGGCATGGCCGGTCTTGTAGGCACGGAATTCGCCAATGATGCTGCGATTGCACATGTACAGATCGCCAATCGCATCCAGCATCTTGTGTTTGACGAATTCGTCTTCGTAGCGCAGACCATCTTCGTTCAGTACCCGGTAGTCATCCAGCACCACGGCGTTTTCCAGGCTGCCGCCCAGCGCCAGGTTCTGGGAACGCAGGTACTCGATGTCACGCATGAAGCCGAAGGTACGGGCACGGCTGATCTCTTTCACGAAAGAGGCACCGGAGAAGTCCAGCACGCAACGCTGATTGCGTCCTTCAAATACCGGATGCTGGAAGTCGATCTCGAGATCCATCTTGAAGCCGTTGCGATAGGGGTGGAATTCCGCCCACTTGTCGCCGTCTTCAACCCGGATGCTCTGCTTGATCCGCACAAACTGCTTGGGCGCATTCTGTTCACGGATACCAACTTCTTGCAGCAGGTAGATAAAGGGGTGCGCACTGCCGTCCATCACCGGGATCTCGGGCGCATCAACCTCGACATAGAGATTGTCGATGCCCATCCCGGCCAGTGCGGCAGAGAGGTGCTCAATGGTAGAGACACGGACACCGGCTTCGTTCACCAGAGCGGTACAAAGCACGGTATCACGCACCTGATCGGCATTGGCTGGCAGCTCTACCACAGGATTCAGATCGGTACGCAAGTAAACGATCCCTGTGTTAACAGGCGCCGGACGGAACGTCATTGTGACTTTCCGGCCCGAATGCAGGCCGACACCAGTGGCCTGGACACTCGTTTTCAAGGTTCTTTGTCTAATCATGGGCGTATCCGCTTAACAGCTCAAATTCCTGACCAGATGGTCGTGGGCAGGCCATCTTAGCACATTCCTTAAGCAACAAACAAACCAGCGTCATTAGAGGCTTAGTCAGCTTGCTTGCGCAGGAACGCAGGAATATCGAGATAATCCGGTTCGCGACGAGCTTGCGGCTCGGCGTTGACCACCTTGGCCGGCGCCTCTTCCATCACGCGAGACTGCAGGGCTTCGCTGATCAGGGGCTGACGGGCCGGACGCTCTTGTACCATGTTGTTCTTCACCAGGGTGATGTCGGGCTTGCGCTCGGCACCGATACCGGTAGCAACCACGGTCACGCGCAGTTCGTCGTGCATTTCCGGGTCGATTACGGTACCCACCACCACGGTGGCGTTTTCGGAGGCGAAGGCCTTGACCGCGTTACCGACGGTTTCGAACTCTTCGATGGTCATGTCCATGCCGGCAGTGATGTTGACCAGGATGCCGCGGGCACCGGCCAGATCCACGTCTTCCAGCAGCGGGCTGGAGATGGCCTTCTCGGCCGCTTCTTCGGCACGGTCATCACCGGAGGCGGAACCGGTACCCATCATGGCGGTACCCATTTCGCGCATCACGGTACGCACGTCCGCGAAGTCGACGTTGATCAGACCCGGACGGGTGATCAGTTCGGCAATGCCCTGTACCGCACCCAGCAGTACATCGTTGGCCGCCTTGAAGGCGTCCAGCAGGGAGATGCCACGACCCAGCACCTTCAGCAACTTGTCGTTGGGGATGGTGATCAGGGAGTCGACGTTCTTGGACAGCTCTTCGATACCGTGAGCGGCGAAGCCCATCCGTTTTTTCCCTTCGAAGGAGAACGGCTTGGTTACGACAGCAACTGTCAGGATACCCATCTCGCGGGCCACTTCGGCCACGATCGGGGCAGCGCCGGTACCGGTACCACCACCCATGCCGGCGGCGATGAACACCATGTCGGAGCCGGTCAGCAGCTCGCGCAGCGCTTCCCGATCTTCCATGGCCGCGTCACGACCCACTTCCGGGTTGGCCCCGGCCCCCAGACCCTTGGTGATGCCACCACCGATCTGCAGGGTTGTGTTGGCACTGGAGTTGCGCAGCGCCTGGGCGTCGGTGTTGACGGTAATGAACTCGACACCTTCGATGTTTTGACGAACCATGTGTTCGACCGCGTTGCCGCCGCCGCCACCCACACCAATCACTTTGATGACGGCTTCGTCAGTGTGGCTATCCATAAATTCAAACATGTTGTCTCTCCGCTTTATTTGCCTGACTCAGCAAAATCTTTTAGAACTCGCCACGCAACCAGTTGCTGACCCGTTTGACCAGCCCACCTACGCTTGCCTTGGCGGCATATTCCTTGCTACTGCCGGTGGATTGATGGGTGCGGCCATACTGCAGCAACCCGACCGCAGTCGAGTACACAGGCGCCTGCACGTAATCACTCAATCCCCGGATATTCATGGGCTCCCCTACCCGGACCTGGCTCTGGAAGATCTGCTCTGCGCACTCCACAATGCCTTCGATCTGGGCAGCGCCGCCGGTCAAGACCACACCGGCTGCAAGCTGATGCTTGACCCCCTGCGCTTTCAATTCGCTTTGTACCCGCACCAGCTCATCATTCACCATGGAGAGCAACTCGGTGTAACGGGGCTCGATCACTTCGGCCAGTGTCTGCCGCTGCAGGCTGCGCGCCGGACGACCGCCGACACTGGGTACTTCAATATTGTCTTCCTTGCTGACCAGCCGGCCCAGGGCGCAACCGTAGCGCACCTTGATCGCCTCCGCATCCAGCGGCGGAGTGCCGAAGGCGTAGGCGATGTCGCTGGTCACCGTGCTGCCGGCGTACGGGATCACCTTGGTGTGACGCAGGGCGCCGCCGGTAAACAGCGACATGTCCATGGTGCCACCACCTATGTCCACCACGCAGACACCCAGCTCTTTCTCGTCTTCGGTCAGCACGGCGTAGCTGGACGCCAGCGCGGAGAAGATCAGCTGATCCACCCGCAGACCCACCTTCTCAACGCACTTCTCGATGTTGCGAGCCATGTCGTTGTGGCAGGTGATCAGGTGCACCTTGGCGGCCATCCGCACGCCGGACAGACCGACCGGGTTCTTGATCCCTTCCTGGTAGTCGATGGCGAACTCCTGGGGCAGCACGTGCAGCACCCGCAGCTCATCGGACAACCGCACCGACTTGGCGGTGTGGATGACGTTGTCCACGTCTTCCTGGGTCACCTCTTCATCGGAGATGGGCACCATGCCGGTTTCGTTGCGACAGTCGATATGCTTGCCGGACAACCCCAGATAGACGGAGCTGATCTGGCAGTCGGCCATCATCTCGGCCTCTTCCACCGCACGGCGCAGGGACTTGACCACGGAATCGAGATCGTTGACCCCCCCCTTGTCCATGCCACGAGAGGCGTGACTGCCCATGCCGATGACATTGAGCTCACCGTCTGGCAGCACTTCGCCAACCAGAACCGCCACCTTGGTTGTGCCGATATCCAGTCCGACAATCAGATTTCTATCTGCGGTTTTGGTCATTCACTTTCTCTTCGTTCTTCTTCCAGCCAACTGCCATCCCGGTGTCGTATCGAAGATCCACGTAAGCAACCCGCTCACGGGGCTCGATGACCGGAAAGGCATCGATAAACCGCTGCAGTCGAAGCGCGATATCCGAGCGCCCCAAAAACAGCTGAATGTTGCCATCCAGGGTCAGTTCCCAGGCAT
Source organism: Aeromonas sp. QDB20 (assembly GCF_027707805.1). NCBI lineage: Bacteria > Pseudomonadati > Pseudomonadota > Gammaproteobacteria > Aeromonadales > Aeromonadaceae > Aeromonas > Aeromonas sp. QDB20. The sequence continues at coordinate 53,323 of NZ_JAPCJC010000003.1, read as the reverse complement.
GGCGAGGGGTCAGATTCACCCCCAGCAGCTTGTATCCTCTGGCCGCCAGCTGCGCCTCGTACTGACGGCTGGCCTCCAGCACCTTGACGGCCTGATCCTCAGGCCCGGACAGCTGCATCAGAGGGGTCTTCACCCTGTCCGGCGCACTGAACACCTCACCCTTGGTGTTGACGAAGCGGTTGCCGTTCCAGCGTGCCGCTACCGCCTGTTCGGTGAGGTAGACCTTGATCTTGTTGGGCCACTTCTTGCGTACCGAGACCTGGGCCACCCAAGGCAAGGCGTTCAACCGCGCCTGCAATTCGTTCACGTCCAACTCGAAGAAGTTGCGCAGTTCGGCGCCATCCAGCACGGCGCTGCGCAGTTCATCGGTTTGCAAATACTGGTGTTGCCCCTGCAGCAACAGCTCGCTCATGGGCAACCGATTGGCATCCGTCAGCCAATCTTTAACATCCAGCGCGGTCTGGTAGAGGCCCCACATGACCAGGAGGAAAAATCCCACCCCGGCGATGAAGCCTCCCTTGGTGCGCCCTTGTGCCCTTGCCTCCACCCGATCGATCCCCGTTTAACGCGCCATGCCGGCCCTTTGCAGGCCGGTTCGCCATTATATAGGCCCCGGCTTGGCGGTCAAAATACTCATTGGGCCCTCAGGCGCCGGATTTCATGCTCTCGATGCTCAATTTCATCTCGCCGAGACGCCGTGCCAGCGCCCCGACGTTCCCTGCCCCCTGGGTCAGCACCAGATCGCCCTCGCCGACCAGCCCGGCCAGTACCGCCGGCACATCGTCCGGCGTCGCGACAAAGATGGGTTCCAGACTGCCGCGGGAGCGGATGGAGCGGCACAGGGCGCGGCCATCGGCGCCCGGAATAGGCTCTTCACCGGCGGCATAGACCTCCAGCATCACCAGCACGTCCACCTTGGAGAGCACGTCAGCGAAATCTTCATAGAGATCGCGGGTGCGGGTGTAGCGGTGCGGCTGGAACACCATCACCAGTCGCTTCTCGGGCCAGCCGGCGCGGGCGGCGTTGATGGTGACCTTGACCTCGCTCGGGTGGTGACCGTAGTCGTCCACCAGCATGGCCTTGCCGCGGCCGGTCTCGAACTCGCCATATTGCTGGAAGCGGCGACCCACCCCTTCAAACTTGGCCAGCGCCCGGATGATGGCATCATCGCCGATCCCGTCCTCGGTGGCGACCGCAATCGCCGCGGCGGCATTGAGGGCATTGTGGATGCCGGGCAGATTGAGGGTTACCTCCAGCTCGCCGGCATCCTTGCGACGGACCCGGAAACGGCTGCGGTTGCTGGTCTGCACGAAGTCCAGCACCTGCACGTCGGCATCATCACTCAGGCCATAGGTGATGGTGGGACGCGCGATCTCCGGCAGCATGCCGCGGATCACAGGGTCATCCACGCACACCACGGCCAGCCCGTAGAACGGCAGATTGTGCAAAAAGTCGATGAAGGTGGCCTTCAGCTTGGAGAAGTCGCCACCATAGGTATCCATGTGATCCGCTTCGATGTTGGTCACGATGGAGACCATCGGCTGCAGATGCAGGAAGGAGGCGTCGCTCTCGTCCGCTTCGGCGATCAGATAGCGGCTGCTGCCCAGACGGGCATTGGTGCCGGCGCTGTTGAGCAGGCCCCCGATGACGAAGGTCGGATCCCGGTCCGCTTCGGCATAAATGCTCGCCACCAGACTGGTGGTGGTGGTCTTGCCGTGGGTGCCGGCGATGGCGATGCCATGGCGGAAACGCATCAGCTCGGCCAGCATCTCGGCGCGGCGCACCACAGGAATGCGCAGCTCGCGGGCAGCCAGCAGCTCGGGGTTGTCCTGCTTGATGGCGGTAGAGACCACCACCACGCTCGCCTCGTTCACGTGCTCGGCACTGTGGCCCACGAAGATGTGGGCACCGAGGGACTCGAGCCGTTCGGTCACCGCATTGCGGGCCAGATCCGAGCCGGTCACCTGATAGCCTTCGTTGGCAAGGACTTCTGCGATACCGCCCATCCCGGCCCCACCGATGCCGATGAAGTGAATGCGACGCACCCGGCGCATTTCAGGGATAACGGTACGCAGTTTTGCCAGTTCAACCTTGGTCATAATCATCTCTCGCTCTGCCCGGTCGCCAGGCGTTTGCACTCATCGGCGACCCGCTCGGCGGCATCGATGATGGCGACGCGACGGGCGGCCTGGGCCATGTTCAATAGGGTTTCCCTGCGCCCGGCAAGCCAGGAGAGACGCGCAGCCAGCGAGGCCGTGGTCAGCTCGGATTGGGGCAGGAATTCAGCCGCACCGCCGTCGACCAGAGTCAGGGCGTTGCGGGTCTGGTGATCATCCACCGCGTGGGGCAGCGGCACAAAAATGGCGGCAACCCCGGCGGCGGCGACTTCGGAGACGGTCAGCGCCCCGGCCCGGCACACCACCAGGTCTGCCCAGGCATAGGCACCGGCCATGTCCTTGATAAATTCACTCACCTCGGCCGCCACGCCCTGCTTGGCGTAGGCCTCGGCCACGGCATCGCGATTGCCCTTGCCGCACTGGTGACGCACCTCGATGGGCACACCGGCCGCCGCCACCGCCGGCGGCACCTGCTCGTTGAGCACCCGGGCCCCCAGGCTGCCACCGACGATCAGCAGCCGCAGCGGCTCTGCACTGCTGCGCAGTTGCGGATCCGGCAGGGCCACCACCTCGGGGCGCACCGGGTTGCCCACCACGGCGGTGCGACGGCTCGGGGCAAAGGCGCCCGGGAAGGCCATCAGCACCCGCTTGGCGAGACGGGCCAGCAGCTTGTTGGTCATGCCGGCCGCAGCATTCTGTTCGTGCAGCAGCAACGGGATGCCGGACAGCCAGGCGGCCACGCCACCCGGACCGGAGGCAAAGCCGCCCATGCCGAGCACCACGTCGGGGCGAATGGTCTTGAGCACCCGGCGCGCCTGCAGCACGGATTTGACGATGCGATAGGGGGCCGCCAGCAGCCGCTTGATGCCATTGCCACGCACCCCCTGGATATCGATGAAGGAGATGGGATAACCATGGGCAGGCACCAGCTCCGCCTCCATCCGGTCGGCGGTGCCGAGCCAGTGAATGGTCCAGCCCTGGGCCTTGAGGCGATCGGCCACGGCCAGACCGGGGAACACGTGGCCCCCGGTACCGCCTGCCATCACCAACAGCGTCTTGCTCACTAAACCTCCCGCACGCGCGCCTGGGCACTGGCCTGACGCAACTCGAAATCGATACGAATCAACATGCTCACCGCCACCATCATGATGATGAGGCTCGAACCACCATAACTGACCAGCGGCAGGGTCAGACCCTTGGTCGGCATCATGCCGCTGGCGGCGCCGACGTTGACGAAGGTCTGGAAGCTGAACCAGATGCCGATGCCGATGGCCAGATAGCCTTCATATAACCGCTCCGCCACCAGCGCCTGATGGCCCAGCTTGAGCGCCTTGACCGAGAGCGCGAAGATGAGGAAGAGCGCGCCCAGCACGCCCACATACCCCAGCTCTTCACCCAGGATCGCAAACACGAAGTCGGTGTGAGCTTCCGGCAGGTACTCCATCTTCTGGATGGAGTTGCCGAGCCCCTCGCCAAACCAGCTGCCACGACCAAAGGCCATCAGCGACTGGGTCAGCTGGTAGCCGCTGCCGAACGGATCGGCCCAGGGGTCGAGGAAGGAGGTGACCCGCCGCATCCGGTAGGGCTCGGCGATGATCAGGGTCACTACCGCGCTCACCCCCACCAGGATGAGGCCGATGAACTGCACCAGGCGAGCGCCGGCCAGGAACAGCATGCCCAGCGACGTCACGAACATCACCACCACAGAACCCAGGTCAGGCTGTGCCAGCAGTAGGATGGCTACCACGAACAGCACCGCCATCGGCTTCATGAAGCCGATGAAGCGCTCGCGTACCTCGCTCTGGCGGCGTACCAGGTAGCCGGCCAGATAGACAAACAATGCCAGCTTGCCAAACTCGGCAGGCTGCAGGTTGAAGGGGCCGAGCGGCAACCAGCGCACCGAGCCGTTGACGCTGCGCCCCACCAGCAGCACCAGCACCAGCATGACGATGGCCAGCAGCAGCATGGGGCCGTTGTAGTGCTGCCAGCGTGCCATCGGCACCTGCAGCACGAACCAGGAGATGCCGAGCGCCATCAGCAGAAACAGGCCATGGCGCTTCACGAACATGAAGGGATCGTTGTTGATGGCGATCCCCTCCGGGATCGAGGCGGACGCAACTATCACCAGACCCACCGCCATCAGCGCCAGCGCCAGCACCACCAACTGCCGGTCGTAAAGACCGGCAGGGCGTGCCGGCAACAACCAGCGCTGCAGGAAGCCCGCTACTGTGCGCAGGGCGTTCATAAGGCCATCACCAGCTCGGTGAAACGATCACCGCGCGCTTCGAAAGACTTGAACTGGTCCAGGCTGGCGCAGGCGGGTGCCAGCAGCACCCAGTCGCCGGGCCTGGCATCGGCAGCCGCCTTGGTGACCGCGGCATCGAGATCGGCAACCCGCTCGGTCTGCTCACCCAGCGCCAGCAGCACCTCGGCATCCTGGCCGAAACAGTACATGTGATCGATCTGGCTGCCGAGCAGCGCCTGCACCGGGCCGAAATCTTGGCCCTTGCCCTGACCGCCGGCCAGCAGCAGCAGACGGCCTTTCACCGATTCACGCACCCCGGCCACGGCGGCCAGGGTAGCCCCCACGTTGGTAGCCTTGGAGTCGTTGATCCAGCGCACCCCGTTCACCTCGCGCACGAAGCGGGCACGGTGGGGCAGCCCCTCGAACCGACGCAGCACTCGCAACTGCGGCTCGCGCGGGATGCCGACCGCATCGCACAGGGCCATGGCGGCCAGTGCGTTGGCTTGGTTGTGGGCGCCGACGATCTTCATCTCGTCCACCGCCAGCAACGGCTCGCCGTGCAGGGTCAGCCACTGGCGTCCCTCCAATTCACAGCGGCCGTAACCGTTGCAATCGAGACCGAAGCTCTGCCACACCTGACCCACGTCGGGCAGGGTCTGGGCATCGTCACGATTGACCAGAATGTGCTGGGAGTGCTGATGGATCTCCATCTTGGCGGCGCGGTAGTCGGCCATGCCTTGATAGCGATCCATATGATCTTCACTGAGGTTCAATACCACGGAAGCGGCGGCGCGCAGGCTGTGGGTGGTCTCCAGCTGGAAGCTGGAGAGCTCCAGCACGCAGAGATCCATCGGCTGCTTGAGCAGCTCAAGCGCCGGCGTGCCTATGTTGCCACCAACGCCCACCTTGAGGCCGGCTTCGGCGATCATCTCGCCCACCAGGGTAGTCACAGTGCTCTTGCCGTTGGAGCCGGTGATGGCGATGACCGGCACTTCGGTGTCGCGCACAAACAGCTCGATGTCACCGACGATCTGCACCCCGCACTCGGCGGCGGCTTTCAGCTCGGGGGTGGCCAAGGCGATGCCCGGGCTCGCCACTATCATGTGCGCCTGCTTGAGGCGCTCGCCGTCCAGCCCGTGAATGAGCTCCACCTCGGGCGGCAGCTGATCCTTGCCGGGCGGGTTGGCGCGGGTGTCCATCACCAGCGGCGTGACGCCACGGCCGAGGAAGTAGTCGACGCAGGAGAGTCCGGTTTTGCCGAGTCCGATGATGATGACCATGGCTTACCTCACCTTCAGGGTGGCAAGGCCGAGCAGCACCAGCATGAGGGTGATGATCCAGAAGCGCACGATGACGCGCGGCTCAGGCCAGCCCTTCTTCTCATAGTGGTGATGGATCGGCGCCATGCGGAAGATGCGCACGCCGCGCAGCTTGTAGGAACCTACCTGCAGGATCACGGAGACGGTCTCCATCACGAAGACCCCGCCCATGATCACCAGCAGGAACTCCTGACGCACCAGCACGGCGATGGTGCCGAGCGCGCCGCCCAGCGCCAGGGAACCCACGTCCCCCATGAACACCTGGGCCGGATAGGTGTTGAACCAAAGGAACCCCAGACCGGCGCCGACGATGGCGGTACAGACGATCACCAGCTCGGAGGTATAGGGCACGTAGGGAATGTGCAGGTAGCTGGCAAAATTGACGTTGCCGGTGGCCCAGGCGATGAAGGCGAAGCCCCCCGCCACCATCACGGTCGGCATGATGGCCAGACCGTCGAGGCCGTCGGTCAGGTTGACCGCGTTGGAGGTGCCGACGATGACGAAGTAGGTCAGTACGATGAACATCAGACCGAGCTGCGGCATCACGTCCTTGAGGAAGGGCACCACCAGCTGGGTCTGACCGTCGTGGGTGGCGGTGGCGTAGAGGAACACAGCCACCCCCAGCGCAACGGAGGACTGCCAGAAGTACTTCCAGCGGGCGATCAGGCCGTCGGTGTTCTTGCGCACCACCTTGAGGTAGTCATCGGCGAAGCCGATGGCGCCGTAGGCACCCAGCACGAACAGCACCAGCCACACATACGGGTTGTCGAGACGGCACCAGAGCAGCACAGAGATGAAGATGGCGGCGATGATCATCAGGCCGCCCATGGTCGGGGTGCCTTTCTTGCTCAGGTGTGACTCGGGACCGTCATTGCGGATCACCTGGCCGAACTTGAGGATCTGCAGGCGACGGATGAGGCGCGGCCCCATCCAGAGCGCCACCACCAGACCGGTGATGATCGACAAGATGGCGCGAAACGTCAGGTAGGAGAAGACGTTGAAGAAGGTGAAATGCGGGGTGAGCAGTTCCGCCAGCCAGACTAGCATGTGGCCGACTCCTGATGGTCTTTGACCATCTCGACGATATCTTCCATGCGGGAGCCGCGGGCCCCCTTGACCAGAATCGAAATTTCTTGATGTGTTTTTATCATTTGCGCAAGCACTTCAAACAACGACGCCTTGTTATCGAAATGTCGGCCAGCCGCGGCATCTGCGGTGTGGCGACTCTGTTCTCCTACGGTCAGCACGGCATCCAGACCGCGCTCACGGGCGTGGCGACCGACCCGGGCATGCTGCTCGGCGGACTCCTCACCCAACTCCTTCATGTCACCAAACACCAGCACCTTGTAGCCGTTCATGGCAGTCAGGGTATCGATACCCGCCAGCACGGACTCCACGCTGGCGTTGTAGGTGTCGTCCACCAGGGTGAGACCACCCCAGCGCTGGACGCAGAAGCGACCCTTGACCGGCGCCATCTGCTCGAGCCCGGTCTTGACCGAGGCGAGCGAAGCGCCGAGCGCCAGCGTGCCAGCGGCGGCGGCCAGGGCGTTGGCCACGTTGTGGCGGCCCGGAATGGCCAGAGTCAGGCTCACTTCACCCTGCGGGGTCACCATGACGAACTCGGCACAACCCTGCTGATTGATCACCACGTTTCTGGCGTGGAACGGCTGACGCTGATCCTCGATGGAGAAGGCGCAGTGAATGCCGCGGGCCTGCCATTTGGGCCAGAACTCGTTGTCGGCGTTGACGATGGCAGTGCCACCTTCGCACAGGCCCTCAAAAATCTCGCTCTTGGCGTGGAACACCCCTTCCAGCGAGCCGAAGCCCTCCAGATGGGCGGCCGCCACGTTGTTGATGATGGCGGCATCGGGTTTGGCCAGCGAAGTAGTCCAGGCGATCTCGCCCGGGTGGTTGGCCCCCAGCTCCATCACCGCGAACTGGTGTTGCGGCTCGAGGCGCAGCAGGGTGAGCGGCACCCCCACCTCGTTGTTGAAGTTGCCGGCGGTGGCCAGCACTTCCCCTTCCTGGCGCAGAATGGCAGTCGCCATCTCCTTCACCGTGGTCTTGCCACAGCTACCGGTGATTGCCAGCACTTTCGGGTTGATGCGCTCGCGCACCAGCCGACCGAGGCGGCCCAATCCCTTGAGGGTATCAGCCACCACCAGCTGGGGGATCGCCAGCGGCAGTTCACGCTCCACCAGCAGGGCGGAGGCACCGGCGGCCACGGCCTGGTCGCAGAAATCGTGGGCATCGAAACGCTCGCCGCGCAGCGCCACGAACAGCGCGCCGGCGCCCAGGGTACGGGTGTCGGTGCTGACAGCCGTGATCGCTTCGTCTTCACCAATCAGACGGGCATCGAGTACCTGTGCCAGCTCGGCAAGCCTGAGGGTCATCATGCGAATGACTCCAATAATGTGTGCAAGGCGGCCGCGACGGTTTCCCGGTCGCTGTAGTGCCGCTTGTCGGTTCCAATGATCTGATAATCCTCGTGGCCTTTACCGGCCACCAGGATGATGTCCTGTTTGTTTGCCTGGCTCAGCGCCAGCTGGATCGCCTTGACTCTGTCGTGCTCGATCTGCACGGCGCCAGGATCGCGAAGACCCGCCACCATGTCGGCCATGATCCGGGCCGGCTCCTCGGTACGGGGGTTGTCGTCGGTCAGGATCACGCGATCCGCATGCAGCTCGGCCATGGCGGCCATCATGGGACGCTTGCCGCGATCCCTGTCGCCACCACATCCCACCAGGCACCAGAGCCGTCCTTCACAGTGCACCCGCAGGGCCTGCAGCGCCTTCTCCAGCGCATCCGGCGTGTGGGCATAATCGACCACGGCGAGCGGCGCCTTGCCGCCACCGAAACACTCCATACGACCGGTCACCGGCTGCAGTTGTGGTGCGCTGGCCAGCAACTCGTCGAAGTCATAGCCGAGCACCAGCATGGCGCCCATCGCGGCCAGCACATTGCTGACGTTGAAGCGCCCGAGCAAGGGGGCGGATAATACACCATTCCCCCAACTGGAGTTAATCTGCGTGCGAAAACCTTGCTGGTGGAAATGGGGGTCTTGCGCCGTCAGCTGTCGCCCCGGGTGATTGGCCACCGGGCCGTGTACGCTGAACGCCACCGCGGTCGGATAAGCGGCCAGCCACTGGCGACCCAGGCGGTCATCGGCATTGAGCACGGCGCAAGGTTCGGCCACCAGTTTCAGCAGCTCTTCCTTGGCGGCGCCATAGGCCTCCATGGTGCCGTGATAGTCCAGGTGATCCCGGCTCAGGTTGGTGAACACGGCAGCGGCAAACGGCAGGGCTGCCACGCGATGCTGCACCAGACCGTGGCTGGAAACCTCCATCGCCACCAGATCCGCCCCCTGCGCCTGCAGGGCGGCCAGATTGGCCTGTACCTGCAGCGCGCTGCCGGTGGTGTTTTCAGCTTCGATGAGATCGCCGAACAGGCCGTTGCCGATAGTGCCCATCACCCCGGCCTTGCCCCCCAGCAGGGTGCGCCAGTTGGCGACCAGCAGTGCCGTGGTGCTCTTGCCATTGGTGCCAGTGATGCCCACCAGCGCCAGCTTGCTGGCCGGCTGGTCGTAGAAATAGCCGGCCAGCTCGGAGAGGCGGGCCGGCAGATTGGGCACGCCGATGCAGGGCACGGCCAGCGTTGGTGCCACGAATTCCCCGTCCTCTTCAAACAGTACGGCGGTCGCTCCCTGAGCCACCGCCTGTTCGATAAACCGTCTGCCATCCACCTGATGTCCGCGAATCGCCACGAAGAGACAACCGGGCCCGACGCGCCGACTGTCCAGCTGGATGTCGGTGAGTGCGAGCGCCGGGGCAGTAATGCCGAAGGGGCGCATCAGCTGATCAAGTGCGCGGGACAACATTGGAAGCCTCCGTACGGGCAAGTTTGGTGGGTACCGCAGGCGGCACCGCGTCGGGACGAATATTGAAGAGTTGCAGCACCCCGCCCATGGCTTCGGCAAACGGCGGGGTCGCCACGGCGCCACCGTAGTAGGCATCGCCCTTGGGCTCGTTGATCACCACCACCATGACGAAGCGCGGGTTGCTGGCCGGGGCGAAGCCGGCGAACCAGGCCATGTAATCCTTGCCGTAGCCGCCGGCCACGGCGACCTTGGCGGTACCACTCTTGCCGCCAACCCGGTAGCCAGGGATTTTGGCTTTCGGAATGGCGTTGTCGACCACGTACTCCAGCGCCTGCAGCATGGCGGTGGCGTTGTTGTGATCGATGACCTGCTCGCCCTTGGGCGGCTCGCTCACCTTGACGATGGAGATGGGCACCCGCTTGCCCTTGTTGGCCAGAGTGGCATAGGCAGAGGCCAGCTGCAGCGGGGTCACCCGCAGGCCATAGCCGAATGACAGAGTAGCCCGTTCGATATCGGACCAGCGCCGACGTTGAGGCAGCATGCCGCTGCTCTCGCCCATCAGGCCGCTGCCGGTATCCATCCCGAAACCCACCATGCTGAGGGTGTTGATCATCTCCTGGGCCGGCATCCGCAGTGCGATACGCGACATGCCGATGTTGGAGGAGTAGCGCAGGATGTCGTACAGGTTGGTCGCCTTGTGAATACTCACGTCGCGGATCTGCTTGGCCCCGATGAACAGAGGGCCGCCCTGGATGGTGTCCTTCCAGCTGGTGACGCCGGCCTGCAGGGCACTCAGCAGGATCAGGGGTTTGACGGTCGAACCCGGTTCATAGGTGTCGGTCACCACTCGGTTGCGCACCCGGAAACTCTGGTACTGGCCGCGGTTGTTAGGGTTGTAGGAGGGGGTGTTGACCATGGCGAGCACCTCACCAGTCTTGACGTCCAGCATCACCATGGAGCCGGAAGTCGCCTTGTTCTCGTCGGTGGCCCGCTTGAGTGCCCGGTAAGCCAGCGCCTGTACCCGCTGATCGATGCTCAGCTGCAGATCGTTGGCGTTCTTGCCCTCTTTCACCAGCCCGAGCCGCTCGATGACCCGACCCTGCCGGTCCTTGCGCACCCGCATCTCGCCCGGGGTCGCGGTCAGCCATTCGTCATAGCTGCGCTCGATCCCCTCGATGCCGTGCCCATCGATGTTGGTCACCCCCACCAGATGGGCGCTGATCTCGCCGGTCGGATAGAAACGGCGCGACTCCGGACGCAGGTAGATGCCGCCCAGCTTGAGCCCCTTGATGTACTCGGACACCGCCGGCGTCACCTGCCGCTGCAGGTAGACGAAGCGCTTGCTCGGGTTGGAGATACGGTGCTTGAGGGTGTTGATGTCGAGCTTGAGCACGGCGGAGAGCGCCATCCAGGCGCGTTCGTTGTGGATGGCACCGGATTCATGCACCGTCTTGGGATCGGCCCACACCGCTTCGACCGGTACCGATACCGCCATCTGTTCACCGTTGCGATCGGTGATCATGCCACGCACCGCCTGGGTGGAGGTAGTGCGCAGCGAGCGCATGTCCCCCTCCTGACGCAGCCTGTCCGGGTCGATCACCTGGATCCAGGCCAGCCGCAGGATCAAGCCGGCAAACGCAATGCCGATGAAAAACACCAGCGTGCGAAAGCGCCACGGATAGAGTGACGGGGCTTTGACCTTGGGTTGGGCCTTGGCGGATGCCTTGCGTTTCATGGTTGTGTAATTACCTTCTCGGTGGTCACCAGCGGGCGAGCCATCTGCAACTTGTCCATGGCCAGACTCGCGACCCGGGAATGCTCTGCCAGCGTGCCCTGCTCCAGCAGCAGGTGGCGCCACTCGATGTTGAGCCGATCCTCCTCCGCCATCAGGTCATTCTGCTTGGCGGTGAGGCCGCGAGTCATGTTGGTCACCAGGATCACCGCAAAGGCGGTGATCAGCACGGCGATGGCCAGCACCACCTGCAGCTTGTGCCGCCAGAGATCGCCGAGGATCTCTCTGGCCAGATGAACACGCACCTCGCTCATGGCTTACTCCGCCAGCCGCTGGGCCACCCGCAGCACCGAGCTGCGTGACCGGCTGTTTTCGTTGACTTCATGCTCGGAAGGCTTGAGCGCCTTGCCGACCGATTTCAGTTTGCGACCGCCGGCCAGCTGGGCCTCGGTCAGCGGAATGCCGTGCGGCACTTCCGGGCCTTTCTCGTGCTTGCGGATGAAGTGCTTCACCAGCCGATCTTCCAGCGAATGGAAGCTGATGACGGAGAGGCGGCCGTGGGGGGCCAGCACTTCCAGGGCCCCGTTGAGTGCGGTCTCGATCTCGTCCAGTTCGCTGTTGATGTAGATGCGGATGGCCTGGAAGCTGCGGGTGGCAGCGTGCTTGCCCTTTTCCTTGCTCGGATTGACCCGGGCGATCATCTCCGCCAGCTGGCGGGTGCGAACATAGGGCTCGGTGACCCGGTCATGCACGATGGCGCGGGCAATCTTCTTGGCAAAGCGCTCCTCACCGAAGGTCTTCAGTACCCAGGCGATGTCGTCCACATCGGCCCTGGCCAGCCATTCGGCGGCGCTCTGACCGGAAGTGGGATCCATCCGCATGTCGAGCGGACCGTCCTTCATGAAGCTGAAACCGCGCTCGGCATCGTCCAGCTGGGGGGAAGATACACCCAGATCCAGCAGGAAACCGTCGACCTTGCCCAGCAGGCCGCGCTCACTCAGGTAGGTGGTGATGCCGGAAAACGGGCCGTGCACGATCTCGAAGCGCGGATCCTGGATCTTGGCCGCTTCGGCGATGGCCTGGGGATCCCGATCGATGGCAATCAGACGGCCATTGGGGCCCAGCTGCTGCAGGATAAGGCGCGAGTGACCGCCCCGGCCAAACGTACCGTCGACGTAGATGCCGTCCGGCTTGATGGCCAGCCCTTCGACGGCTTCGTGCAGCAGCACTGTAATGTGTTCAGCGGCTTGGGTCATTTATAAAGAGAAATCCTGTAGTCGTGGCGAGCTTGCCCAGTCATCCTCGGGCAGGCCCTGAATGTCGTCATTGACCTGTTGTTGCCAGCGGGCTTCATCCCATAGCTCAAATTTGTTGAGCTGGCCCACCAGCATGATTTTCTTGTCCAGCCCCGCGTGGCTGCGCAGTGGCTGGCTGAGCAGCAGACGGCCATTGCCGTCCAGCTCGCATTCGGTCGCATGCCCGAGCAACAGCCGCTGCAGGCGGCGCTCAAGGGGATTCATGCTGGAGAGGGTCTTGAGCTTGCGCTCGATCTCTTCCCATTCGTTTAGGGGGTAAAGCAGCAGACAGGGGTGGGCAATATCGATGGTGCAGACCAGCTGGCCCTCGCTCTCGTCGCGCAGCCAATCACGGTACTTGGTCGGAATCGCCAATCGCCCCTTGCTGTCCAGGCTGATGGCATGCGCACCACGCAACAAATTGCAGTCCCTGAAAATGAGTTAAAGGGGGCAAACCGCCCGATAAAAACCACTTTGATCCACTTTTCCCCACCTTGAAGTTTAAGGACGTGCTGAGGGCTTTTCAAGCGAGGATCTCGGGCATGGGGAACATATTGACGCAGCATTTTCGCTGCGAGGATTAAATGAGTTGATTTTCCACAAGTTATTTGTGTTACCCGCAATTCGATTAATTTTCGGCAATTAAAAAACTGACGAATTACGCGAATAAACATCAGCCATGCAGGTCACGTTTCTCCAGCGCCATCACAATACTGACATCATGGACAAAAACCACATAACAGATTGATATAAAGCACATTTGTTAAGCAGGGCCAGCCCGATAGTAAATATTCCGAGTCAACCGAGACAGTATTTTACAGTTAATAAAAAGAGCCTTGCGATAAATCGCAAGGCTCTTCAGGAAAGAGGTCGGAGTCGGCCTGTAAGCCGGGTTCTGTACCGGGTTGCCCCGGGTAGCAATCATTCCTCTAGGCCAGCAATCGCTCGCTGGCTCAAGCAACCTACCCGCCCCCAACGCGGGCCGCGCCAATAGGGGCCTATTTGGTCTTGCTTCGGGTGGAGTTTACCGTGCCACGAACTGTTGCCAGTCGCGCGGTGCGCTCTTACCGCACCCTTTCACCCTTACCTGATCCCTTGCGGGCCATCGGCGGTCTGCTCTCTGTTGCACTGGTCGTAGGCTCGCGCCCCCCAGGCGTTACCTGGCACCCTGCCCTGTGAAGCCCGGACTTTCCTCCCCTCCGCCCGTCTGTCCCGAGGGACACAACGACGAAGCAGCGATTGCCCAGCCAACTCCGAGGCGCGGATTATAGCCTCGTGATGCCGGCGGGGTAAACCGGCAATTCCCGTTTACGGCAATTAATAGTGCTCGAGGCCGTATTTGTAGAGGGCATTCTTCTTCACGCCGTGGATCTCGGCGGTCAGCGCCGCCGCTTTTTTCAGCGGCAGCTCGGCCACCAGCAGCCCCAGGGTGCGGATCGCCTCAGCCGGCAAGGTCTCTTCGTCCTTGCTCGCCCCCGCCACCACCAGCACGATCTCGCCGCGGCAGCGGTTTTCATCTTCGCCGAGCCAGGTCAGCATCTCGGAGGCTGGCAGACCGTGGATCGACTCGAAGGTCTTGGTCAGCTCGCGGCAGACCACCACCTGGCGCTCACCCAGAATGCGGGCGATCGCTTCCACCGTCTCCTGCACCCGGCGCGGCGATTCATAGAACACCAGCGAGCGGGTGTCCTCAATCACGGCCTGCAGGCGATCATCGCGTCCCTTGGCTTTGGCCGGCAGAAAACCCTCGAAGGCGAAACGGTCGGTAGGCAACCCGGCGGCGGAGAGCGCCGTGATGGCGGCGCAGGGACCGGGTAGCGGCACTACCTTGACCCCGGCTTCGCGACAACGGGTGACCAGGTGATAACCGGGGTCGCTGATGAGCGGCGTGCCCGCGTCGGAGACCAGGGCCACGCTCTTGCCCTCCTTGATACGGCCGATCAACACGTCGGCTTTCTGCTGTTCATTGTGATCATGCAGCGCAAAGGTCTGCACCGAGATCTGGTAGTGGCTGAGCAGGATGCCGGTATGGCGGGTATCCTCGGCGGCCACCAGATCGACGCTGCGCAGCACATCCAGTGCTCGCTGGGTGATGTCGGCCAGATTGCCGATCGGAGTGGGGACTATATACAGGGTTGGGATGTCACTCATGGGAGCTCCGAGTGTCCCGACAATTGTGTCGCCATATTGGCCCGTTTACACTATGGAGAATTTCAACACTGGTCGGGGAATGAACTTGAACCGGGTTATAAAGCAGCTAAGTGTATCACGACTCTTCGGCATCCTACTCGCGGCAGTCCTGCTCGCCGCCTGTGCGTCGGAGCCCAATCAACCCGCCGGCCAGTCCGGCATGCCGTCGGCCTTCTCGGATCTTACCAAGAATGCCCAGTGGTATCTGGCCCAGGTGGACCCGGCTAAACCGGCCGAAGCCTTCACCTGGCAAGTGATGGCGGCGCGCAGCTATCTGGCGCTCGGTCAGGCCAAGCCGGCCGCGGCCCTGTTCCAGCAATTGCAGAAGCAGGCCCAGAGCGCCGAGCAGAAGGCCCAGCTGCAACTGCTGCAGGCTCACCTGCTGCTCGCCCAGGGCAACGCCAACCAGGCGCTGATCCTGCTGGAAGGCAAGCCCGATGTGGCGCTGGATGCTGATACCCAGAAGGACTGGTACCGCCAGCGCGTGGTGCTGCAGCTCGACATCAACAACAAGTTTGGTGCTGCCAAGTCGCTGATCCTGCTGGAGCCCTACCTGGCCCAGAATGAGCTGGCCACCAATCATCAGCAGATCTGGTCCCTGCTCAAGAGCATGACCCCTTCCACCCTGCAGGCGCTGGAAGAGGCACCGGCTCCCGATGTCACCACCGGCTGGCTGCGGCTGGCAGCGCTGGTGAATGAATTCGGTGCCCAGCCCAATCAGCTGGCTCGCCAGCTGGCCGGCTGGAAACAGGCCTTCCCGAACCACCCGGCCCAGAAAGACATGCCGGCCGGACTCGGTGATCTGGCCACCAGCAACATCAATGCCCTGCAGCAGATCGCCGTCTTCCTGCCGCTGTCCGGCAACCTGGAACCGCAGGGTGCGGCAATCCGCAACGGCATGCTGATGTCTTACAAGGAAAATCAGAGCCAGTTTACCCTGAACTTCTACGATACCCAGACCAAGTCGACGGCGGATCTCTACAAGCAGGCCATTCAGGAAGGGGCCAACATGATCATCGGCCCGCTGCTCAAAGACAGGGTCGAGGAGCTGCTCAAGGCCAATCCGACCGTGCCTGTACTGGCACTTAATGAGCTGGACAAGCCGATCGTCAACGACACCACCTATTACTTCTCCCTCTCAGCCGCCGCCGATGCAACGCAGGCTGCCCAGTACCTCTATGGCCAGGGTTATCGCAAACCGCTGCTCATCGCGGCACAGGGACGGATCGGCTACAGCAGCATCAAGGCGTTTGAACAGGCCTGGGCGACCGTAAGCCAGGACAAACCGGTCGTGGCCACTTTCGGTGCCCGCAACGAAGTCCAGGGTATGGTCAAGAATGCGTTGAGCGGCCGCTCCACCGCCCGGGCTGGCGAAGTGGTTCAGCTCTCCGCTGCCGCCCCGCGCAGCATCGACGTGGTCTATGTGGTCGCCAACAGCCTGGAGACCCGGATGATCAAGCCCTACGTCGACATCTCGGTCAATCCGATGGGCAGCCTGCCGATCTACAGCAGTTCGCGCAGCTACGACAGCGCCACCACAGAGGTGGCCTCCGAGCTCAACGGCATGCACATCTCCGACATGCCGCTGCTGCTTGGTGGTTACGAGAAGCAGCGCGAGCAGATCGCCCTGCTCTGGCCGCAGACCCAGGGCGACCTGCTGCGTCTGTTTGCGCTGGGCTATGACGCCGTCAGCCTGGCTGAGAACCTGCAGCAGATGCGCAAGGTCAACGCCATGCAGCAGCCCGGCATGAGCGGTCAGCTGAGCGTGGATGCCGGCGGCAACATAGTACGGGTACTGGACTGGGCCACCTACCAGAATGGCAAGCTGGTCAGTGACAGCGCCATGCCCCAGCTCGAGGGAGTCCCCCATGAAGGTACTTCTGGCACGGATGCGCCGGCAGTTACAGAACCTGTTCCCGTCACCAACGAGCAAGGGACAGCACTTTGAGCAGGTAGCGGAGCGCTGGTTGCAGGCCCGCGGCCTGCAACCCGTGACCCGCAACTATCGCTGTCGGGGCGGCGAGATCGATCTCATCATGCGCCAGGGGGAGATCCTGGTGTTTGTTGAAGTCCGCTATCGCGCCCAGGCCAGCCACGGCGGCGCCGCCAGCTCCGTCACCCGACGCAAACAGCACAAGATCGTGCTGGCGGCACGCCACTATTTCAAGCAACATGCCATCAACGAGGCCAACCAGGCCTGCCGATTCGATGTGATCGCGTTCGAAGGCGACCAGCCGGACTGGATCCAGAACGCATTTTAAGAGGACCCCATGACTGACCGCATCAAAGAAAACTACACCGAGAGCATCCAGACCAAGATAGCTGCCGCCGAGGCGCTGCCGGATGCCATCCATACTGCAGCCCAGATGCTGACCATCTGTCTGCTCAATGGCCACAAGGTGATGGCATGCGGCAATGGTCCCTCCGCAGCACTGGCCCAGCTGTTCATCTCTGAGCTGGTCAACTGCTACGAAACCGAGCGCCCCTCCCTGCCCGGCATGGCGCTGACCCCGGACATGGCGACCATCAGTGCCATCGCCACCGATCACGGCTTTGAAGAGGTGTATGCCAAGCAGATCCGTGCACTCGGTCAGCCCGGCGACATCCTGGTGGTCATCACCACCACGGGTAACAGCCGCAGCCTGATCAAGGCCGCCGAGGCTGCCCTCTCTCGCGATATGACCATAGTGGTGCTGGGTGGCGGTGATGGCGGCGAGATCGCTGGTCTGCTCGGTCCCAACGATGTGGAGATCCGGGTGCCGTCTGCCCGTCGCCCCCGCATTCTGGAAGTGAACCTGTTGACCCTGCACTGCCTGTGTGATCTCATCGACCAGACTCTTTTCCCGCAACAGGAAGATTGAAACCATGAAGAAGCAAACGCTCCTGCTCGGCCTGCTGGCCGGCACCCTGCTGCTGCAAGGTTGTGCGGCCGTGGTGGTCGGTGGTGCCGCCGGTACTGCCAAGGCTTCCGGCGATCGCCGCACCCTGGGCGCCCAATGGGACGATCAGGCCATCGAACTGAAAGCGGCCAACCTGCTGGCCGACAACAAGCCGCTGAGCGCGGCCAGCAAGATCAGCGTCTACAGCAACAACGGCCGGGTACTGCTGGTCGGTCAGACACCTTCTGACGCTTACAAGCTCGAGGCTGGCAAGATAGTGGCCCGTATCGAGGGAGTGCGCCACGTCTACAACGAGCTGCGCCTCGGCCAGCCGGTCAGCATAGGGGTACGCAGCAACGACACCTGGATCACCTCCAAGGTGCGGGCTGACATGCTGGGCGCCAAGAACTTCGACAGCGCCAAGGTCAAGGTGGTCACCGAGAATGGCGAAGTGTTCCTGATCGGCCTGGTGACCCGCCAGGAGGGGGATCAGGCCGTAGAGATAGCCCGCCACGTCAGCGGTGTGAAGCGCGTGATCAAGGCCTTCGAGTTTGCCCAGAACTGACCCTGTTGATCGCCATAAAAAAACGCAGCCAATTGGCTGCGTTTTTTTATTTGATGACCTTCAGGGTCGGACGACCGCTCGGGCGCGGCGGTTCCGGCTCAGGCTCTACCGGCGCTTCGGCCTGCTCCAGCCAGAGATCATAGCCAGGCTCGGGTGGGAACATGGTGCCCACGCCATTTTCCCGGGCATGAATGGCCAGCACGGCCGCCATCGGGATGTAGACCTGCTGGGAAACTCCACCAAAGCGGGCGCTGAAGCTGATGGCATCATTGTCCATGTGGAACTGCCCAACCGCACGAGGTGCGATGTTCAGCACTATCTGTCCATCCTGGACGAACTGCATCGGCACCATCACATGGGGGATGTTGACGTTGACCACCAGGTGAGGGGTCAGGTCATTGTCCAGCAACCAGTCAAAGAACGCCCGCAACAGATACGGGCGACTGGGCGTCATCGTCGGTTCCATGCTCATACGCCGGCGCGGATCTCGCGCTCGGCTTCGGTCAGGGAAGCCTGGAAGGATTCACGTTCGAACAGACGAACCATGTAGGCCTTCAGCTCTTTGGCACCACGACCGGTGAAGTCGATGCCCAGGCTTGGCAGACGCCACAGCAGCGGGGCCATGTAGCAGTCGACCAGACCGAACTCTTCGCTCATGAAATAGGGCATCTCACCGAAGATGGGGGCGATGGCCAGCAGGTTGTCCCGCAGCTCGGCACGCGCCGCATCCACGTCGGTACCCGCCATGATCTTGTCGGCCAGGGAGTACCAGTCCAGCTCGATGCGATGCATCATCAGACGGCTGTTGCCGCGCGCCACCGGGTAGACCGGCATCAGGGGCGGGTGCGGGAAACGCTCGTCCAGATATTCCATGATGATGCGCGAGGTGTAGAGCGCCAGCTCCCGATCAACCAGGGTCGGTACAGTGTTGTACGGGTTCAGCTCGGCCAGCTCATCCGGCAGGTTGGCAGGGTCTACCTGGCAAATATCTACGCTAACACCCTTCTCCGCCAGGACAATGCGCACCTGATGGCTGAACATGTCGTTGGCACCGGAAAACAGCGTCATTACCGAACGCTTATTGGCAGCTACAGCCATTGAACCCTCCCGTCATTAAAAAGCAGAAACGGCAATGAAGCATCTTGGACTTCATTGCCGTGCATTATATTACCCGGATCTGGTCGCTTAGTGAACGTCGCGCCAGAATTCCTTCTTCAACAGCACAGTGAAGATGAAGAAGATCACGATGAAACCCAGCACCCAGAAGCCCATGCGTTCGCGCTCCTGTTGTACCGGTTCAGCCGAGTAGACCAAGAAGTTTACCAGATCCAGCACCGTCTGATCATACTCTTCGTTATTCATTTCACCGTTGCCGTCAGATTTGATGCTGACAACCTGCTGAACGTCGACACCATCGACCTGGTGGGTCGCAAACTCGGCGCGGGGCGTCCCCTGCAGCGGCTCCAGCACGTGAGGCATGCCCACGGACGGGAACACGGCGTTGTTCACCCCGAATGGACGGGTCTCGTCCACGTAGAAGGAACGCAGGTAGGTGTAGATCCAGTCCGCACCACGCACCCGGGCGACCAGCGTCAGATCGGGGGGCGGCGCACCGAACCACTTGGCCGCATCCTTGTCCGGCACCGAGTTTTCCATCAGATCACCGATCTTGGCGCCATTGACGATCAGGTTGGCTGCCATCAGGTCTTCCGGGATACCGATGTCTGCCGCTACCCGGTTGTAACGCTGGTACTGGGTGCTGTGACAGCCAAAGCAGTAGTTCATGAAGGTGGCGGCACCACGCTGCAGGGACGCCTTGTCGTTCAGATCATAGTGAGCCTTGTCCAGATGCACGGCCCCGGTGTTGGCAAACACCAGTGACGGCAGCAGGGTCAGCACTGCAAATATTACTTTTTTCATTTGAATGTCACCCTTTCCGGCAGCGGCTTAGTGCTTTCATTCTTGCTGTAGAAGAACAACAGGACGAAGAACCCGAAATAACCCAGGGTACAGATCTGGGCGATCAGCGTCAGAGTCGGGGTCGAGGGCAGCACGCCAAGCACCCCGAGAATGATGAAGCAGACCACGAACTGGGCGATGTTCAGCTTGTGCAGGGTACTGCGATAGCGCACCGAACGTACCTTGCAGCGATCCAGCCAGGGCAGCAGGAACAACACCACGATGGAGAGGCCCATCATGATGACGCCCAGCAGCTTGTCCGGTACCGCCCGCAGAATGGCGTAGAAGGGGGTGAAGTACCATACAGGCGCGATGTGTGCCGGGGTCTTCAGGCCGTTGGCCACTTCAAAGTTCGGCTTCTCGAGGAAGTAACCCCACATGTCCGGCTTGAAGAAGATGATGGCGCAGAAGAAGAACAGGAAACCGGCTACGCCAATCATGTCCTTGACGGTGAAGTAGGGGTGGAATGCCACCGCATCCAGCGGCCAGCCGTTCTCATCCTTGTGCTTCTTGATGTCGATGCCGTCCGGGTTGTTCGAACCCACTTCGTGCAGCGCCAGGATGTGCATGGCAACCAGCATCACCAGCACCAGCGGCAGGGCGATGACGTGCAGCGCGAAGAAGCGGTTGAGGGTAGCGCCGGAGATGACGTAGTCACCCCGGATCCACAGGGTCAGATCGTCGCCGATGACCGGAATGGCACCGAACAGCGAGATGATGACCTGCGCGCCCCAGAAGGACATCTGGCCCCACGGCAGCAGGTAGCCCATGAAGGCTTCCGCCATCAGGCAGAGGAAGATCAGCATGCCGAAGATCCACAGCAGCTCGCGCGGCTTCTGGTAGGAGCCGTAGATCATGCCGCGGAACATGTGCAGGTAGACCACGATGAAGAAGGCGGACGCGCCGGTGGAGTGCATGTAGCGCAGCAGCCAGCCGTAATCCACATCCCGCATGATGTACTCGACGGAGGCGAAGGCACCTTCGGCGGAGGGGTTGTAGTTCATGGTCAGCCAGATGCCCGTGATGATCTGGTTGACCAGCACCAGCATGGCGAGCGAGCCGAAGAAGTACCAGAAGTTCAGGTTCTTGGGCGCCGGATACTTGGCCATGTGGTCGTTGTACATGGCGGTGAGCGGAAAGCGATAGTCAATCCAGCCCATCAGTTTGGCAAACATGGTCAGGCCTCCTTGCCATCGGCACCGACCAGGATGGTGGTGTCGCTAAGATATTGGTACGGCGGAATGACCAGGTTCAAGGGCGCAGGCACCCCCTGGAACACTCGACCAGCCATGTCGAACTTGGAGCCATGGCACGGGCAGAAGAAACCGGAAGTCACCCCCTGCACCTGTTCGCCGAAGTTGTCCGGCAAGTAGGAGGGAGAGCAACCCAGGTGAGTACAGATACCGACGGCCACGAAGATCTCCGGCTTGATGGATCTGTAGCCATTGTGGGCATAGTCGGGTTGTTGGGGCTCGTCAGAAGCCGGGTCGCGCAGCTTGTCGTCATGCGCGGCCAGGGCATCCAGCGTCTGTTTGGTGCGCTTCACCACCCAGACCGGCTTGCCTCGCCACTCAACACGGATGAGCTGGCCTGGTTCCAACTTACTGATATCCACTTCAACCGGAGCACCCGCCGCTTTGGCTTTGGCACTCGGGTTCCATGACTTAATAAACGGCACTGCGGTAAAAGCAGCTCCTACCCCACCAACGGCGACCGTTGACCAGGTAAGAAATCTGCGGCGACCGGTATCAACTGGCGCATTGCTCATCCAAAAACTCTCCCATGTGGACTCCGCACATTCTTATTGTGTCCCTGTTCCCCTTTCTTCCGTGACAACAGCGGCGGAAGCGGAGTTACAATTGTCACAGAAAAACCGAGGGAATTTTAAAGAAAAGATAACAACTTGACAAGAAAGAGAAGCGAAGGTCAAAAACAATAAATACACAATTTTTTGTCTTTTGTGACGTGGTGTTAGCAATACCGTTCGTAATATTACCAATAAAAAAAGCCTGGCACATGGCCAGGCTTTTTTGACACTCGCGAGAGTGCGTACAAAAAACGAATTAACGCTTGGAGTACTGCGGACGCTTACGAGCTTTGTGCAGACCGACTTTCTTACGCTCAACCTTACGGGCATCACGAGTAACAAAGCCAGCTTTACGCAGTTCGGAACGCAGGGTTTCATCGTACTGCATCAGAGCACGAGTGATACCGTGACGGATCGCACCAGCTTGACCGGAGATGCCGCCACCGTTAACGGTGATGAACAGATCCAGTTTCTCGGTCATCTCAACCAGTTCCAGCGGCTGACGAACTACCATGCGGGCAGTCGGACGGCCGAAGTACTGCTCCAGGGAGCGCTGGTTGATTACGATTTTACCGCTACCCGCTTTGATGAATACGCGAGCAGTGGAGCTTTTGCGACGGCCAGTACCGTAGTATTGATTTTCTGCCATGTTGCCAGTTCCCGATTAGATATCCAGTACTTGAGGTTGCTGAGCAGCATGAGCGTGCTCGGCGCCTGCGTAAACTTTCAGTTTACGGAACATGGCACGGCCCAGCGGCCCCTTCGGCAGCATGCCTTTGACGGCAGCTTCGATTACCATTTCCGGTTTACGCTGAATCAGCTTGTCGAAGCTGATGGACTTGATACCACCCGGGAAACCGGAGTGAGCGTGGTACATTTTGTCGGTAGATTTCTTACCGGTTACGTGTACCTTCTCGGCGTTTACAACGATGATGTAATCACCGGTGTCAACGTGCGGAGTGTACTCGGCTTTGTGCTTACCACGCAGACGAGCAGCGATCTCGGTTGCGATACGACCCAGAGTTTTACCTTCTGCGTCCACAATGTACCAGTCACGTTTTACGGTTTCTGGCTTGGCAACGAAAGTTTTCATTAAGTTAAACCCAATTACCTGTTACAGACCCAATTGCTTATGGGGGCTCTCCCACAAACAACAAACGATGGCCTACCTGTACCCCTTCGAATACAAGTAAAGCTTAAAGTGTTGCTGTCTTATCGACAGCTGTAACGTGGGCCGGGCGATTATAAGTGAAGTTGCCTTAAATATCACCTGCTAATTTCACTGCCATGAAGCTAGCAAATGTCGCCCGGCCCTACCTGCCGCAGATGCCCATCCGACTGGCAGGCACGGTATTGTGACTAAGGAAGGTGCACTCTGGCAAGGTATTCGTGCGATTGCATTTCCTGAAGCCGTGAAAGACAACGTTGGAATTCGAAATCCAGCAGCCCGTGACCATAGAGTTCCTGCATGGGCACCGCCGCCGACATGATGAGCTTGACGTGCCGCTCATAGAACTCGTCCACCATGGCGATGAAGCGGCGCGCCGCGTCATCCGTGCCAGCCCCCATGGGCTGCACATTGGCCAGCAGCACGGTGTGGAACAGCCGCGCCAGCTCGATATAGTCGCTCTGGGAACGGGGTGTGCAGCAAAGTTGCTCGAACTCCATATAGAGCACACCTTCCCCCATCCCCAGCGACGCCAGCTGACGGTGATTGATCTCGACCTGGCCCGGCAGGGCCTGTTGCAGCCCGGTTAATTGTTGAAAATAGAGCTCGAGATTGGATTTTGCCTGCCGATCCAGCGGGAAGTGATATATCTCCGCCTGCTCCAGCGTGCGCAGGCGATAATCGGTACCGCCATCCACGTTAAGTATCTCGCAATGACGCTCTATGAGGGCAATGGCCGGTAGAAAACGGGCACGTTGCAAACCATTTCGATACAAATCCTGCGGCGGTATGTTCGAGGTCGCCACCAGCACGATCCCATGGCCGAACAGCTCCTGGAACAGGGTCCCCAGCAGCATGGCATCGGTAATGTCGGAGACGAAAAATTCGTCGAAGCAGATGACGTCGGTCTCGTCGGCCAGCTTGCGGGCGATCAGCTTGAGCGGATCGGCCTGGCCGGTCAGCCCCTTGAGCTCATCGTGCACCCGGTGCATGAAACGGTGGAAGTGGATACGCAGTTTGCGCTCCCCGGGCAGGCTGTCGAAAAAAGTATCCATCAGCCAGGTCTTGCCTCTGCCCACGCCACCCCACATATATAACCCCAGGATGGGCGTACGGGGCTTCGGCTTTTGCAGCCAGCCCAGCAGACCGCGGGATCTGGTCGGAGTCGGGGTTTGGCACAAATCCTGATAGAGTCGCTCCAGACGGGCCACGGCCATCGCCTGAGCGGGGTCGGCCACGAAGCCGGGGCGCTGCAAATCCTGCTGGTATTTTTGCTGCGGGGTCATCCTGTCAATTGCCTTCAAGTCCCTGAATGAAGGACAAAATGGTATCACGCCCTCGGGGTGCACGGTATAGTGCCATCAAGGCGTAGCGGCCGTTCAGGCCGCATTAACATACATTGGTTTAGCTGTAACAAGGAGCATCTATGAGTCTGTTAAACGGGATCCTGCTGGCTGTCGCCGCCTTGATTATCGGTATCATCATCGGTCGCTTCACAGTGCGCAGCCGGGATGCCGGCCGTCTGGAACAAGAACTGAAGAAGGCTCACAAGGAACTGGAAAGCTACCAGGGTCAGATCAATACCCACTTCGCCGACAGTGCCGCCCTGATGGAGCAGTTGGCCGAGCAGTACCAGACCCTTTATCGCCATATGGCGGAGCAGAGCAAATTCCTGGCCAAAGCCCAGGAGCCGCTGTTCCGTGAAACCCTGCTCGACGAGAGCAGCGATGTCCCGGCCAATGAAGAACCGGGTGTACCGCCCCGTGACTATGCAGGGGCCTCCGGTCTGCTCAAGCAGTCCAGTTAGTTCCCCGCGGAACTAATTGCGCTGTATCGTGGTCAGACCTTCACGATTGCATTGCAACTTTTTCTGGGAGCTGTTTTTCATATGCGTAAACCTCTTTCTGTGCTCAGTGTGTTAGCCCTCAGTGTCGGTATCGCCATGTCTGCGGCCCCCGTGCAGGCTGCACTGCCCTCCCTTTTGGCGAACAATCAGGAGATGCCGAGCCTGGCGCCGGTGCTCGAACAAGTCACCCCTGCCGTGGTCAACATTTCCGTCTCCGGCAAGAAGATCACCCGCCAGCGTCTGCCGGAACAGTTCCGCTTCTTCTTCGGCCCCAACATGCCTGACGAACAGGTGAGCGAGCAGCCCTTCCAGGCGCTCGGTTCCGGCGTCATCATCGATGCCAAGAAGGGCTACGTGATCACCAACGCCCACGTGGTGCACGAGGCGGACGAGATCAAGGTTAACCTGAAGGATGGCCGTGAATACGCCGCCAAGAAGATCGGCGAAGACAAGCAGTCCGACATCGCTCTGCTGCAAATCAAGGCCGAGGATCTGGTTCAAATCAAATTCGCCGACTCTGACGAGCTACGGGTCGGTGACTATGCGCTGGCCATCGGCAACCCGTTCGGCCTCGGCCAGACCGTCACCTCCGGCATCGTCAGTGCGCTCGGCCGCAGCGGCCTCAACATCGAGAACCTGGAAAACTTCATCCAGACCGATGCGGCCATCAACTCGGGCAACTCGGGTGGCGCCCTGCTCAACCTGCGTGGCGAGCTGATCGGCATCAACACCGCCATCCTGGGCCCCAACGGCGGCAACATCGGTATCGGCTTTGCCATTCCGTCCAACATGGTGCGCGACCTGTCCGAACAGATCGTGAAATACGGTGAAGTCCGCCGTGGCCAGCTGGGCATCATAGGGACCGAGCTCACCTCCGAAGTGGCCAAGACCTTCGGCTACAACAAGAAGGACGGCGCCTTCGTCAACCAGGTGATGCCTGACTCTGCGGCCGCCAAGGCCGGCATCAAGCCGGGCGACATCATCGTCAGCATCGACGGCAAGGCCATCCGCTCCTTCGGCGAGCTGCGGGCCAAGATTGCCACCATGGGTGCCGACAAGCAGGTGGCACTGGGCCTGATCCGCGATGGCAAGGAGCAGACCGTCAAGGTCACCCTGAAGAAGGCGGATGACAGCGAAATCCTGGCCAGCGCGCTGCACCCGGCACTGGAAGGGGCCAAGCTGAGCACCACCAGCGAGCCGGTGAGCGGCGTGGCCGTCTCCGAGATCGATCCGCGCTCCCCTGCCGCCGCCTCCGGTCTGCAGAAGGGCGACGTCATCATCGGCGTCAACCGCCTGCGCATCAACTCGCTGGAAGAGCTGAGCAAGGCACTGAAGAACAAGCCGGATGTGCTGGCCCTCAACATCCAGCGCGGCGACTCTTCGCTCTACCTGGTAATTCGTTAATCTCCTCTCACCCGCGGCGCCTGCCGCGGGTGATTTTTATCCACCGATAGTGTTATTCTCTGCCCGCTCTATGTACGGATGAGAATGACATGAAAATCCCCCCTATAGTCAGTTACTTGGGCAAGTCTGTCGGCTTCGGTCTCACCGTGGCGGCGCTACTGTTGCTGCTGTTTCCCAATTTTCGAGGCGGGGCCCAACTGCCCGGCCTCATCACCAATGCCCGTGAACTGAGCTTCTCCTACGCGGCGCACCGCGCCGGCCCTGCCGTCGTCAACATCTATACCCGCAGCTTCGCCCGCAATCAGGGCAACCAGACCGAACTCAGGCCCCAGGGGCTGGGCTCCGGCGTCATCATGAACCAGCGCGGCCACGTGCTGACCAACTACCACGTCATCGCCGATGCGGACCAGATCATAGTCGCGCTGCAGGACGGACGGGTGTTCAGCGCCGAACTGGTCGGCACCGACCAGCTCACCGACCTGGCGGTGCTCTACATCGAGTCGGACAACCTGCCGGTGATCCCGCAGGATCCGGAGCGGTTGCCCGACGTGGGTGACGTGGTGCTCGCCATCGGCAACCCCTACAACGTCGGCCAGACCATCACCCAGGGCATCATCAGCGCCACCGGCCGCATCGGCCTCTCCAGCATGGGGCCGGACAGCAACGGCCGGCAGGATCTGCTGCAGACCGACGCCGCCATCAACGAGGGCAACTCGGGGGGCGCCCTGGTCAATGCCCGCGGCGATCTGGTGGGCATCAACACCGCCGCCTACCACCTCAACGGCAATCAGGAGAGCTACGGCATCAGCTTCGCCATTCCCTACAAGCTGGCCAAGCGCATCATGGACGAGCTGATCGCCAACGGTCGGGTCATCCGCGGCTACCTCGGCATCTCCAGCGTCGAGATCAATCCCATCGTCGCCCGCATGATGAATCTGGGTGACCTGCGCGGCCTGGTGGTGGAGAGCCTGGATCCCAACGGGCCGGCCACCAAGGGCGGGCTGCGACGGGGCGACGTGCTGCTCAAGATCAACGGCGAGGCCATCAGCGGCGTGCGGGCCGCCATGGACAAGATCGTCGAGAGCCGGCCCGGCACCAAACTCACCATCTCGGTGATCCGCGACGGCAAACCGCTGGAGGTGGAGGTCACCATCGAAGAGGATCTGCGCTACCAGAACCGGGCCAGCGCCAGCGCGGCCACCGCCAGCTGACATCTCCACGGTCGGGGCGACGAGTCGCCCCTTCTCCTCCCTTTTCCCCTCCCGGCCGTGAGGCGACTCACAGTTTCAGCCAAGGGCCACCAGCCCCTCATCCAACGCCAAGTGCGCCCCTGATCACACAAAATAGGCGCCAATGAGCTCTCTTTTCCGCTTGATGCCGCAAAAGCGGCTTCAATTGGCCAACTGACGCGCGAATTTCCGCTTCGAATCGGAAAAACGGTGCCTCCTCTCCCGAACATGACCGGCTTAGGGTAACGCTATCCCTTCTGCCAGCCTTGGAGAGCAGACATTGCACACAGAGACCCATGACCAGCCCCTGACCCCGGACAGCCCTGCCCTGTTGCGCCAAACCGACCAGATCCTGGCGCGCATCCATATCCTGCTGGCCGAACAGGGCATCCGCCCCAACGAGGTACAGCAGCAGATGCTGGCCTCTCACGTCAAAGCCATGGTGTGGCGCTCCCACAGTGGCGAGCCGCTGCCGGAGGTCGACCTCAGCCTGTTCGAGGAGATCTCCCCCCTCTCCCTGCGTCTGGCCGAGCAGGTCGTCAGCTGGCTGGAGCGGCTCGCCTATGAAGAGGCGCACCTCTTGTCCGTCCATTTCGAAGTAGCCAAAGAAAACGAACTCAGTTCAGTCAAAGGAGAATGCTAAATGACAGCCATCAAACTCGTGATCGGTGATCGCCTCGGCAAGGGCCAGAAAGTCGGTGCAGGCGCGGAAGCCGCCGGTGCCAGCGTGACCGTCATCCCCGGCATGGCCGCCGACATGAAGCTCGGCGACGTGATGAACAAGGAGCAGGCGGATCTCGGCATCTCCTTCTGCGGCAGCGGCGGCGCCGGCGCCATCACGGCCCAGACCAAGTACGGCTACAAGTGCCGCTACGGCATGCGCTCCATCGAAGAGGGCGTGACCGCCATCAACGAGGGGTGCGTGGTGCTCGGCTTCGGCTTCATGGACAAGGAAGAGCTGGGCCAGAAGCTGGTCGAGGCGTTTGCCAAGAAACACGGACGCGCCTGATGAAAGAGGACTTCACCACCCAGGTCACCGTCAACGGCAAGGGCGCGACCCGTCAGCAGGCGTTCGCCGCCGCCCTCAGCCAGGTGCAATCCACGCTGCTCAAGGACAACCCGCGGGTGCTGCTGCGCATCGAACCGGTCGAGATCGAGGTGATCGAGGCCGAGGAGTCGGTCCGGGTGGAGAAGTTCCTGTTCTTCTTCCTGCCGCGCCAGCGCCACGAATACCGGGTTCGGCTCGCCATCACGGTCAGGGTCACCAGCCTGGACACCGACAAGGTGACCTTTACCCGGGTGTGACACCGCCCGCGGCAACACCGCCACAAGAAGGATACATGGGATGTTTCTAATCATATTTATCAAGTCACTCATCATTGGCGGCCTGGTTGGCGTCGGGGTGGGGGCCGGCGCTGCACGGATGTTCCACGCCCCGACCGTGCAGGGGATGGGCGCCTTCCGTACCCTGGGCGAGCTCAACTCCTGCGAAGGGGATCCCGCCTCCCATTTCTCGTTTGGTCTGGGCTTCTACTTCAACGCCTGGGCCTCCACGGTCGCAGCCGGCGCCTTCACCCAGGACGTGGATCACCGCATCTTGCCGAACTGGGGCGCGGCAGCCCTGATGATCAAGAACCGGGATCTCGCCACCACCCTGCATGACCCGAAGAAGATGGCCATCGCTTGCGGCATCATAGGTGCCATCGTGGTCGCCTTCCTCAACAGTACCGCCGCCGCCGTGCCGGCCGCCCTGCAGGTCACCGCGGTCAAGGTACTGGTGCCGGCCGCCAACCTGCTGGTCAACACCGTCATGCCGGTGATCTTCTGGCTGGCCGCCATCGAGGCGGGCAAGAAGTCCGGCTTCTGGGCCACTATCTTCGGCGGTCTGGCCCAGCTCATCATGGGCAACGCGGTACCGGGTCTGGTGCTCGGCATCCTGATCGGCAAGGGGGTGGAAGAGAGTGGCTGGAACCACGTCACCAAGGTGATGATGGCCGCCATCGTCCTGCTGTTCGTGCTGAGCGGCTTCTTCCGCGGCTTCGACATGAAACTCATCGAGTCCTTCCATCTGGGCATTCCCCTGTGGCTGGAAAACGTCCATAACCTGCTGAGCGGCAAATAAGGGGTCACACCGTGGATGAGAAACTGAAAAACAACTTCTGGTATGCCGACTGGTCTTTCCCCATCTTCGTCGGCCTGCTCTCGGCCGGGGTCTTTGCCGGTACCCACATGTTCTACCTGTACGGGGTCGGCGCCTTCAACGAGGTGGCCTTCGTCGCCATGCTCAAGGCCGGGATGGACACCGGCGCCTACGGCGCGGTGGCGGCCTTCGGCGCCAGCTTCCTGTTCGCCCGCATCATCGAGGGCTCTCTGGTGGGGATCCTGGACATCGGCGGTGCCATCCAGACCGGGGTCGGCCTCGGCGTGCCCGCCCTGCTGCTGGGGGCCGGCATCATCTATCCGGTGGAGAACTTCCCCGCTTCGCTGGTGACCGGCATGGTGATTGGTCTGGCCATCGGCTATGTGATCATCCTGGCGCGCAAGTTCACCATCAACCAGAGCAACTCCACCTACGGGGCGGATGTGATGATGGGGGCTGGCAACAGCTCGGGCCGCTTCCTCGGCCCCCTCATCATCCTCTCCGCCATGGGCGCCTCCATCCCCATCGGCATCGGCTCCCTGCTGGGTGCGCTGCTGTTCTACGTGTGGGGCAAACCCATCACTGGTGGCGCCATCCTGGGGGCCATGCTGCTGGGTACCTTCTTCCCGGTTGCGCTTGCATAACCATCCGCCGCCCTGCGGGGCGGCACGCTAGAGGCCATCAGCATGTACGACATCATCATCAGAGCGGGGCGCCAGGGAGATGGCCAGCTCGTCGATATCGCCATCCAGCAGGGCAAAATCGCCGCCCTCGGCTCCCTGCCAGAGACGGCCATGGCGCAGCAGACCCTGGATCTCGGCGGCCGGGTGCATGTGAGCGCCGGCTGGATCGACGGCCACACCCACTGCTACCCCGCCTCCCCCCTCTATCACGATGAACCGGACAAGGTGGGCGTTGAGTCCGGCGTCACCACCGTCATCGACGCCGGCAGCACCGGGGCCGACGACGTGGATGACTTCCAGCGTCTCGCCGCCGGCTGCAAGACCCGGGTGCACGCCCTGCTCAACGTCTCTCGCATCGGCCTGCTGCGCCAGAACGAGCTGGCCGACAGCCGGGACCTCGATATGGATCTCGCCTCGGCGGCCATTGCCCGCCACCCCGGCTTCATCGTCGGCATCAAGGCGCGGATGAGCGGCAGCGTGGTGGGTGAGAACGGCCTGCAGCCGCTGCGCATGGCCAAGGCACTGCAACAGGCCCACGGTCGGCTGCCGCTGATGGTACACGTGGGCAACACGCCGCCGGATCTGGACGAGATCGTCGCCCTGCTGGGGGATGGCGATCTGCTGACCCACTGCTTCAACGGCAAGCCCAATCGCATCCTGACCCCGGCCGGCGAGCTGCGCCAGGCGGTGCGTGAGGCGATGCAGCGGGGTCTCTTGCTCGACATCGGCCACGGCGGCGCCAGCTTCAGCTTCGAGGTCGCGGAATTGGCCATTGCCCAGGGGATCCTGCCCCGCACCATCAGCTCCGACATCTACTGCAAGAACCGCATCAAGGGGCCTGTCTACAGCCTGGCCCACGTGATGTCGAAGTTTCTCACCATCGGCATGACCCTGGAGCAGGTACTGGCCTGCGTCACCCACCATGCCGCCGATGCCCTGCGCCTGTCCGGCAAGGGGCGACTCGAGGTGGGCGCCGATGCCGATCTGACCCTGTTCGAGGTGATGAACGGCCCCACCCTCTTTACCGATACCGAAGCCGGCGCCCGCAATGGCGACCAGAAGTTGCTGCCCCTCGCCGCCCTGGTCGGTGGCGAACTGGTTCTGACTCACTATGGGAAATCACACCATGCCTTCTGTGTATGAGAAATATCAGCTCAAACCGGTGATCAACGCCTCCGGGCGCATGACCATTCTCGGCGTCTCCACCCCCGAGCAGGAGGTGGTCGATGCGGTCAACTTCGGCCTTGGCCACTACTTCGAGGTGAAGGATCTGGTCAACAAGACCGGCGCCTACCTGGCCGGCTTGCTGGGTGTGGAAGATGCGGTGGTGGTCTCCTGCGCCAGCGCCGGCATCGCCCAGTCGGTGGCCGCCGTGATCGTGCGCGGCGACCCCTACCGCCTCGAGCAGTTGCATGCTCATGCCCACAATGTGCCGAGCGAAATCGTGCTGCCCAAGGGACACAACGTCAACTTCGGCGCCCCGGTCGGCACCATGGTCAACCTGGGGGGCGGCAAGGTGGTGGAGGCCGGCTACGCCAACGAGTGTTCTGCCGCCCAGCTGGCCGCCGCCATCAATGCCAATACCGCAGCCATCCTCTACATCAAGTCTCACCACTGCGTGCAAAAGAGCATTCTGTCGGTGGCCGAGGCAGCCGAGGTGGCCAAGGCCCACGGGCTCCCGCTCATCGTCGATGCGGCGGCCGAGGAGGATCTGCGTCTCTACTACAACCTGGGGGCCGACCTGGTCATCTACAGCGGCGCCAAGGCCATCGAAGGGCCCACCAGCGGGCTGGTACTCGGCAAGCGTCAGTACGTGGAGTGGGTCAAGCAGCAGGCCAACGGCATCGGCCGTGCCATGAAGGTGGGCAAGGAGGGGATCCTCGGCCTCACCCACGCCATCGAGCGCTACCTGGTCAAAGAGAAGGAGAGCGGCGCCGCCATGGTCGCCAAGATGACCCCCTTCATCGAGCGGCTCAACCAGCTGCCCGGCGTCAGCGCCAAGGTGGTGTGGGACAGCGCTGGGCGCGACATCGCCCGCACCGATATCGCCTTCGACCACCAGCAGATCGGCATGACCACAGTGCAGGTCGTCGCCCGTCTGCAGCAGGGCACGCCTGCCATCTACTGCCGCGGCTACAAGGCCAACGAGGGGCACATCGAGATCGACGTGCGCAGCGTCACCCTGCCCCAGCTCGACCAGATCCATGCCGCTATTGCCCACCTCGTTCCGGAGAACAACTGATGTCTTTGACTCCCAATTACTACCTCGATCGGGTCTGCCTCAACGTGCTGGCCGGCTCCCGACAGAATGCCGTCGACATTTATGAGGCCGCCGAGGGGCACGTGCTGGTCGGTGTGCTCTCCAAGAACTACCCGGATGTGCCCTCCGCCGTCGCTGACATGCAGGCCTACGCCAAGCTAATCGACAACGCTCTCTCCATCGGGCTGGGGGCCGGCGATCCGCGCCAGTCCGCCATGGTGGCCGAGCTGGCTCGCCAGCTGCAGCCCCAGCACGTCAACCAGGTGTTCACCGGGGTCGGCGCCAGCCGGGCGCTGCTCGGCCAGTCTGACACCCTCGTCAATGGCCTTGTCTCCCCCAGCGGCACACCGGGGATGGTGAAGATCTCCACCGGCCCCCTGAGTAGCCAGCAGCCCGACGGCATAGTACCCATCGACACCGCCATCGCCCTGCTCAAGGACATGGGCGGCAGCTCGGTCAAGTTCTTTCCCATGGGCGGGCTGGCCTGCCGCGCCGAGTATCAGGCGGTGGCCGAGGCCTGTGCACGCCACGGCTTCTGGCTGGAGCCCACCGGCGGCATCGATCTGGACAACTTCGAGGAGATAGTGCGAATTGCGCTGGATGCCGGGGTCGAGAAGGTGATCCCCCACGTCTACAGTTCCATCATCGACAGCGCAAGCGGTCAGACCCGTCCCGAGGACGTACGCACCCTGCTGGCCAAGGTGAAGCGACTGCTGGCCTGACAGCCCTCAGGCACCGGTCCGATCACTGGCCGGTGCCTGGCTTGTCATTGACTCGCTTGTTAACATCGATTTTTTATTCTGCGACAGGAGTCCGATCCCCCTCATGACCAAGCTGTCCCACCCCAGACTCCAGCAACTGCTCACCCTGCTCCACGCCGAACCGCTGCCGCAGGAGGAGCTGGCCCGCCGCCTCAACGTCTCCACCCGCACCGTGCGCACCGACGTGGCGACCCTCAACGAGATCATCGCCACCCGGGGCGCCCACCTGATCCACCAGCGCGGCAGCGGCTATCAGCTCAAGATCTACAATCAGGAGCTGTTCGAGGCGCTGCTGGCGGCCCAGGAGCAGGAGAGCGGATTGCCTCGCACCAGCCGCGAGCGGGTGCTGCACCTGCAGATCCTGTTGTTGACGGCGGAGCAGGGCATCAAGCTCGACGAGCTGGCGGACACCTGGTATCTGAGCCGGGCGGCGCTGCAGGGGGACATGGCGGAGGTGCGGGATCGGCTCGCCCACTTCGACCTCGCCATCGACAGCAAACCCAGGCAGGGGATGCGGATCCAGGGGGGAGAGACGGCCATCCGCGCCTGCCTCACCCAGCTGCTCTATCAGGAGCTGCTGCACAGCAACCCGCTGCAGAGCCTGCTGCCCAACCTCTGTCCCAGCAAGACGCTGGAGGTAGTGGGCAATCACATCCACGAGCAGCTCGGCCACCACCAGCTGCGCCTGGCCGACGAGAGCCTGCAGCAGCTCGCCATCTACTGCGCCGTCGCCCTGCTGCGCCAGGCGGCAGGCCACGAACTGCGCCAATTCACCGGCGAAGATCTCACGGCGCCGCTGCTGGCGGTCGCCCGCGACATCTATGGCGAGCTGCCGACCCTGACCCCGCCGGGGGAAGAGGAGATAGCCTGCCTCGCCATCCAGATCCAGGCCCGCCTCACCGCCGATGCCCCCCAGCTCAGCCCGGCCATGGCGGCCGAGAGCGAGCAGCTGGTGGATCATCTGCTGGCCTACATCCACCAGCACTACCCCTATGACCTGCGCGGCGACCTGCAACTGCGGGCCGACCTGCAGACCCATATCAGTGCCATGCTGCTGCGGGTCAAATACCAGATTGGCAGCCACAATCCGCTGGCAGACCACATCAAGCAGTATTACCCCCTCGCCTACGACATCACGCTGGCGGCCATCTCGGAGTGGATCAAGCAGACCCCTTACCGGCTGACCCACCACGAGATAGGCTATCTGGTGATCCATATCGGGGTCGGACTGGAGCGTCACTACGACATCGGTTACACCCGCCGTCCCCAGGCGCTGCTGTTGTGCGATGCGGGCAACGCCACCTTCCGGGTACTGGAGGCCCGCATCAAGCGGGAATATCCCCAGCTGCAGTTGACCACGCTGGAATCGGTGCGGGATTACGAAGGGCTGGTGCGAGTCGAGCAGGATTTCGTCATCAGTACCGTCAAAGTGAGCGACAAGAACGTGCCCGTGGTGCAGGTCGCCCCCTTCCCGACCCAGTACCAGCTGGAGCAGCTCGGCAAGCTGGTGCTGATCGATCGCACCCGCCCCTACCTGCTCGACAAGTACTTCGATGCCGACCACTTCATGGTGGTCAGCGAACCGCTCAGCCAGGGGGCGCTGTTTGATCGCATCTGCAGCCAGCTGGAGGCGGAGGATCTGGTGGAGAGCGGCTTTCGGGGCTCCTTGCAGGAGCGGGAGCGGATCGTCTCCACCCTGCTGGGAGACGGCATCGCCCTGCCCCACTCCCTCGGTCTGCTGGCGCGCCGCACCCTGGTCTATACCGTGCTGGCCCCGCAGGGGATTGACTGGGGCAACGGCGAGAGCGCGACCCTCATCTTCGTGCTGGCCATCGCCAAGGCCGACTATGAGGAGGCGATGGGGCTCTACGACCTGTTCCTGGCGTTGATGAACGAAAAAGCCAGCAGGAATCTGCTGGCTTATCGGGACTTTGCCGCCTTCAAGACGCTGGCACGCTGCGCACCTTGAGCATCCAGGAGTCTGCTACTCCTCGTTGAAGCCCGAGGTGAACAGCGCCACCACGGCGGCCAGTGCCTCCACTTCCTCGGGCCCCTCCACCTGAACCTCCACCTGCTTGCCTTGGGCGGAGTCCAGCATCAGCAGGCCGATCACGCTGTCCGCGTCGGCCTCGACCCCCTCTTCGTTGCGCAGCAACACGTGGGCATCGAACCCCTGCACCAGCTCGAACAGCATCATGGCCGGTCTGGCATGCATGCCCAGTTTGTTTTTCACTTCCACCGAGGCTGAGACGGTCATCTGATCTTCCTATTGGTCCATCAAAATTGCGGCGCACTCTTGTCGAGGGTGCGGTGGCGGATCTGGACGTTCTTGCCCAGCAGGCGGAAGGCGCCGGCCAGCTGCTCGGCAATGAATACCGATCTGTGCTGGCCACCGGTACAGCCGATGCCGACCGTCACATAGCTGCGATTGTTGCGCTCCAGGTGGGGCAGCCAGGTCGCCAGCATGTTCTCGATCTGCAGGATGAACTGCATCACGTCGGGCTGGCTGGAGAGGTAGCGGGCCACCGGCTCATCCTTGCCGGTGAAAGGCTTGAGCTCCGGGATCCAGTGCGGATTGGGCAGGAAGCGGGCGTCGAACACGAAGTCGGCATCCTTGGGGATACCGTACTTGAAGCCGAACGACTCGAACACCAGCACCAGCTCGTTCTCCTTCTTACCGAGCACCCGGGTCTTGATGAGCTCGCTCAGGTCGTGAATGCTGAGGTTGGTGGTGTCGATGCGCAGGTCGGCCGTCGAGGAGAGCGGCGCCAGCAGGTGGGTCTCTTCCCGGATCGCCTCGTCGAGCGACAGCTTGTTGCGCGACAAGGGGTGCAGCCGGCGGCTCTCGCCGTAGCGCTTGAGCAGGGTGGAGTTTTCCGCATCGAAGAAGAAGCTAGTGAACTCCACTCGACCCTCGTTGCGTACCTGAGCCAGCAGGGTTTCCAGCTTGTCTGAACTCGCCGGCAGGTTGCGCACGTCGATGCTGACCGCCAGCTTGTCATACTGGCTCTCGACCGACACGATCAACTGGGGCAGCAGGTTGACCGGCAGGTTATCCACGCAGTAATAACCGAGATCCTCCAGCACACGCAGGGCAACTGTCTTGCCCGAGCCGGAGCGCCCACTCACCACTATTAATTGCATCTTGTTCCCTCACCGCTTGGCGTCATTGCAAGGGCCTGCATCTCAGGCCGATGTCATGATCTGATAGAGTTCTTCATCGCTGGTTGCCTGGCGCAACTGGCGGCATACCGCCTTGTCACCCAGTTTGGATGCCATCAGGGAAAGGGTCTTGAGGTGCTGCTTGCACTCGCTTTCCGGCACCAGCAGGGCAAACAGCAGGTCAACCGGTTGATTGTCGATGGAATCGAAGGGGATAGGCTCTGCAAAGGTCATCAGGATCGCGGTCGGCGGAAACTCGTCGCCGATCCGGCCGTGGGGAATGGCGATACCGGCACCGATCCCGGTACTGCCCATCTTTTCTCGCGCCAGCAGGCACTCGAAGAGCACCTGACGAGAGGTCCCCAGGCGCTCAGCGGCTAACTCGCTGATGATCTCCAGGGCGCGTTTCTTGCTGGTACAAGGGACCGCACTTTTGGTGCAGTCCCGACTCAGTATGTGTTCAAGTTGCATGGTTATTTTTGGTTTAACTTATCTTTGTGCTTGATGATCTGCCGATCCAGCTTGTCCAGCAGGGTATCAATCGCCGCATACATGTCAGCATGTTGCGAGTTGGCGAACACCTCACCCCCGCTGACATGCAGCTTGGCTTCGGCGATCTGGTTCAGTTTTTCTACGCTCAACACCACATGAACATTGTTGATGTGGTCAAAGTGACGCTCGAGTTTGGCAAATTTGTTGTTCACATAATCACGCAGAGCTTCGGTGATCTCGACATGGTGTCCGGTCAGGTTGATTTGCATAACGTCTTCCTTTTGTTTTGCCTAAACCAGGCGTTTGCGCTGATTGGATGGCGGGATCAACAAGGATTCACGGTACTTTGCGATCGTGCGTCTCGCCACCATAATACCCTGTTCGGCCAGCAAATCCGCGATCTTGCTATCACTTAGCGGCTTGGCGGGATTCTCCGCCGTGACCAGCTTCTTGATGAGCGCGCGAATTGCGGTCGATGAGCACTCTCCTCCTCCCTCGGTGTTCACATGGCTGGAGAAAAAAAACTTCAGTTCGAAGATGCCGCGCGGCGTGTGCATGTACTTCTGGGTGGTCACCCGCGAGATGGTCGACTCGTGCATCTCCACCGCTTCGGCGATGTCGTTGAGCACCATGGGTTTCATGGCCTCTTCACCGTATTCGAAGAAGCCCTGCTGCTGCTCGACGATGCAGCTGGCCACCTTGAGCAGGGTGTCGTTGCGGCTCTCCAGACTCTTGATGAACCACTTGGCTTCCTGCAGGTGGGAGCGGATGAACTGGGTATCCTGACTGGTGCGGGCCTGTCTGGCCATGGCGGCATAGGTCTCATTGACCCGGATGCGCGGGGCCGAGTCCGGGTTGAGCTCGACCACCCACTTGTTGCCCTTCTTGACCACGGAAACATCCGGGATCACGTACTGGGATTCGATCTGGATGACGCCATTACCGGGCCGCGGCTCCAGCTGCTGAATGAGATCCAGCACCTCCTTGAGGTCGTTCTCCTTCAGCTTGGTCTTGCGGGCCAGGGTGCGGTAATCGCGGTTGCCGAGCAGATCCATGTGCTCGAGGATCACCTCCCTGGCTTCGTTGAGCCAGGGCAAGTCAGGGGAGTACTGGCCCAGCTGGATCAGCAGGCACTCCTGCACCGAGCGGGCGGCGATGCCGACCGGATCGAAATGCTGCACCCGCTTGAGCACGGCCTCCACTTCATCGAGTTCCACCTCGACATCCTCGCTGCTCACCGCCGCCTGAATATCCTCAAGCGACACCGTCAGATAACCGGATTCGTCGATAGCATCTATGATGGCGAGGGCGATGGCGGCATCCACGTCGCTGAACGGGGTCAAGCGCATCTGCCACAACAGGTAGTCCTGCAGGTTCTCGGTAGTCTCACCCTGATAGATGCTGTCTTCCCCGTCATGGATGGGGCCTGCGCTCTGGGC
This sequence comes from Aeromonas sp. QDB20, assembly GCF_027707805.1. NCBI lineage: Bacteria > Pseudomonadati > Pseudomonadota > Gammaproteobacteria > Aeromonadales > Aeromonadaceae > Aeromonas > Aeromonas sp. QDB20. The sequence goes on along the minus strand of NZ_JAPCJC010000003.1, from coordinate 14,754 downwards.
CGTGCCGGCCGAATAGACCTCTTCCCAGGTGGTATCCACCGGCAGTTCGTCCGGCATTTGGTCCTGGGCCATGGCATCGCTGGAATCGAGCTGGCTGACGTCCACCTGGTCGACCGGGCTGGTCTCCTGAACGTCGTTTTCCTCTTGCTCCAGCAAGGGGTTGTTGTCGAGCGCTTGCTGAATTTCCTGCTGGAGTTCCAGAGTGGAGAGCTGGAGCAGACGAATCGCTTGTTGTAATTGCGGCGTCATGGTCAGGGACTGACCGAGACGCAACTGTAATGTCGGCTTCATCTACGTCGGGATATCCTTATGGTCAGCGAGGCAGTCGTCACAGGAAATGAAGAGATGCCCCCTTACTATAGACTGAATTGATCGCCCAAATAGACGCGCTTGACCTGCTCATCGGCGAGTATTTCCGCCGGCGCCCCTTCGGCAATCATCTTGCCGTGGCTGACGATATAGGCCTTCTCACATACGTCCAGAGTCTCTCTGACGTTATGGTCGGTGATCAAGACGCCCAGGCCTCTATCTTTGAGGTGCTGGATGATCTTCTTGATGTCTATCACAGAAATGGGGTCTACCCCGGCAAAAGGTTCATCCAGCAGGATAAAACGCGGCTCCGCCGCCAGCGCACGGGCGATCTCGACCCGGCGCCGCTCACCGCCCGACAGGCTCTGCCCCAGGCTGTCGCGGATATGGGTGATGTTGAACTCTTCCAGCAGTTGCTGAACCTTGTCCTCCCGCTCCTCACGGCTCAATCCCTTGCGGGTCTGCATGACCCCCATCAGGTTGTCGAACACCGACAGGCGCCGGAAGATGGAGGCCTCCTGCGGCAGATAGCCGATACCGTTGCGGGCACGGATATGCATGGGTTGCAGGCTGATGTCCTGATCATCGATGGTGATGAGACCGGCATCGCTCTGCACCAGCCCCACGATCATGTAGAAGGAGGTGGTCTTGCCGGCGCCGTTCGGACCGAGCAGGCCGACGATCTGACCGGTGCCCACTTCCAGGCTCACGTCGCTGACCACCATGCGGCGCTTGTAGCTCTTTTGCAGGCCGGCTGCTTTCAACACTGCCATGGTTTATTTTCCCTGCTTCTTCTGATCGGCCGGCTTGTCGAAACTCTCGACCTGATCCGGCAGGAACACCGTCTTGACCCGCTGGTTCGGGGTCTTGCTCTCGGCAACCATCTTCTGTTTGACGATGTCGTAGCGAATGAGATCGCCATTGACCTGGCTGTCTTCCTGCTTGAGCTGGCCATCGCCGGTGATGGTCACCAGCCGGTTCTTGAGCTCATAGCGGATGCTGTTGCCGTGGGCATTGACCGGCTTGCCGTTGTCCAGGATCTGGAAGAAGGTGGCTGGCTTGCCATAGGCCGTCATCACCTCGGCCCCCTTCTCGCCGGAGCGGATCACCACCACCTTGTCGGCCTTGATCTTGATGGAACCTTGAGTGATGGTCACATCCTGTTCGAAGGTGATGCGGTTGTCCTGCAGCTCGGCCACCTGCTTGACCGCGTCCACATAGACCTTCTCGGCAAAGTCGGACTCTTTGGCGCTCACGGTGCCGCACAGCAGCAGGGCCGCGAGGGCCAGATTAGCGTTTTTCATTGAAATAGATGGCATGGCCCTGATCCAGTAATTCGAAATATTTGCGTTCCAGATGACCCTTCAGGCCAACGCCCTCGGTCTGGAAGTCCTTACCCACTATGCTGACCTGCTGATTGCTTCTCACGTTCTGGGTCACCAGATCCAGCTCCAGATAGGGGGTATCCAGCGTGGAGATGAAGGAGGTCGGCAGCAGACCGTCCAGATGCACCTTGTCCCGCAGGATCACGTTGTCATCGGTGTTGAGCACCCCGGTCTCGGCGTTGACCTTCCACTCGGCTTCGCCCTGCTTGTCGAACATGTAGACCACCGGCTTGTCGAAGGTGGCCTGTTCCAGGATCTGGTAATACTCCGCATAGCGGGACTCCAGTCGCTCGGTGCGCATCCCCTCGGCATTGAAGCGGGTCGTCACCAGATTCTTGGCGGTGAAGTCCGGCTGATAATTTTCCACCTTGGTAGTCGGCTCCGGCGCCAGCTCGATATCGCCGAGCTGCCAGGCCGCCAGCGCCACTAGAAACAGCAGGGCAAACAACAGGGTCTGTCTGCTCATACCGAGGCCTCAGGCTGATAATCACCCAGCCCCTGAGCCTGCAGGATGAGATCGCACACCTCGCGCACCGCCCCCACCCCACCGGCCAGCCGGGTCACCATGTCGGCGCGCGCCAGCACCAGCGGATGGGCGTCGGCCACGGCAATGCCGAGGCCGCAGGCCTGCATCACCGGCAGATCGATGGTGTCATCTCCCATATAGGCTGCTTGCGATGCATCCAGCCCCAGCTTGGCCAGCAGCGCCTCGAAGTGGGGCAGCTTCTGATCCGCCCCCTGCACCAGGTGCTGCACCCCCAGGCTCTTCATCCGATCGCTGACGATGCGGGAGTTGCGCCCGGTGATGATGGCAATCTCGATGCCGGCATTGAGCAGCGCCCGCATACCGGCGCCGTCGCGAGTGCAGAAGGTTTTCAGCTCTTCGCCGTCATTTCCCATGTAGATGAGGCCGTTGGAGAGCACCCCGTCCACATCGCACACCAGCAGGCGGATCTGCGCCGCCTGATCAAACTGGCTGCGCGTCACCGGACCATAGAGGGTCGGTACGTTTTGCATCAAATTACTCCGGCTTTCAGCAGGTCGTGCATGTTGAAGGCCCCCAGCGGGCGCTTGTCGCCATCCACGACCAGTAATCCGTTGATCTTTCTGGTTTCCATCAGCTTGACGGCCTCGGCCGCCATCATCTCTGGTCCCACGGTAACACAGTTCACCGTCATGACGCGGCTGATCGGGGTGTGATGGATATCCACCTGCAGATCCAGAATGCGGCGCAGGTCGCCATCGGTGAACAGGCCGGCCAGCACGCCGTTGCCATCAACCACCGCCGTCATGCCGAGTCCCTTGCGGCTCACTTCCAGCAGTGCCTGGCTGATGGTGGCATCTATCCCCACCTGGGGCAACAGCTCGCCGCTGTGCATCAGATCGCCGACTCGCAGCAGCAAGCGCTTGCCGAGCGACCCGCCCGGGTGAGAGAGTGCAAAATCGTCGGCGGTAAAACCGCGGGCTTCCAGCAGGGCCACCGCCAGCGCATCGCCCATCACCAGGGTCGCTGTGGTACTGGAGGTCGGCGCCAGCCCCAGCGGGCAGGCTTCCTTCTCCACCTTGATGCACAGGTGCACGTTGGCTTCTTTTGCCATGGTGGAGGCCGGGTTGCCGGTCATGCAGATGAGCGGAATGCCGCGGCGCTTGAGTACTGGCAGCAGGGCCAGGATCTCGTCGCTCTCACCGGAGTTGGAGATGGCGATAATGAGATCACCGCCGGAGATCATCCCCAGATCGCCGTGGCTGGCTTCACCCGGATGGAGGAAGAAGGCGGGCGTGCCGGTGCTGGCCAGGGTCGCAGCTATCTTGCTTCCGACATGACCTGACTTGCCCATGCCGGTGACCACTATCTTGCCACTGCAACGCAGTATCATCTCGCACGCCTGATCGAAGGCATCGTTCAGGTACTGGTAGAGTCCATCAATCGCTTGTTTCTCGATGTCCAGCACGGTACGGGCGCTGCGACGAAAATCGAACAGTTCAGACACTTTTTCAGACTTTACAGACATAAAGGCACAGCTCCGGGCTGAAATTTGCTGCGGGATTATAAAAAAGTCTGTCGAGATAAGCGAATCGGATACTTCTTGGGCGTAAAAGAGAGACAATTGGTTACAAAAAACTGTCGCGCGTCTGGATGGGCAGACTGTTCAATAGTTGTTCCTTGCTGTTGCTTAGACCTAGACTAGCCCATAAAATTCGCTCTTCATTTACACCGGATGGACAATTGTTTGAACGATGACCTGATCACCATCTCCGACCTGACCTTCAGTCACGGAGATCGGCTGTTATACGACGGGATAAACCTGACCATTCCCCGTGGCAAGGTCACTGCGGTCATGGGCCCCAGCGGCATCGGCAAGACCACCTTGCTGCGGTTGATCGGCGGCCAGCTCAAGCCCGAGTCCGGTCATATCCTGTTTGACGGGGAAGATATCCCCACCCTCTCCCGCTCGCGCCTGTACGAAGTGCGCAAGCGGATGAGCATGCTGTTCCAGAGCGGCGCCCTGTTTACAGGCATGACGGTGTACGACAACGTGGCCTTCCCGCTGCGCGAGCACTCCGGCCTGCCAGAAGAGCTGATCCACACCATCGTCATGATGAAGCTGCAGGCGGTGGGCCTGCGCGGCGCGGCAAAGCTGATGCCCTCCGAGCTCTCCGGCGGTATGGCCAGACGCGCAGCGCTGGCCCGCTCCATCGCGCTGGATCCGGACCTCATCATGTATGACGAGCCGTTCGTCGGCCAGGATCCCATCACCATGGCGGTGCTGGTGAAGCTCATCAAGGATATGAACGATGCCCTCGGTATCACCTCCGTCATCGTCACCCACGACGTGAAGGAGGTGCTGAGCATCGCCGACTACGCCTATATCATCGCCAACCGCAAGGTTGTGGCGCACGGCACGCCGGCCCAGCTGCGCGAGGAGCACAATCCCGAGGTCGAGCAGTTCCTGAAGGGACTGCCCGACGGTCCTGTTCCGTTTCATTTTCCGGCAGGCGAGCTGCTACAGGATCTCTGATGTTGACAAGCCAGGTAAGCAAACTGGGGCGAAGCGGGGTGCGGTTCATCAGCGCCATCGGCCGCGCCACCATCATGTTGTTTCACGCGTTGGCGGGCAAACCCGCGCCGCGCAAGCACTTTCCGCTGTTGGTACAGCAGCTCTATGTGGTCGGGGTGCAGTCAGTCGCCATCATTCTGGTGTCGGGCCTGTTCATTGGCATGGTGCTCTCGCTGCAGGGCTACAACGTCCTGAAGGACTTTGGCGCCGAGCAGAGCCTGGGCCCGCTGGTCTCCCTCTCCCTGCTGCGGGAGCTGGGCCCGGTGGTGACCGCCCTGCTGTTTGCCGGTCGTGCGGGCTCCGCCCTCACCGCCGAGATCGGTCTGATGAAGGCCACCGAGCAGCTTTCGAGCCTCGAGATGATGGCGGTGGATCCGCTGCGTCGGGTGGTGGCACCGCGCTTCTGGGCCGGGGTCATCAGCATGCCGCTGCTGGCCTTCATGTTCAGCCTGATCGGCATCTTTGGCGGCAAGCTGGTCGGGGTGGACTGGCTGGGGGTCGATGAGGGGGGCTTCTGGTCCGCCATGCAGGCCTCCGTCGACTGGCAGGATGACATCATGCAGGGCGCCATCAAGAGCCTGATCTTCGCCCTGGTGGTCACCTGGATTGCGCTCTTTAACGGTTATGATGCCAAGCCGACCTCGGCCGGGATCAGTCAGGCCACGACCCGTACCGTGGTCCACTCCTCCCTGGCCGTGCTCGGCCTGGATTTTATACTCACCGCAGTCATGTTTGGATAAGGTAAAGATGAAGTTCAGCAAAGTAGAATTCCTGGTTGGCACCTTCATGCTGGCCGGCATCGGTGCCATTCTGGCATTGGCACTGCAAGTGGCCGGTTTGAGTTTCAAACCGGAAGGAGAAACCTATACCCTGCGCGCCCATTTCGATAATATCGGCGGCCTGAAAGTACGCTCTCCGGTCAAGGTGGGCGGCGTGGTGGTCGGTCGGGTCAGCGACATCAGCCTGGACGCCAAGAGCCAGGTTCCGGTCGTCTCCCTGCAGATGCAGAAGAGCGCCGGCGAGTTCTCCGAGACCAGCACCCTCTCCATCCTGACCTCAGGCCTGCTGGGTGAGCAGTACATCGGCCTGGTACCCGGTTTTACCGATGAGGAGATGGGCACCAGCATGCTCAAGGATGGCGACATGATTGAAGACACCAAATCCGCCATTGTGCTGGAAGACCTGATTGGCAAATTCCTCTACAGCCAGTCTTCCGACACCAAGTCAGACAGCAAGTAAGGAGTAACCATGTTCAAGAAGATCGCCCTGTTGCTGGGCCTGATGACCAGCATGCTGTTTTCCCTGACCGCGCAAGCCACCGACGCCACCGACCCCTACGCCCTGGTGGATCAGGCTGCCAAGCAGACCTTCGCTCGCCTGAAATCCGATCAGGCTCAGGTGAAGAGCAACCCGGATCACCTGCGGGTGATCATCCGCGAAGAGCTGCTGCCCTACGTGGACAACCGCTTCGCCGCCTACAAGGTGCTCGGCAACCAGATCAAGCAGACCACCCCGGCCCAGCGTGACGCCTTCGTTGAGGTGTTCACCGAGTACATGGTGAGCTCCTACGCCGACGCCCTGGCCCATTTCGACAAGCAGACCGTCAAGGTCGAGCCGGGCAAGGCCGCCGGTGACAGCAACATCACCGCCGTCAACGTCAGCGTGAAAGAGGCCGGCAAGCCGGACATCTTCCTCGAGTTCAAGCTGCGCAAGAACAACAAGACCGGAGAATGGAAAGCCTTCGACATGGTCGCCGAGGGGATCAGCCTGCTCTCTGCCAAACAGAATGAGCTGGGTGGCCTCATTCGCCAGAACGGCATCGATGCGGTGATCGCCCAGCTGCGCGCCCACAATGCCAAGCCGTTGGTGCTCAAGTCATGAGACTGAGCGGCGAGCTGCAAGCGGCTCAGGTGATTGAGCTGTGGCAACGGCGGGCCGACTGGTGGCAGGAAGATCTGCTCGAGCTCGGCGATGTGACCACGCTGGATTCCGCCGGGCTGGCCCTGCTGGTCAAATGGGCCAAAGCCGCTCTGGCACGAGGCGCCACACCGCAACTGGTGGGCGCCTCCGCTGATTTCTATACCCTGGCCAACCTCTACGGAGTGGCCGGATTGTTTCAATCAACCCCGCTCACAACTGAGGACGCATAATGCAAGTCTCTGAAATTGAAGCGATACTCCTCGAGGCTCTGCCATTGTCCGAAGTCCATGTCAAAGGGGATGGCAGTCACTACCAAGTGATCGCCGTCGGTGACATGTTTGACGGCATGAGCCGGGTCAAGAAGCAGCAGGCCATCTATGCCCCGCTGATGGACAAGATCGCCAGCAACGCCATTCACGCACTCTCCATCAAGGCCTTTACCGATGCCGAGTGGAAACGCGAACGTAAATTTCTACTGCCCTCCTGATTTGGTATCAAACGTAAATGGACAAATTCAAGATCGATGGTCGTTGTACTCTCAACGGCGAAGTGACCATCTCTGGCGCCAAGAACGCCGCTCTGCCGATCCTGTTCGCCACCCTGCTGTGTGACGAGGAGATCCACCTCTCCAACGTGCCGCGTCTGAAAGACGTAGGGACCACCATCAAGCTGCTGGAGATGCTGGGCGCCACCACCAAGGTGAACGGCAACGTGACCGTGCTGACCGGCGCCGTGAACAACCACGTCGCCCCCTACGAGCTGGTGAAAACCATGCGCGCCTCCATCCTGGCGCTGGGCCCGCTGGCCGCCCGTTTTGGCGCGGCTGACGTCTCCCTGCCCGGCGGCTGCGCCATCGGTGCCCGTCCGGTCAACCTGCACGTGCACGGTCTGGAGCTGATGGGCGCCAAGATCGTCATCGAGGAGGGTTACATCAAGGCCCGCGTCGACGGTCGCCTGAAGGGTGCCCACATCCTGATGGACATGGTCTCCGTCACCGGTACCGAAAACCTGATGATGGCCGCCACCCTGGCTGACGGCCGCACAGTGATCGAAAACGCTGCGCGCGAGCCGGAAGTGGTCGATCTGGCCCACTTCCTCAACGCGCTGGGCGCCAAGATCCAGGGCGCGGGCACCGACACCCTGATCATCGACGGTGTCGAGCGTCTGCACGGCGGCAACTACAGCGTGCAACCGGATCGTATCGAAACCGGTACCTTCCTGGTGGGCGCCGCGGTCACCGGCGGCAAGATCACCTGCCGCAACACCGACCCGTCCCTGCTGGAAGCGGTTCTGGTCAAGCTGGAAGAGGCCGGTGCCCTGATTGAGAAGGGTGAAGACTGGATTACCCTCGACATGACCGGTCGTACCCTCAAGCCGGTCACCATCAAGACTGCTCCCTACCCGGCCTTCCCGACCGACATGCAGGCCCAGTTCACCGTGCTGAACGCGGTGGCCAAGGGCACCGGCATGGTCACCGAGACCATCTTCGAGAACCGCTTCATGCACGTGCCCGAGCTGGTACGGATGGGCGCCGACATCGAACTGCAGGGCAACGTGGCCATCTGCCGCGACACCGAGCAACTCAAGGGTGCCCAGGTGATGGCAACCGACCTGCGCGCCTCCGCCAGTCTGGTGCTGGCCGGCTTCGTGGCCGAAGGCTCTACCATAGTCGATCGCATCTACCACATCGACCGTGGCTACGAAGACATCGAGCAGAAGCTGCAAGGCCTCGGCGGCCGCATCGAGCGCATCAAGGGCTGATTGCTGCCCCTGAGCAAAGCCGATACAAAAAGGCCCCTCGCATAGCGAGGGGCCTTTTTCATGAGCGCGGATCGGCGGGATGGTGGGGTCAGTGTCCCGCCAGCTTCATGTTCTCGACCAGCACCGAGCCTGTCTTGAGGCTGGAGCGCTCATCCTCGTCGCTACCCACCGCCACTATGTGGCTGAACATCTCTGCCAGGTTGCCGGCGATGGTGATCTCCTCGACCGGATAGGCTATCTCGCCATTCTCGACCCAGAAACCGGCGGCGCCGCGGGAGTAGTCACCATTGACGATGTTTACCCCCTGCCCCATCAACTCGGTCACCAGCAGGCCGGTGCCCATCTCCTTGAGCATGCCATTGAAATCCTGACCGGTGCTGGAGACCTGCCAGTTGTGGATGCCGCCGGCGTGGCCTGTGCTGGTCAGCCCCAGCTTGCGGGCGGAGTAGGAGGTGAGCAGCCAGCTCATCAGCTCGCCATTGCGCACTATGTCCATGTCGCGGGTAAGCACCCCTTCCCCATCAAACGGGGTGCTGGCGAGCCCTCCCAGCAGGTGGGGGAATTCCTGGATGGTGAGCCACTCGGGCAGGATCTGCTTGCCCAGCTTGTCCAGCAGAAAGCTCGACTTGCGATAGAGATTGCCACCGCTGATGGCCATCACCAGATGACCCCACAGACCGGCCGCCGTATCGGGATGGAACAGCACGGGTGCATGGCGGGTGGCGATCTTGCGGGCACCGAGGCGGGAGACGGTGCGCTCCACCGCCTCATCTGCAATGCGCTGCGGGCTCCAGAGGCCCGCCAGGGTACGGCTGGAGGAGTAACCGTAATCACGCTGCATGTCGCCGTCCTGCTCGCCGATCAACACGCAGCTCAGGGAATTGCGCGAGGCGGCATAGCCTTTGACGAAGCCATGACTGTTGCCATAGACCTTGATGCCGAGGTGACTGGAGAAACCAGCGCCGTCGGAGTGTTTGATACGGGCATCGCGCCCCAGCGCCAACCGCTCGCACTCGGTGGCCAGCTCGATGCCATATTGGGGATCCAGCGCGACCGGGTGGCACAGCTGCAGATCCGGGGCGTTCCAGGCCAGCAGATCTGCATCTGCCAGACCGGCGCACTCATCAGGGGAGGTATGGCGAGCAATCTCCATGGCCGCTTCCACGGCGGCGCGAATGGCTGACGGGCTCAGATCCGTGGTGGACGAGGATCCCTTGCAGCCATCGCGATAGACGGCGATGCCGAGCGCGCCATCCTTGTTGAATTCGATGCTTTCCAGTTCACAACCGCGGGTGTTGACCGACAACCCGGTCTGTTTGCTGATGGAGACTTCGGCCAGCGAGGCGCCCAGTCCCTTGGCGATATCCAGGGCCTCGGCAACCACGGCCTCGAGATGGGCTTGATCCTGGCGGATTTGGTCTTGCTGATCCATAACTCACATCTGTATGAAGGAAGGAAAGGGGCTAAGCATATCAGACCCCTGCGCCCAGCGGGAGAAGCTGGTAACATATCCGCCAAACGTGAATGACAGGAATCAAGAGACCGATGAGTCAATATCAAGACGACAACGAGTGGGAAGACTGGGGCCCCAGCAAGAGCCAGCTCAAGCGTGATGCCGAGGCGCTGCAGAAGATGGGGGAAGAGATCGTCTCCCTCAGCCACAGCGAACTGGAGAAGATCCCGCTGGATGAAGAGCTGGCCGAAGCGGTCGAACTGGGCCGCAAGCTCAAGCCGAAGAAGGACGAGTCTTTCCGCCGCCACCTGCAGTTCATCGGCCGGTTGATGCGCAGCCGCGATGTGGAGCCCATCGTCGAGGCGCTCTCCATCATCAAGAATCGCCACTCCACCGTCAACGCCCGCCTGCACCGGCTGGAACAGTGGCGCGAGCGGCTGATCAACGAAGGCGACAGCGCCCTCAACGAGCTGATGTCCCAGTTCCACGAGCTGGACCGCCAGAAGCTGCGCCAGCTGATCCGCACCGCCAACAAGGAGCGGGAGCTGAACAAGCCGCCGGTGGCCTATCGCGAGATGTACCAGTATCTGCGCGGCGAGATCGAAGATCTGCTGTAAGTGATGACTCACGTTCGCCGACAGGCGGCGGTCAACACAAAATGAAACGGGGCCTATACGGCCCCGTTTTTCATGGCGTGAAGGGTCAGTTACCCGCTACGCACTGGGTGTGGGTTTCCGGTTGCAGATAGGGCATCAGCAGCGGCGCCATCCCCTTGAGCACCTGTACCGGCAGGGCCGAGGTGAAGCGGAACTTGTCAGACTGGCTGCCGGGCACATAGGCCGTCAGGGTGCCGAAGTGATCATCCCCGATGTAGAAGACGAAGGTGGCGGTCCGGTTGCGGGCCAGCGAACTGGTCACGTTGCCGTAGCGGCCCACCGTCTCGATCCGGTTGTCACCGGTCCCCGTCTTGCCCCCCATCTGCAGCACTGTGCCGTCCGGCAGGGCGAAGGCACCGGCGATGCGCCTGGCGGTTCCCCCTTCCACCACCTTCGACAACGCGTTGCGCAGGGCGGTGGCCACTTCGACCGGCAATACCCGGGTTCCCTCGGTCTGCGCTGGCGTGAATTCGGTCTCGAATGGCGTACCCTTGGCAAACGAGAGGTGCTCGATGCGCAGGGTCGGCGCGCGGATGCCGCCATTCTGGATGATCCCCATCAGCTCGGCCAACGCGGCAGGGCGATCGCCCGAACTGCCCAGCGCGGTCGCCAGCGACGGCACCAGGTGATCGAACGGATAGCCCAGTCTGGCCCAGCGCTGATGGATATCGAGGAAGGCCTCGACCTCCAGCATGGTGCGGATCCGGCTGTCGCGGGCGCTGCGGTGCCGGGTCTTGAACAGCCAGCTGTAGACCTCCTGCCGTTCGTCCCGGCTCGCCTCGACGGCATCGGCGAAGGTGGCCTTGTCAAACTCCTTGAGATAGGAGAGCAGCCACAGCTCCAGCGGGTGTACCCGGGCAATATAGCCCTGATCCGGCAGCGAATACTTGCCGGGACCATAGCTGGTGTAGAGCTGCTCGATGCGCCGCTCACTCAGCTTCTCCCGCGGCAGACGTTTGGCCAGGAAGGCCGCGAAGGTCTCCTGCGAGGCATCCGGCATCAGGTAGCGGTGCACGGCGGCAAGGCGCACGGCGCTGGGTTTGAGGCCATCCAGGAAAGTGTCGAGTTGCTCCTCCGGAGTCTTGCCACGGTATTTGCGCCAGAAGCGCAGCAGATAGGTCTGCCCCTCCTTGTCCGCAAACTTGGCCAGATATTCGGTGCGGCGCGGATCCTTGTCATCCTTGAGCAGCTGGGCGCGGTTGCCCTCCCGGTAGAGGCTGTAGCGAACGATATCGCGCATCAAGCGTACGAACGGCAGGTTGATGGACTCGCGCAGCGCGTCGCGAATGGCCGGAATGCGGCCGTTGTCTTCGCGCCGGAAGTTGTTGAAGGTGTGCATGCCGCCACCGGTGAAGAACCCTTCGTTCGGGCTGGCGGAATACTTGCGATCCAGCGCAGCCTCCAGCATCGGGGGCAGGCTCTTGTCCTTGGCAGTCATCAGGTAAGATACGGCCCAGCGGCTGATGTTGTCCTGATCCGACACCTCAATCTTGCGCAGGCTCTCGGCCGACATGCCGGCATAACTGTCGTGCAGCTCGGAGACGATCTCCAGATAGGTGGTCAGCACCCGCAGCTTGGCGGTAGAGCCCAACTCCAGCTTGCTGCCCTCGTTGATGTCGAACGGCTGATCCGTGTTGTCGGTCTGCACCCGCACCTTGAAGCCCTGCGGCGATTTCTCGAACAGGGTGAAGCTGTACTTCACATCCCCCGTCTTCTCCGGCGAGAGCAGGCGCTCACCAAACAGGCCGACCTGAGCGGCAAACGTCGGATCAGCCAACTGTTGCAGGTAATGGGAAACCTCGTTTTGCAGCGGCATGTTGAGGCTAGTGTCAGCCGTCAGATCGAGCCGATCCAGATCGTAGAGCTGCACCCCGAGCTGACGGCTGAGACGGGTACGGGCAACCTGCAACCCCTTGTTGTTGTTGACCTTGGTCACCGCGGGGGACTGCAGGAAATCACGGAAGGTGATCTTGGCCTTCAGCGCAGCCTCCATCAGCGGCGGCGTGATCATCCCTTCCTGCACGAACAGGCGCAGATAGCTGTCGGTCAGAGTGGCCAGAGCCTCTCGTCCCTGAGCCAGGTAATAGGAGGGGCGGCGATGGGCAATCATCAACGAGACTACCTGACGCAGCGCCAGCCCCTGCTCCGCCAGCGAGGCATCCTGGTTGCGAGCGGGATCCAGCAGCCGGTTCACCTCGTCAACATTGGCACCGAACCAGACCCAGAGGCCATCACCCAGACCGTGCACCTCGCCATAACCGGGGGCCGCCGAGAGTGGCACCGAGTTGAGGTAGGCCCAGGCAACCAGCTTGCGTGCCTCCAGGGTCTCCGGCCCAAGCCGGTAAGCCCGCACGCTGGCGGACGCCATTTGGCGGATCTTCTCGGTGGGGGAGAGCGTCAGGCCATCCGGCGAGTGGCGGTACTTCTCGACCTGGGTCGCCAGGGTACTGCCGCCGGCCGACTGATCCTGCATATCCAGCGCCTTGCCCACCTGGGACATGGCCGCCTTGGCAAAACGGGGCCAGTCCACGGCCGGGTTGGCCAGCGGATGCTCATTGCTGAGCAGATCGCGGTTCTCGATGAACAGCAGCGACTGGATCACCAGCGGCGGGATGGAGGCAAAGTCCGGATAATAGTGGGTCGGATACTTGAACTGATAGAAGGGTTCCGCCCGGCAATCATGCAGGGTCAGACCGGCCTGAACCTTCTCGGTATAGGGGACGAAGAAGCCGCGGCTGGCGTAGTCATACAAGGCATCGGAGAAATGCACCTGCTCGCTGACCTGATAGCCACGCTGCAGCAGACGCTCCTGCATCATGGGCAGCAGCACATAACCCAGCCGCTTGTCGAAGGGGCCATCCTCGGGGAAGGCAATCTGCTTGCTGAGACCGGGCTCGACCTGATAGGTCAGCTTGGCGGCATAGCGGGAGATCTCCTGCGACTGCAGGCGCGACGTCTGCATCTCATAGCCCACCAGAGCAATCACGGCGGCCAGGCACAGCAAAAAGAGAAAGCAGAACAGCCAGCGCCACCAGGGACGACGCTTGCGCTTGTACTTCCCGTCCGCGCTTGGGACAGATGAATCCTGATATGCCACTTTGTTCAAATCCGTCTGTTCTGATGCGCCCATATCAGCCCCACCATGGTTGCGCAATTTATTGTGTTTCACTCAAGCTTAGTCGTTTCAAGTCAATGGCTTGAAATCTATTGACCGCTTTGTAGTGATGGTAACAGGGCGATCATGAAAAGGGGAGCCGATTGTTGCAGAGCGGCGAGAGATCCGAGCTGATGGCAGAAAGCAAAACACCGGCCATGGGCCGGTGTTTTGGGAGAATAATGAGCGAGCTTACTTGCTGGAGCTCATCGCCTTGAGCTTGGAGCTCAGGTCTTTACGCTCCTTGGAGAGCTCGGCGTTTTTGATGATGTGATCATCAACGCGCTCTTCATAGTCGGCGCGCATGTTGGCGATGATGGCCTGAACCTCATCGATGCTCATGCCAGGCTTGATGTAATCGCTCAGGTTGTCGAGCAGCAGCACCCGCTTCTGGTTGTCACGGATCTTCTTCTCATTGTCTGCAATTTCACGCTTGAGCTTGTTCTGACGACGGGACATACGCACATATTCCAGTACATCGCTGAAGGTGGACTTGTTTACTTGTTCCATATCGATACCACTGACGTAAGGTTGATAAAAGCAGGCCAAGTTGCATCCGTACCAGAGAAACGAGCATGAGAGAGTACGGGCCAACCCAAGATGCCCTTTACTCTACCGAGTTATGAAGCAGATACAACCCTAATTGCAGCTCTGACGCCGGGTTTCGGCAGAGGAGAGCCGAGTGGGGAATAAGGTGTGAGACAGGCACTGCTCATGCATCGAAGAACAGCAGTCAAACATGAATCAAGCTGAATTTCAGGCAATAAAAAAGCCCGCTCAGATGAGCGGGCTTCTTCAATTGGGTGCCTGGCAGTGTCCTACTCTCGCATGGCGAATGCCACACTACCATCGGCGCTACAGCGTTTCACTTCTGAGTTCGGCATGGGGTCAGGTGGTTCCACTGCGCTATTGCCGCCAGGCAAAAATCTTCAATCTGAAAAAGCTGATTTAATTCTTCGTTCTCGGTATCTGCTACAAGTCTTCGAACACTTCTTGGGTGTTGTATGGTTAAGCCTCACGGGTAATTAGTATGGGTTAGCTCAACACGTCGCCGCGC